>CAZETM010000791.1:0-4682 GCA_964514885.1 uncultured Polyangium sp. | reverse complement strand
CCGTGGTGGAAGCCGGAGGCGTGGGATCAGCCTCGCAACCGGCGAATGTTGCCAAAGAAGCCCCAATCAAGATCACCACAGCCATCGATGCGCGAACGAATTTCATGCGAAGTTCCTCGTTTCCTTTGGGCCTACCAGCCCCGATCAAAAGCTACCTTTGACAATCACGCCGCCGGGCGTCACGACGATTCCCGTTTGCGTTGCATTCTTCTTTTTGCCCGTGAACAAATCCGTGAATGCATACACCGCCGTTGCTCCACCCAGCAAACCACCCGTCACCAGCGTCACCCACGCCGCCGTTCCCAGCGTTGCAGACGTGTTTTGCGTATCGGTGTATTCAGTGACGCATTGCAGGTTCGTCCGGGTACAACGATTCTCTTCCCAGGTCGAATAGCTGCTCGAATCGGTGACTCCCGAGCCAATGGCGGTTCCCAATCCCACCAGCACGAGTCCTCCTGCTACGCCAAAGCCCGCCAGGATCAGCGTCCTGCTTTTCTCTGCAACAGGCGGCGGCGGGGGAGGCGGCGGTGGCGGCGGAGGCGCAGGCGGCACGAGTTTTAGCTCGACCGATTCCTCTTTGCCTGCAACGGCATCGATTTGCTTCTTTGCCGGTTCCAATCCTTCTTTGCGCACTTCAATCGTGCGCTGACCCGGCTCGAGGAAAATGGCTCCGACCATTGGCGATTTGCCAACGACCGCGCCGTCGACGAAGATCTCCACGCCGTCGATATTCACGGTCACGGTCGCCCAACCGACTTTCGCCTTCGCCTCGGTCAATAGTTTTTCCGCGACTTGACGATCCTCGGGTTTGGCCGTAATGCTCGTGCGCAAAAAATACGCCACGTGCTCGGCTGCATCGCGAGCCTTGCCGAGCTGCATTTCGGAACGTGCAAGCGCAAAAGCAATCTCGGGGCTCTGCTTCAGCTTGAAAGCCGCATCGAGCGCTTCGCGCGCTTTATCGTGTTGCCCAGCTTTTTGAGCCTTCGTGCCTTCGTCGAATTTCTTCGCTGCTTCTTTGTGCACGTCGACAGCAGGTGCAGGTTTTGCTGCATCGGCAGCAGGTTTTCCTGCATCAGTCGCGGGCTTTGCTGCATCTGCAGCGGGAGGCGTTGCAGGTGCCGCAACGGGAGCTTTCGCAGGCGTTGCAGGTGGCGCAGCCGCGGGTTTGGCTGGCGCAGCCGCGGCAGGTTTGGCAGGTGCCGCTGCCGTCTTGGGCGGATCCGCCGCCGCGGGGAAAGCCACCAGGCACGTCGTCAGCAGAGTTCCGAGCGCCGCCCCTCGCACACCGAAATTCCGGCGCGCCTTCGAAGAACTGCGGGGCTCGAGGCCCGTTCCAGGCAAGTAATGTCGTTCCATGCGCGGACCATTTAATATCAACCTCGTGAGTTTCTCAAGAAAAAAGGTACTCACGCCACGTGCTCCGGGGCGCCGAGAGTTTGCCCCGAACCGGTCACTCTACTTTCCACCCCAAGTCTTCAGCATTGCCAAAAACTTGGCACCCCAACGAAACAGATGCCCCACCTGTCGCCACCAAAACCGAGCCGGTTTGTCCTCGTCTCGCACAGATCCTCAGTTGCCAATTGACGCTCGTGGCGACTAGACACATCCTCGGTCGCTCTGGAGGTTCTTCATGACATACGTTCGATGGTCCTTCGTGGGTGCGATTCCCCTTGTGATGGGGCTTCTTGCCGGCTGCCCCGCAGCGCAAACTGGCCTCGCTACGGGCGGCTCCGGTGGCGAGTCGTCTTCATCCAATTCGTCAGGACAAGGCGGAAATGCGTCCTCGAGCTCGTCAGGACAAGGCGGCGAAGGAGGAGGCGACTTGTTCGGCGACGGCGGTTTGCCCGGAACCGGCGGAGGTTTGCCCGGCGATGGCTGCTCGGATGAAGCGAAACTCGTCTATATCATCGGCCAAGACAATAAATTCTATAGCTTCTTCCCACCCACACTCGAGGTGTCGCTCAAGGGCGTGCTCAGTTGCCCGGCGGGTTTCGCGTCGCCTTTCTCCATGGCCGTCGATCGTAAAGGCATTGCGTGGGTTCTTTTCAGCGATGGGAACATCTACCACGTCGACGTGAAAACCGTCGCGTGTACAGCCTCGGGCTTTGTCCCGAATCAAGCGGGATTCAGCACCTTCGGCATGGGGTTTGTCTCGGATAGCGCCGGCAGCGCCGCGGAAACTCTTTACGTTGCTGACTATTCCGGCAAAGGGCTCGCGAAAATCAACGGCATCCCGCCGCAGTTGTCCGTTGTCGGACCCTACGATCAACTCCAGGGGCTCGCGGCAGAATTGACTGGAACCGGCGACGCTCGCGTATTCGGTTTCTACAATACGACGCCTATCATCATCGCCGAAATCAACAAGATGAACGGCAAAATTCTCAGCCAAGCACCTCAACCCACAGTCAGCGTCGGCAGCGGTTGGGCATTCGCGTTCTGGGGCGGCGATTTCTGGCTCTTCACCAGCCCCACCGGTGACACTCAAATCGATCGTTACAGCCCCGCGAGCGGAACGACCGTCACCGTCAAAACGAATCTCGGCACCAACATCGTCGGAGCCGGCGTTTCCACGTGCGCGCCCGTCGAGCCGCCGAAGTAGCCAAATCGAGCTCCGTCCACACAAGCTCTTGACATCGTCCACAGATCCGGTTTCCTATTGGACGATTCCCATGCTTCGTCGTCCTCTCACCACCTGGATTCTTGGCGGTCTCGTCGCCCTCGCTGCGACCGGATTGGCTGTCGCGTCCAAGGGATCCAACGCACGTACGCTTCCGACGCTGTCGGCTCCACTCGCACACGTCGTGCTACCCGACATTACCTTGCCCAAACCGGATTTGCCTGCCGCGCAAACGCCAGCGCCGCCTGTTATTGTGGCTGAACGAGCGGACGCTTTTTTCGATCGTTCTTGGCGCGCGCCTTTGGCCGGCGGACTGCTCATGTTCCCGCCTTCGTTCGAATCGGCGGATGGCGAATACGATCTCATCCTGCATCTCAATGGCAACACCGACCTCGTCGAGGAAAGCTTCGGTTTTGCAGGTGTCAATGCCGTCGTCGCCATTTTGAACCTCGGTGTGGGCTCTGGCCTGTACGAAGATCGATTTGCGGATCCCGCCGGTATGCGGCTGATGCTTTCCCGAGCGCAAAACGTGATGAAAGCGCGAGGCTTGAAGAACGCACGCTTGCGCCGCATTGGTTTGTCCTCGTGGAGTTCCGGATATGGTGGCATTTTCAAGATACTCAATCAAGAAGAATTTTTCGACCGCATCAATGCCATCGTGCTCATCGATTCAATTCATTGTGGATACGATCCACACTCCAAGAAACTGAAGTCCGAACAAATCGATCCCTTGCGCAAGTTCGCCCAAAAAGCCGTACGGGGTGACGCGCTGCTCACGATCGTGCACTCGGAAATCGCCACGTACGGTTATCACAATGCGCACGAAACGACCGATCTAGTGCTCAAACACGTAGGTTTACGGCGCAATCCCACCAGCTTGATGCAGCCGATGCCCGTAATGGACGCGATGAAGAACGTGCTGCCCAATGCGCACATGAAATCGCTCGAGCCGCTCACCGAAGCGCACCAGGGCGAGCTGCACGTGCGTGGTTATGACGGCTCGGGCCCGTTTACCCACATGCTCCATCTCGTGCAGTTCTCGACGACGGCGCTGCCCGATTTGGTCAATTACTGGAAGCGCCCGCCGCCCCATGATTACTCGAGTTACCCGAGTTACCCGAGAACGAGCGTGGTGATTTCTCCGAAAGCGTCGAAAAAATAGTTTGGCTCAGTCACGGCCAAGGCCTGGCGAGCAAACGGTCCCCATAACGCCGCGCCCGTCGATACCGATGCACTGCGTCCCGCTCGCATGTCGTGCAAACTATCGCCGATGAAAATCGTTTGCGCAGCGCTCGAGCCAAGCTGCTCCATGGCGCGACAAACCGGTTCTTTGTCCGGCTTGTGTTTGGTTACGTCTTCGGAACACACGAGCACCTCGAATGCGTCCGCAAGACCCAACGAAACAAGCCCCATTTGTGCCCCGTGCCGGCCTTTGCTCGTCACGATCCCCAGCCGAATCCCCGCCTCTGCAAGCGCTCGCACGCACGCAACCGAGCCGGGAAAAGCCGATACCATCCGGTCGTGATGACGAAAGTTGAACTCCCGATACGTTGATATCATCGCATCCACGAGTTCCGGACTATCGCTGAATTTCGCGAATTCGACTTTAAGCGGCGTACCCACACCGGCCAAGAATGATTCGTCCGTTTGCGCGGGCAAACCATGCACTTCGAACGTGTAATGAAAGCTGTCCAGGATCAGCCGCGTCGAGTCGAGCAGGGTCCCGTCGAGATCGAAGAGTACAGTGGTATAGCGAGGCATTGGCGGCAGGGAGTAACACGTCCGAGGCAAAGTGGGTACTGAATTTTTCCAATAAGCTTGGCTTTTCAAAATTTGGGGAACTACTGGCGCGAGTGCATGTCGCTGCCTGCCGGCTCAAAAGAAGTTCCCGAGGCAATACGTCATGATCGAGTCTGCTCGCTTTATTTCCATTGCAGTTGCGGCGGCGGTTCTCACGTCGAGCGGTTTTGCGGCTCCTCAAGTGGCACCGCCGCAAGCAGCACCATTGCCGCTCAAGACGGTGCGTTTGTATGAAGCAGGCGTGGGGTATTTCGAGCGGTCGGGT
>CAZETM010000790.1:0-4690 GCA_964514885.1 uncultured Polyangium sp. | reverse complement strand
CATATCATAACGATGACAATTCGCGCCTTCATGAATGGGCGTCAGGTAAACGACATTGACACCCATTTCCGCAAGGCCCGCAAGAGCATGGGTGACTCCATCGAGGTGCCCACCGGCATATTTTTGCGGCCCCGGGTCTCGAGCCCAACGCGGATGAAGCGACCGTGGGCGAAAACGGTCGACGAATACCGTATAAATGACTGCCCGATGCCACCAATCCGGCGTCGTGTCTGGTGGCGCATGCCATTGAATGGGCGCACCGAGATCGTCACCAATCATGGCACCATTCGCCAGGACAAACTTCACGTTTGCCCTGCCCGACGACACGGGCAAACGCGCCTCGAATATCCAGTGCTCGTCTTCCATGCCCACACATTGCATCGTGGTGACGTGATCGTGATGATCCGCAGGCTCGCGCCAGCTCACCGCGAGCGAATCGCCATTGCCATGCCTCAGCGCAGCCACGACCCGCACGCCGCCTCGACCCATTTCCGCAATCCATGGTCGCCCGGGTGCAAAAAGAATCGGCTCCGGAGCGCCTCCCACCGCCAGCACATGATTACGCCGTCCACTTTCCGAACGGCTGCGCACGGATTCCTCGTCAATGGACCACTCGCCATTGACGATTAACTTGTACGCATATATCCCGGGAGGCAGCGCCAACGACAATGCCCCACGCCACACGCCATCCGGGTCCGGCTGCACCAACGCCGCCAGTGGCATATCCCACGCGCTGATTTCCCCCGCAATGGAAACCGACACACTCTGCGCCTCGGCGCGAGCGCTCACTCGCAGCTCCACGAGTCGGTGGGACTTCATCGTGCGCGATAGTAACATATCTCTTGCATCCCCAAGAACATAAGGCATCTTCGGATGTCGGGGCTGCTCGTCGGCTCATGACACGAGGGTGCAAAATGATCAAGGTGCGAGTGCAGCGCGTAGGAACGCAGATTGCGGTGATGGGCGGCATGGCTGCAGCGTCCATGACCGCGACGGGCTGCGGCGATACGGATGCCGAAGTCTCTCCAGAAGCCAACGGCATTCACGACGCCACGCCGCTATTTATGGGAGGCGACGTCACCTTCGACATTTCGGGCTGGCCCGGAGCAGGACAATCGATCGACTTCGTCATTACAAGCTCCACGACCGACGAATTTCTTCGCGTGGGGCAAAAACTCACGTTCGACATTCCTGCGCTCACGCTTTGGGATTGGGTACACCCGGGTGGCCCCACCCCAACATTCGAACAAGCTCAAGCAGTCAAAGCAACCATTTCCATGACGGCTGTGGACAAGGGAAAACCATTTTCCGAATTCGACGTCGAGACTGTCTCGTGGAAAGGTGCCGACCTGTTTCTTTTACGCGCCGTCACGAGCACCGCCATCATTCCCGCCAAAGCCGACGAAATACGGTTTACCATGACCATCGTCGATACCATTGACAATACCATGGTCACGCTCGATCAGGCCCAATTCGTTCCACAACCCGTCTTCGGGGGCGAATTGCCCACCAAGACCATGCTCTTCGATACCGCGTTTGCCCTGCGGGAAAGAATCATCGAGGGGGACGAGCCAGTCGCTGGATCATCCATTCTTTTTGGGTACAGCGATTGGCGCGCCGATACGCTCGTGGATGCTTCCTCGATAGATCGGCAAATCGGCACACAACTAACCAACGGTAGATTCGGCCCAATCTCGGTGCCGGTTTATGGCACCGTCGAGCACGACGTGGGATTGATTGCTTATTTCGACGATGGTCAAGATTGGCGTCCCGAACAACCTTTGCCCATGAATAAAAATTCACGAATGCTCGGTCCAGGGCGCACATCCTTCGAGGCCAATGTGGACATTCCTGAAAAGGCGTCGCGTATGGCCTTGTACGTACACGTGCGCACATACCTGGTCGCCAATTACCCGGCGGGTGGCGTGGTGACCAAATGGTACTCCGACGGGCAAAAGATATCGAAAGCAGATAAATACGACAATCCCGGCGGTCAGCCATTCGTCAATTATCAATACGGCATCGACAACAGATAACTCGGGCGACCCAAATCATGGATGTCGACATTGCCGCCGATCTACACGGCCATACTCGATTTTCGGACGGACGTGCCACCCCCGAGGAATATGTCGACTTTCGGCGAAGCATTGGAATGCGCCTATGCGCCGTTGCCGATCACGACGTGCTCGCCGCCATTCCCGCAGCCGCCGTGGCTGCCCGACGCGCTGGAATGTGGTTTTTGCCGGCCGTAGAAGTCACCAGCTTTCTCCATTTCGGTACTTCCGACGCCGAGCAATTCCACGTCCTCGCCTACTTCCCGCCCTCGTTCGTCCAGCCAGCACGCCTGCATCGCACAGCATTGTATGCTCGAGGCCTGCGCGTGCAAAACCGGTGGAAAACGTTTGTCCTCGATTGGTTGTCGTCCGTTGCCGCAGAAGACCGCACGGCCATCGATCCCGACGGCTCGCTCGTTTCAATACCCGATGGCGAATTCCCGGCGCTTCAATCAATGATCGATCGCATCTGTGCGCGAAGGCAAACGCTCTTCGATGCCTTTCGCAAGCACCATGTGAAGTTTTGGGAGGACGATCGGGAGCTTTTCGGGTGGACGCCCGAAGAAGCCATGGAGAGCATTCGTGCGGACGGAGCCTTCGATGTCGTGGCGCATCCGGGCAGATACCGCGACAAACCTCGCACCGACCAAGCACTACACTTTGCCAGCGGAATCGAAGTGTACACGTCACGCCATCGCGGTGACGTGGCCAAGCGATTTCTCGACTTTGCCCAAGAACACCGCAAAGCTTGGACGGTTTCGGCCGATGATCACCAAAATGCGCGATACATTCGGCCGCCTTGCGGCATTCCTGTGCGTACGGTGGAACAACTCTTCGGACGAACGCTATCGATGGACGAAATCATCGGGCGCTGATTTATTGTACCCCCAAGATCCGTACGTCGTCGATACGCCACTCTTCCGCGAATGAATCGCCTCCCGCGGTTTGATCATCATAAACGAAACGCGCTCCCAACGTGCCATTGGCGCCCACTGCCGACACGTCGAGCATAACCCAGCCCGTCGTATCGAGCGTGTATGTGGCGACTGCCGTCCAAGTGGTGCCATCTTTGGACACCTCGACGCGCCCAACGTCAGTTGCTTGATCCCAATGATCGAAATCGTGATGGAAACCGAGCAGCACCGTGGAAAATCCTACCGTGCTCACTGTCGGCGTGCGTAATATCTCTTTGTCGAGCGACGCATTGGACTTGTCTTTGACGAGCGCAAATCCACCTCCCGATAGGCTTTCCGTCGTATTGTCCTGCGTGCAGCCGAGCACCGGATCGCAATAACCCCAGCCGTTACCATCGGACAGCGCATCGACGACGGTCATTGCACCAAGATTCAAATCGAACGTTTCTTCGAACAGCTCCGTATGCGCTTTGCACATCGCCAGGCCCGCGGCGCCCACGCACGATGATGCATCATTGCAACGATTCTCGCGGCCTTTCGGATCGCAAGGTTTTCCCACGCCAAGCACCGGTTTCACGTCGACATCGATTTGGACGAGACCTGCATCCTGGGCGGTAAATCCATCGACGAAGACCGAATAATTCCCGGCAGGCAGATTCCGCGCCGAAAGAATCTCCATTTGTCCCGATGACCCCGCTTCGGCACAGCCGATTTCCACACCCGCAGCGCACGGAGCCGCACGTAAATAGACGCCTACATCGAGTGTCGCAAGCTCCGGAGTCACGGTAATGTGCACATCGGAGGTTTGTCCAAGCGATAGAGTCATCACCGCTTCCGGTGCACCCGCCCCCGTGCAGCTTCCTTGCGCAACGCCCGCTCCAGCGTTCGTCACGAGATAATGCCCTTTGGAAATGGCATTGGGAGACGCGCATGTTCCCGCATTGGCCAAAGGCACGAGTGGCTGCTCGGTCAGGACAAACTGATACGATCCGACATCGGTCGCGTTATGACCAGCCAGAACAAACGTCACATCGGTCGCCGGAGGCAACACTGGCGATCGCAATCGCGCATGTTTACCCGACCCGGAATCGTCATTGCAGGCAATTTCCGTCGCTGGATTCAAACAATCGGAAACCATCCACAGCACCGAATCGAAGAGCGGCCCGCCGATGGGCATCGTTTTCGCTACGAGCCGCGACAACGTCGATTCCGTTCGATACCGGTGCAAAACGGTGGGCACGCCAGTAGTTCCCACCGAACAGCTCGGATTGCTGAAATTGACGAGCGCTGACCCCGCTGTCGTGCCATTGTATGTCGTGACTTCCCCGTCTCGAGACACGATCATCGAATTTTGCAAGTTAATAGCATTTCCGCACGTCGTTGCCATTTCAATTGCACAGACCGCATCGCACCCGTCGCCGGGGAGCATTCCACCATCATCGCAAGCTTCGCCGGATTCTTTTGTGCCATTGCCACACACGCCGTCGAATTGACACGCGTCACTGCAACCATCACCGAGCTGCAGATTGCCATCGTCACACGCTTCGCCAGACTCGATCAGTCCGTTGCCGCAGGCGACCAGCATTCCGCCAGTACCGCCTTGGCCCATTCCACCGGCTCCGCCCATTCCGCCAGTTCCGCCTTGGCCCATTCCACCAGCGCCGCCCATTCCACCGGAACCACCTTGGCCCATTCCGCCGGCGCCGCCCATTCCACCAGCCC
>CAZETM010000789.1:0-4702 GCA_964514885.1 uncultured Polyangium sp. | reverse complement strand
GCCACGTCTTGATCGTTCACGGTCTTTTTTCCGAGGCCCATCGGCCACACCCATTTGACTGCATTTGCAGCGGCAGACGCAGCATCGAAGCCCATCGTCACGGGCACGGCCGTGGGCGCGGCCACCTTGGTAATCGCCGACGCAGTGGTGAACGCCAACGATAACATCTTACCAAGGTCGATCTGGGGCGTATTCGTCGTTTCTCCGGCTGCCAGCGCCAGTCGCGACCAATTCCGCTCCAAGCTTTCCAAATGCTCTTTGGGAAGTTCGAACCCCAGTCGTTCTTTGGCTTCGCGTAAGACGTAAAGAGCGGCCAGAAAACAGACTTCCCACGTGCTCACATTCGAAAGGGCCGGACGGTCTCCGACAACTTCATCGAAATGCCGTTCGAGATCCAGGATGACGACAAACTCTTGTTTCGTTCGTTCCTCGGCAATGCGTCGCAGTTCCGTAGTCTTGCCCGTGCCAATCGTGCCCGGCAGCAGAATGCGCGGCGAGGTGTGTCGGCGCTCGAGGGCACGGGTGATGTTTTTCATGGAGCGCTGCGCGCGCGGTACGTGCCAGGCGGGATCCATCGGAGGCCGTTCGGGATCGAAACGCTGAAAAATCGTCTCCCACTTTTTCTGCTGCGGCGTTGGCTGACGATGCATCGCGGGCGAAGGTATCACTTTCCGCTGAGCGATGTCCAATTTTTCGGGTCGGTACGACAAAAACGTGCCTGGCAAGCTCCTACCTCGCGCACATGTGGGGGTTGGGGCGAAGGACGCCGAAGGCGATCTGGAATAAAAGCCATTTTTACGCCTATCGGCAAAGCGGCTGATCCCACTCGTCCACCACCTGCTCATGACCTCCTTGGGGTCTTGGCAGTACGTCCACACGTCCATCGAAGTACATCCTGACAATCACGGTGCCCGCACACGGGACTTCGAGCTGTCCCTTTCGGACCTCGCGCCTCGTGTCCGTGAGATGTCGGTATTGTGGTTCGGTCCATTGCTTTTGTTGGGTAATAACCCGGCCGCGGAGCTCTTCAATCCTGTCCGCGTCACGCGCGAGTTGGCCGTTGGCTCCAGTCCTCTCCAGGGCAGCGTGACACTTCGGCGTTACCTGGGTACAAAGCAGCCGACATGCTCCCCCAGCGATGGGTGCAACCCATTCTTTGCGAGGGTGCTCGTGACTGTTGTTCGTTCCTACGGAGACGAGAGCGGTCTCCGCGCCAACTTGGTTGTACAGATGTGCTACGTCCCACCCTGGTGGAATTCCCCCATCATCAAGGGCACCGCCATGGTGCGGAATACGAAAGGCCTTGGCCGGCAGCTCAGTGGCCGGAAGCTCACTCCAGGTGAACAGCGGCGCGTCGCCGCCAATCAGCATGGCGTTTCCACCAACCTGTATCCGTAAAATGGCTGAATAGCGGTTGGGATCTTCCCATTCACCGGAGCGCTCCCGTTCGATGATCTGGCTGCCGGAAGGCGCAAGCAACGTGAGGGACCATGAACCCCCGTGGGCATCGCCGCTTGCTATGGGCCGTCGATCCCTTGCCGCCACCACCAGTTCCCAACGTCGTGGGCTCGTCGCGGTATCCTTGCTTTCTGTGTTCACCGCGTCGAGTAGTTTCTTGGCTCGTTTCGCGTCCTCGTGTTCGTCGCTGATATCGCGATCGAGCGGTGCGTAAACGGTCTTGATTGGTCCGGTCCAATCGTGAAGAAATTGCAATGCACCGGCGATATGGTCCTGATCCAGGTGACTCAGAATGAACGCTTGGATCTCCGGCGTGTTCTTGTCCGTCAGGATCTGGCGCAGCACCTGGTCGTCGGCGCAATCGAACACGACGACGTGATTGTTGGGTAGCCGAATAATCGAGGAATCACCCTGCCCCACATCGAGCATGTAGATGGCGAGATGGTCGTTCACGCAGCATCCATTGACATGCGGCGAAGAAATTCCACCAAGTCGCGCGTCCCACGGCCGCTTCCAGCGGGTTCGATTTTCATGACCGGGCCGGAAGGTATTCCGTCGCGATGCATGGAGACCTGAACGAAGTAGAGCCCCTCGGTGCTTTCAGGAAGCAGCGCATCGGGTATCTGCACCGGGGGCAACTCACGCATCGTGGGAATCAATTGTTTACCGACGATTCTTCCCACGATCCAGCGTTCGGTATCGCGCTGCAGGCCGATGTCGCTATTGAGGGCATCGACCACGGAAAGCAGGCGTCCTTTGAGCCGGATATCCTTATCGCTCAGATCGGAAGTCCACGCGGAAATCAACCGTTTTGCCTCCGTAGCGACATGCACGACGAGGGCTTCGATGCTTTCGCGCGGCCGGGGTGCTTCGCGCTCCATGAACAGACGGTACAATTTCGCATTCCACCCGCCTCGGCTTTTGCGCAATTGCACTTTTTCCAGAATGTGAAATACGAGGCGGCCTTCAATGCCGGGCGCCAATTGAAAGGGCAGTTCGTCGAGTTCGAACCCCTGCTCCCACTCTCGCAGGACGAATTCGCAATTGCTTGCCGCCTCAGGGTCGACATCGGAGGCTGCGTCGATAATGGGCTCGATGAATTCCAGGGATACGAGCGGCAAGTTCGCGCGCAGTGCGGTTCGAGCAGGCCGCGCACGCAGGAAGTCATCTCGTCTTGGGTGCTCTGCCACGTGCTCATACGCCTCTTGGATTGCTTGCTTTGCTTCGATCGGGCGCCCCAAGCGTAAGAGTGTTTCAATAATTCGCTGGTGCCATAGGGCGTTATCAGGCCACTCTGTGAGAGCTTGGCGGTACTCATCCAGGCACGTAGCGTTGTCGACTCTTCCCGCGAGTGAACCATTCAGCGTCCGGTAGCTGCGAACATAAGAAAATAGCCGGCCCCCCACCTGACCTTGTTTGCCCCATGGTCCTGATTGCATCATCCCGAAGATTCGGTCGTATTGATCATATGCTTCGGCATATTGCTCATTCAGGCTTGTACGCCTGGCGAGGTCGACAAGACCATGAACGTGTAGAGACGCCGTGCGTTCCGCCTGGTTCAAGTCACCCAGCCCAACATATATGGAATGCGCGCGCAGCACGCGATCTGCTTGGTCCGGAAGAAGACTTCGTGGATCGTTGACCGAAGCAAGGAGTTGTTGTGCAATTGCAGGAAGAAATTGTGTTCTTTCACTCTCCGTGAGAGAGCGAAGTGCACGGGCGGATACGAGTGCGGGCAGAACGGAAAGTCGACCATTGTGTTCCTCCACGAGCTTTCGCCTCTGTAGAATGCCGAGTGCTGACCGATCCTCATCGTGGAGAAGCCGGAGCGTTTCAACTAAGAAACCATATGGCGACGTTGCCTGTGGCATATCCGCGCGCCCGTCTAGCAGTGGTGCGAGTACATCCCGCGGCACTTCGCCAAGCGTATTGATAATCGACAATAATTTTTGCCATGAAGGTGGAGCGCTCGCTTGAAACGCCTGACCAAGCCGGTGCAGCAACACGACCCAAGTAGGTTCATCGTCCGAAGCCTGCTCTATTTCAATAAGGGAGTTGAATTCGGCGGCAGGCAGTAAGGGCACCAATGTACGCGCCAAGGTCAAAATTGCGGGATTGTTGTTCGCCAGTGTTGCCAAAAGTGGCCAATCCCGATAGCCATCCGGAGCGTCGATGAGGCGAATGGGCCAACTCTCCGGTGGCCTGTGTAGACGCATGAATTGGGGGTCAACGTCAGGTACGTTTCTCCCTCCAATCAAAAATGTTGGAGAGTGAGAAAGACGGTCGCGCAACCAAGTGAGAATCGTCTGCTTTTCGTCTCGCAATAATATGGTGGCTGGCTCATCCAAACTTGCAGGTGAAGCCCGCAGCGCATCCACCCCATCGACGACGAACGGATGGCCGTTCACGGCTCGTTCAGCCTCGTGCAAACTTGCTTCGAGCCCATCGCTTCGGAATGCCTCGAGGATCGGCTTCCCTTCGGTGCCAAAGATGCCGACTTGGCGAGCGATGTCAGCCACGAAGCGCTGGCTAAGCAGGGAATCAGACGCTCTTACGTCAACATAAAGGTTAGCGGCTGGCAACGCCTTACGTACCGCGTGTGACTTACCAGTGCCAGTGCGACCGATAACGCAACCGCCAACCTTGTTAACGAGCTGCTGCTCAACCCATCCTGTTAGCGGAACAGGAACATCGCTGGTTTCAAATCTGAACGTGGACACACGTGCCTCGGGCGCCAGCTTATTCGTCGCTCACTCTGAGGTCAACCCTTTGTTGGTCCGCGGTGTGAGATGTTGAGGAAAACTCGGATGAAGCGGAAGTGCCAGACGTAATACCGTATGAGCAAGAGAGAGATAGTAGCGATGCGCTTCCTTTCCACATTCTCCTCTGAGGCGCTCGAAGACCGCGTCCTTCGTACACCTCTGCCCCGCCCCACGATGTCGCCCTGCCCGTCCCTCGACCTCTCGTCCCAGGACCACGACGTCGACCAGCTCCCAACTCGTCCACGTGATCGCGACAAGAGCCGTCTCTTTGCTCGTACCGCGTGGTCTAGATTCTCGAACGAGAAGTCTTGGTCGATGCACCAAGACTTCGCGGCCCCCGACCAAGACCTCGTGGTCCCCGATCAAGACTTCGCGGGCCCCCGACCAAGACCTCGTGGTCCCCGATCAAGACTTCATGGTCCGCACGCGCGATCGACTAATTGCTTCGTAACCCTTTGCAGACTATTTTTGGATTGAATACA
>CAZETM010000788.1:0-4707 GCA_964514885.1 uncultured Polyangium sp. | reverse complement strand
CGTTGCGAAACCAACGTGCTCCGTGGGAGCGCCCTTTCTTTGTCCGCACAAAAAAGATTGCTGTGTCATTGTGTCTTCGTCACCCAAATATGACCCGACCATGACCGTGACACGCGCGCGCACCTGTAACATCACCGTTACTTTGCGCATCGGACGTACCGAACGGGCCGAGCCTTTCAATTCTTCTCCAGCCGCACCGCAAACTGCAGCGCATCGCGCGTAATCCAGCGCAACGGCGTCGAGTGAATCTGCATCGGCCACACCAGCGCCGTCATCCGCGCCCCAGCATCCCGAACCATTTCAATCCACTGCGCCGGCGAGAAATACGTTCCTCGCACGAGCACCCCCGCCTCGACATTGCCCACCATATCCAAGGCCAAAAGCATCGCATTCGACAACGGACCAAATCGGAAATGGTCCTTGATCAACACACACCGCGACGCCACACGCAAACATTCCCGAAGCACGTCCCGCGGTTTGGCACAATGATGCAATACATCCGAAATCGTCACCACCTCGAAAGCCCCGTCCTCGAAAGGAAGCCGCTCGCCATCGTACGGAGTCACCTCGATTTGCGTCACCGGCCGCACGAGCACGTCCACACCCGCAACTCGCGCCGCTCCGATGCGCCGCGCCACCTCCGCCGCAACCGCTCCGTCTCCCGCGCCCACATCAAGCAACGATTCGGCTTGCCCCGCCAGCTCCACGAAGGTGTCTGTGATACGGCTTGCGCGCGGTGCTGAAACTGCTTGCCGATGGGCCTGGTAAAACGCTTGCTTGACGACTCGCACAACAGATGCCTTTAGCCGAGCTTGCTTTGCGAGGCAACGTGCTAACGTCCGCGCCTCACGTGAACTCTTCCGTTACGCCGCCTTCGACCTCGTTACGCCAACAACTCGCTGCGATCGCTGCCGATCCGCCACGTGCTGCTGCCGCTTTCATCGCCGCAGTGACGATCTTCTCGGCTGTTTTCGTAGTCGTTTTGCCGTGGCTGCGCGTCACGCACACGCTCGGTTTTCACGACTGGGATGCACAAGTATCACATCGGTATCTTGTCAAGCAGTCACTGCTCGAACATGGCGAAATGCCGTTCTGGAATCCGTACGCGTGCGGAGGATTCCCAGCGTGGGGGTATGTCGAAGCCGGCACGATTCTCGTCTCTCCTTGGCTGCCCGCGTACCTGACGCTGCCGATGCCCTGGGCCATCCGAGTCGAAGTGATCGGCATGGCGCTGCTCGGAGCGATCGGTGCGTATGCGGCCGCGTCGCGTTTCACGAAAAGTCATGCTGCGCGCGCGTTGGTTGTCGCGCTTTGGGCCGTCAATGGCCGGTGGGGATTGCAAACAGCCGTCGGGCACTCGTGGCATTTGGCGTACGCGTTTTTGCCTTGGGCTCTGTTTTTCTTCGAGCGAGCAAGACAAACGCCGTCGAAAGCATTGGATGTAGGGCTGCTCGGAGCCTGTTTTGCAGCGCTCGTGTACAGCGGAGGCATTTATCCATTACCGCACACGGTGCTGGCGCTAGGACTGTATGCGCTGCTGCTCGTGGTGCTCGACAAGAACCTGAAACCGCTGATGATTTTGGCCATCGGAGGTCTTTGCGGCATTGCTCTTGCGGCCCCGAAGCTTTTGCCGATGCTGGATGTATTCGGTAAAGCCCCGCGTCTCGTCGCATCTACGGAAACGCTGGATTTGGGCGCGTTTTTTACGCTGCTCACGTCGCCGGATCAAAGCTACTCTTCACGGCCGGCTCGAGTCACCCCGTATGGTTGGCACGAATGGGGCATGTACATTTCATTGCCCGGAGTGCTCATTCTCGGTTTTGGTGTGTTGCTGGTGCAGGGCAAGCGAGAATCGGCGCTGAAAGTAGCGGGCGTAATGCTCGGCGTGCTCGGGTTTGGCGCGTTTCATCCGAGTGCGCCGTGGACGCTTTTGCATGCAATTGCTCCGGTGTTCAAATCTCAACACGTGCCGTCTAGGTTTTTCTATCCCGCGGTGCTTTTGCTGGCAATCGTGGCAGCCGCCGGTATCGGTAGGCTCATTGAACGAACGAGCCGCAAACGAGCTTGGATGGACGCGGCAGCAGCGAGCCTCGTCTTGGCGCTCGCGCTGAATGTCGCGAAAATTTCGCAATTACCAATGTCGCAATCGATGTGGATGGTGCCTCCGGACAATCTACCCAAGGATCGCGAATTCCATTTCACGCAAGAGTCGACATTCAACTACAAACGACGCGACTGGGCCGGACCGATCTATCTATCGATGGTTGCGAACACGGGCATCATCAATTGTTATGGTACGCCTCCGTTCGACCGCCGAGGAGCATTGGCCAAAACGGATCCCAAATATCGTGGGGAATTGTTCGTCGCTGAAGGGCAGGGGACAGCGCGCATCGCGAAGCGTACGTTTAATACGCTGACGATGAGCCTCGAAGGCAACGTGACCGATACGCTGGTCGTGTACAACATGAATTTCGACGAGGGCTGGTCGGCATCGACGGGCCAATTGGTGAATCAGGACAATCGCGTGGCCGTGCGCGTGCCGGCGGGAACGCAAACGATCACGCTTCGATATCGTGCGCCAGGGTTTTTCCTGGGACTGCTCGTCGCATTGACGACCTTGACGGCTTGTATTGCACTGGTACGGCGCGAGCGTCGTGAAGAGGCAGGAAAGGTCACGGGATGACCACCACGAACGAAAATAAGCAGCGAAGAACGCCGAGCTGGATTGGCGGCTCGCACAAGTGGACTCGAGCGGGATTGCTGGCGATCGTGGCGCTAGGAATCTTGGAATTGGGTTTGTATTTCTATCAGGCCAAACGTTCTCCGAATGCTGACGATTGGGCGCGACTTCCGGCTCCCGTGGCCGAAGAACGACGCGATGGAGATGTCGTCATCGTGGCGCCATCGTGGGCTGATCCGCTGGCCCGACAAGCGCTCGGGGATGCATTCTTTCCGTTGAGGGATGTCGCTCGGCCCGATATCACGAGATACCAAACGGCGCTTGAAATCGGCATTCTGGGTGAAACGTCGGCCGAGCTGGCTGGGTTTCATGAACTTTCGCAACGAAAAGCGGGGCCATTTACGCTGCGCCGGATGGAGAACCTGCAATACAAGCCGCTGATTTACGACTTCGTCGACAACCTAGGTACCAGACGCACAGATGTACGTGTCACGGATCCCAAGGCACATTGTCCATACACGACGAATGCGCGTCCGATTGCTGGAGGGCTGGGCGGGCATCCGACGTTCCCGGCGGCACGATTCGAATGTCCTGGCGGCCCATTTTTCAACGTATCCGAGACGGTGATTGCGGATCAAGACTTTCGTCCGCGACGGTGTATATGGGCGCATCCTCCGAACAAGGGTGAAGTGGTGATTCGTTTTTCAAGCGTGCCGTTGGGCAGTGTTCTGCGCGGACATGGCGGATTGTATTGGGTCATCGAGCGCAACAAGAACGGCGCGCCGGTGGTAATGAACGTGCGCGTGGATGGTGCGGAACTCGGCCGGTACGAGCATAAAGACGGCGACGGTTGGTCGTTGTTCGAGATGCCGCTGGGACTGCATGCGAACAAGAAAAGCGCCGTCGTGGAATTCGGCGTATCGAGCAGCAACAATATGCACCGGCATTTCTGTTTCGAGGCGGATTCGAGATGAGCGGCGTGAAACTCACGTGGAAGGATGATGCAGTCGCTGCATTTCTTGCGGCGGGCGCGATGGCGGCTTTGCTCGCGACCATGTCCAATCTTGGATATGCCCGCGACGAGGGTTTCTATTTTCATGCCGCGGACACGTACGGAAAATGGTTCGACATTCTGCTGAAGAACCCGAGCGCGGCATTCGAGCGGAAAACCATCGATACTTATTGGCGGTACAATAGCGAGCACCCGGGGCTCATCAAATCGCTATTTGCGTTGTCGAATCTGTTTTTGCAAAAGAAGTGGCACGTGTTTGCCATGGAGGGCACGAGTTACCGATTTCCTGGCGTCGCGCTCGCGGGCATTGCGGTCGCGCTCGTGTACCGCTTCGGAGCCCAAGCGCGTGGAAGGTTGGTCGGTCTTTTCGCAGCGCTCGGTTTGCTGTTCATGCCGAGGTTTTTCTATCACGCGCATTTGGCGTGTTTCGACGTACCGATCGTTACGATGTTTTTGCTGACGGTTCTTGCGTATTGGAAAAGCCTAAAACAAGATGGATGGGCGTGGCCGATTGCCACGGGTTTGGCATTTGGTTTGGCGCTGGATACGAAGCACAATTCGTGGTTTCTTCCCATTCTGTTCGTGGTGCATTCGAGCGTAGTCGTCGTGCGCGCCAAGTTTTTGGGACGAGATCCCAAGCTGGTATTGCATCAATCGCTGAAGACGCTCGGAGCGATGGCGCTGTTGGGGCCGCTGGTGATGTACGCGTGTTGGCCGTGGATTTGGCATGATACGGTGGCGCGCCTGCGGTGGTATGCGAATTTCCACTTGCATCACGAATACTACAATATGGAGTTTTTGGGGCGGACGTATTGGCAAGCGCCGATGCCCAGGCTTTACGCGCCGCTGATGACCGCCGCGACGGTGCCAATGATTACGCTGGCGTTGTTCGTGGTGGGTTTGGGTTTCTGTATTCGAGCGGAAGTGCTGCGATGGACGCGCAAGTCTCCTCCTCTCCACCTAGTGGAGGGCGCGTCTCCCCCTCCGTCTCCCTCTCTCCACGTAGTGGAGAGGG
>CAZETM010000787.1:0-4707 GCA_964514885.1 uncultured Polyangium sp. | reverse complement strand
TGTACCGCCCTTCGGCGCACACCAGCATTCCGGGCCAGGGTTTCAGCGACGTGAATGCTTGGTCAGGCGATGTCGACCCAAAGGTGCAAGAGCCTAATACGTGCGCGCTCATCAGCAGGAAGGCAAGTGACTCGATTCCGGCTATGAATTGTGACGTAAACATCCGGCACCGTATCGTGCTTTGCAGCTCCGCTGACAACCTCGTAGTCGGTTCGTGCGTTGCGTAAATAAGGTCCCAGCTCGTTCGGCAGAGCGTAACCGCCGCGGGCATAACCGAGCATCATGCCACTCGACACGGCCCACGCATAATCTCCCCGGACAAACCGTGCCATTCCCTCAGTGCCGTAAAGAGAAAGCCCCTCATCGGTCACCAGCTTGCATTCGACCAGAAAGACCATCTGATCGGGATACCGAATGCCGGGGTACATCCTCTGCGGTCGAAACGCAATATCAGGTTGTTTTTCGAGGTGCACGCCATTCCAGTTTTTCAACTTGCTGCCCGTCACCGCCTGAAATGAATCGAGCGAAAAACCTCGTAATGGCTCGTCATTCTCGTTGTGGAGCATCCGATTCAGCTCCTCGATGAGCTCCGAGGTGATCGTTGGTTCTTTCGCGGTCTTCGGATCGAATACTCCTGCGCTGACGAGTCGGCGCAATCCTTCGATCAATGCCTTTACAATAAGGCAATGGTGGGACGGCGCAAATGGCTCCTCATAAGGCAACTCATCCTGCACCGGCGGGCCGGCAAGCCCCACAATTCCCCGAGATGCAGCCGTAAAAGGACCCCGACTCATCGTTCCACTCCGCGCAACCAGGCCTCATGGCTGGCATCGCCCAGCAGATCCAGCGCGAGTAAACGCGCCTGCGTGGGCGTAAAGTACCGGTATTGGGAGAAAACCCCAAGAAGCAATGTCCCCATGCGCCGTCCCCGCACGACAATGCGGCTACTGCCCCCCTCGAATGCGAGCTTTTCCGCGTCGACGAGCAATGATCTTTTTAATAACGCGTCTTCCAAATATGCATGAGGCGTCAGGCTCGTTGACCGATCCGTGGGCTGGGTGCGAATCAAAAGCCAGATCCAGGGCTCAGATTCGACGTAACGGTAGCGTTTCACCTTTACGCTTCGGCCAGCGTGATAGAGAACCGACGCCAGGATCCCTTCGGCAACACCTAAGTACGTCTGAATTTCCTCAGGCTTGGGCATCCTTTGCGCAAGCTCACGACACCCCGTGAAAGGAAGAGCCGTGGAGACAGCGTCTTTGATGACCTGGAGATCCTGCCTCGAAAGTCCGTAAATCTGTCCGACCAAGCGATCGATATCGTCGTCCGGAAGCTTGGGAGCGTTCAAGATGACCTCCGAAAGCTCACGGACCTGGGCTCGAAGAGAAGGGGGGAGGTCGTCGAGCTTGGGCACCGGCAAGCTCCTCAGGTCACCGAGATCGAGGCGCTTGCGCCCGACGCCAAGCATGGAGCTGGTCATGAGCGCATAATGCAGCGTTACGCGGCTGTTCAGAATGATTAGCACGTAACGTGACAGCAGATCGCCATTGGGATGGCTCGCCGCACTGAAGCCATAGAACGAGTTGTCGAAGGCGAGACCCGTTTCGCACCATAGAGCGCGCGGCGTGACGAGATCATGACGGGGAGCTTCGGGGTACAACACAAGCGGCCCCTGGAAGGCCATCAGCTTGCCTTTCTTGTTTCGCGGCTCGGAAACTCGTTCGGCAGTACCGAATTCGGGCAGACCCGCGGTCTCGAGACGCGCGGTCTCGAGCTTTTTGCAATCTTCCGACCCGAACTTCGGCAGCCCCACGAGGTGCGGCGCGGGCTTCTTGACCCTCCCTCCCTCCTGATAGCCACGAGTCGAGACGAGCCCCATGCCATCCAGCGTGCCCGTCGCAGCGGACAATAAACGCTCCACGATCGAGACGTCGAGTGACGTCCCGCGAAAGAGCGTCTTGAGCAGCCAAGGGCGCTCTTCGATGAGCTCCGGGAATACCGGGTGGACAGCGTGTGGATCAATTCGAATATGGCCCCGGCTGTTCAGCGATTCGTCCACGAGCGGAGAGACGAACCGAAATCCCTCACCCAACCGTGAAGGACGGTTGAGTGCAAAAAGCAGGCAAAACGGCGCCTCCTGGTTGGGCCAAACCTTCGTCTGCGACAATGCCGACCCGTTGAGGATGCCAGTCACGGTCATGGCACGAAAAAGGGCCCGCCTGGCTTTCGTCGCCGTCTCGGTTGTCTTGAACAGGAGACGCGCGTGGATCGCAAGGGCGATGATCCCCGTCTTGGGCTTGGCCCATTGCATCGCACGCCATACGAACGCGAGATCCGGATTGTTATCCACCATCTCGAACGTGGCCAAAGGATCCGCCAGGCGCTCTTGCACCACGCCATCGAGAACTCGTTCGACCGTTCGTCGCAGCTCGTGGACTGCAGGATCTCGGCTGGTCTCGGAGGCCCACGCCGTCCATGGAGGATTACCGAGCACCACATCGTAGCCATCATCTTCATCATGGCCCTTCGAGATATGCGGCCCCAAACTCCCAAGAGGTGGTAGGTCAGGCTTTGCCGGGGCCAGATCCGAAGGGCTACGAACGTCCAACAAGACGCCATTTTGGCGCAGGTCCTGAAACCGCAACGATTGAGAAAGCTGGGGATCGGGATCAAGCTCCAGAGCGGTCAGATAGAGCGAGAGGGCGGCTAGGCGCAGCGCCGCTTCATTGACGTCGAAGCCAACAAGCTGCTTGTAGAGGATGTCTCGCAGTGCCTTCTTATCAGGGCGCGCGCCCGTCAGGCGCCAACGCGCTCCAGCGATCTCGCGATAGGCAGCAACAAGGAAGACTCCGGCGCCCACAGCAGGATCGAGGACACGAGCATAAGCGCGTTTGTCGTCAGGCAACCCCCAAAACGCTTCTGCGGTCAAATACTCGGCTATCGAGCGCGGCGTATACCATACGCTATCGCGCTTCGCGGCATCGGACGCGTGCTCATGATACCAGGCCTCATAAACCTGGCTTAGAAGCCCTACGGGAATATGACCAAAATCGAGCGTATCCCACGCGAAGCTGTATTGCCCTTTTTCATCGGTCTTGTGCAGAAGTTTGCTCAGCTCCTTGCACACACCTGGGCCTCGCTTTCCTAGGCGGCTCCAGAACCCTGGCCAGGACAGCTCTTCCCCTTCGGGCGTCGTTGCCTCTCCCAACAGCAAAAAGTTCCCGTTGAACGTCCTGTGCAGCCATGCGCTCGTTTCTTCCACGCGTTTGGGCTCGGCCATCACATCGGAAAGCCTCGGGGACGACGAGCCTATCGTCTTGATGTGTGGGTCCGACAAGATGTCGCGATCGATCAAGAAGCGGACAAAGAGCACGCGACCCACGAGAGACAATGCGTCCTGAGCTCCCACCCCCAAGTCGATGATCGCGTTGGTCGTCGCCTCGAGCAGTTTAAGGAGCCGCTCGTGTAACTTCTGCGCCGAGCCCGGAGCGTTGTCGTCCGCCCCGCGTCTCCACGCTAGCTCGGGGATGATGCTCCCGCTGCCGAAATCTCGTTCGTTCCATTGGCGAATGGGCTTGGATTCGTCTTTGCTGACGGTGACGACGGGATAGATCGCAAGGACGCCGGGTTCCAAAACGGCCAGATGATCGGCGGCGCCCCGCTGCATGAGCATATGTTGTAATGCACGGATCTCGCCTGGATCTCGAGGGCCTCGAACAACGTACAAGACCGACCTGCCAGCAAGCTCGACGACTGCGTCCACAGCCGGAGCGCTGTCCTTGACAAGGTCAAGGTAATTCAGATGCGCGGCTGAAGTTGGCTCGTTCAACGAAATCACGGAACTCGGAGGCGCCCCAAAGGCCCCTAGGAGGCGAGTCAGCTCAGCACCAGCACCGTCCGTCATGATGGTTTTGCCCTATAGCCCCATCGCCACACGGCGTACAAGTACCGTGTGCGAAATGTCGTCGTCGGGCTCGGGACCTGCGGACATCCTCTGGACTTGCATACGCATCTATGTGTTGGCGATTTCGATCGCCAAATCGCGCCTGATGATTTACTGCTCCACGACGCCCCAACGCGTTGAGCTTGTGCGTCGATCACCCATCACAACATTGTGGATGCCCAATAGGTCTGCAGACATTCACGACGTCAAACCATGGTCTTCGTCCTTGGGTTTTTCCCGGTAGCAGTGATGCGCTTCGTCGTTGATCACGACGATGTTCTTCATGCTCGCCAGCTCGCCCATCACCCGCTGGATCATGTCCCCGTCGCTTTCCAGCGTCTTCATCTTCTCGCCGCGTCGTCCCTCGACGAGCGCACGCGTACCTGCCGCGAGCTGCACCTTCTCGCGCAACTTGAACGCATGAAAATTGGTGACGACGATCTTCGCCTTCTTGACATCGTCCAGCATCTCGGGGGATCAGCTCGCGGTGCTCGTAATAATTCTCCGCATCGCTGGGCAGTAACACGCGCAGGCGATCTTTGATCGGATCGTGAGCCCCGGGGTGCAAATCAGAAACCCGCGCGTGAACAATTTGCTGCTCGGATGACGAACGGCATTGATGGTTTGCCACGCGATGAGCATCGCCATCACGGTGGTTTTTCCCGCGCCCGTGGCCAGCTTGAGCGCAATGCGAAACAGCTCGGGATTCGCTTCCTCGTTCGCGCGCGTGAGGTGTTCGAGGATGCTCTTGCCTTGGCGGATGT
>CAZETM010000786.1:0-4710 GCA_964514885.1 uncultured Polyangium sp. | reverse complement strand
GAGCGTGCTACCGTCCGGGGCGCTGGAGATCCCAGGGTGACGATGAGCGAAAACGAAGGGCGATCTGCGCCGCCCAGCGAACAGCCTCCGGAAGACCTCAAAAGGGAGCGGGATTTATTTATCCAGCAGTTCTTCCGTAAAGGCGCGCAGTTGACGGAAGAGCTTCTGAAGGAGAACGAACGCCTTCAGGATCGTATTTTGGCGCTCGAAGCCGAGAACAGCCGCTTGCGTGCACACGTTGCAAGCGACACGGCGATCCGCGACCTCTTGCATAAGATCGAAGAGCTCGAGGCCGAGAAGAACGCATTGCTTGGCCGCACCGGCGGAAAGAAGAGCGTCGACGAGGATCGTTTCTCGTCACGTCATGCGGAAGTCGAGGCGGAGTTGGCGAGTCTTGCCAACTTGTACGTTGCAGCTTCGCAGCTTCACAGTTCGGCGAACGTGCGTCACGTGTTGCGCAACATCAAAGAGCTATTGGCTCAGTTCCTTGGTGCAGCAAAATTCGGGGTATACCTCGCATCGAACGATGAGAAAGAACTCGTTGCAGTCGCGAGCGAAGGTCAGAACTTCGCCGATATTGCTACGCTCGCGGTGGATGACAGCGTGATTGGTCGTGCATTCACCACCGGTAAGTTGTTTTATGACTCAGACAATGACGTATCGAAGGGCAACGTCGAGCAGCCCGCAGCAGCGGTTCCTATGCTCATCGACGGTCAAGCCATCGGCGTCATTGCGGTCTTCGGCACGCTGCCTCAAAAGACGGCCTTCGACGACCAGGATGGCGAATTATTCCGGCTCCTGGGCACGCAGGCTGCCCTCGCGCTCGTCAGCGCGCGGCTTTTCACCGATGCAGGTCGTAAGGTGCCTGGTGTCCAGGCATTTCTCGACCTGGAGGACTGATTCATGGCCGAGTATTCCTGCCTGATTGTCGAAGATTCGCCCATGATGCGGCAGCTCTTGGTGTTCGCTCTCGCGCGACTCAAGAACCTGCGTGTCACTGAGGCTGACGACGGCGTGGATGGTCTGCGTAAACTCGCGTCGACGAAGTACGATGTCATCATCACCGACATCAACATGCCGATCATGGACGGGCTAAAGCTCGTCAAACGCGTCCGATCTGATCCGGTGCACAAAGACACTCCGATCATCATCATCACCACTGAGGGATCGCAGGAAGATCGGCAGCGCGCTCTGCAGCTCGGCGCAAACGCGTACATCACCAAGCCTATTCAGGCGCCTCAGGTGATCGCGAAGGTCAAAGAGCTTCTCGGCATCGAGTGACCCCGCCGCTCAATTCGTTTCACGTCAAAGTTTGTGGCATCACGCGTATCGCCGATGCCGAAATGGCCATCGAAGCTGGCGCCGACATGCTCGGTCTGAACTTCGTTCCCGCCTCACCTCGATTCATCGACACGCACCTCGCTCGCGCCATCGCACTCGCCACTCGTGGTCGTGCGTTGCTCGTTGGAGTCTTCGCGGACGCGGACGAAATGTTCATCCGCAACGTTGCGGATGATGTGCCGCTCGATCGCATCCAGCTTCATGGCGACGAGTCACCCGAGTTTGTCCGGGCACTTGGGCCTCGTGCGTTCAAAGCATTTGCGGTCGCGTGTGCAGACGACATCGCGCTTGCGGCGACGTACCCGGGCGACTTGCTACTCGTCGATGCGCGTGTCGCAGGTCAGCGAGGTGGAACGGGTGTGCAGATCGATCCTGATCTCGTGGCGCCTCTTGCGCGTGTGCGTCGCGTGCTGCTCGCGGGCGGCCTTCGTCCGGACAATGTTGCGGAGGCGGTACGTCGTGTTGGTCCTCGCGGGGTGGACGTCGCGAGCGGTGTGGAGTCTTCGCCGGGCATCAAGGATGAAGGCAAGACGCAACGATTCGTAGAAGAAGCGCGACGTGCTGCGCGAGAGACGTGTTCGACTTTTCGTGACGACGACACATGAGGCTCACCATGAAGCGTGTTTGTGCACCCTTGGTTCTTGCAGGACTTCTCTGTTCATCGATCGCTTCGGCGGCGACCTTGCAGGTTGGTCCGGGAAAACTCTACGCCACGCCTTGCCAAGCCGTTGGAGCAGCAACGAATGGTGACGTGATCGAGATCGACTCGTCCGTTGTCTACAGCGGTGATGTTTGCGGCTGGAGCAAGAATGGCCTCACGCTGCGCGGTGTGGGTGGTGGTCGAGCGAAGATCGATGCGGCCGGGAACAACTCAGGCGGCAAAGCGATCTGGGTCATCGCGGGAGCCGACACGATCATCGAGAACATCGAGTTCATGGGCGCGACGGTGCCGGATCAAAACGGTGCGGGCATTCGCCAAGAAGGCGCGAACCTCACGGTGCGTGGCTGCTACTTCCACGACAACGAGAACGGCATTCTCGCGGGCGACAACGCGCAGAGCACGATCACCATCGAGTACACCGAGTTCGCGAACAACGGTTTTGGCGACGGACAAAGCCACAACCTGTACATCAATCGCGTCGCCAAACTCGTCTTCAAACACAACTACTCGCACAGCTCGATAGTCGGTCATCTGCTCAAGTCCCGCGCGGCCGAGACATGGGTTCTTTACAACCGCCTCACGCAAGAAGCCGGCACGGGTAGCTACGAGATCGACGTGCCGAACGGTGGCCTCACGTTTGTCATTGGAAACCTGATCCAACAGGGAGCGAACACGCAGAACGGTTCGATCGTGGCCTACCAGCTTGAAGGGGCTAATCCCGCAAACCCCAGCAACGAGCTGTTTGTCGTGAACAACTCGTTTGTGAATGAACGACCGAATGGCGGAACGTTCATCAACATCGCTTCCGGCGTTGCTGATCCGGTGATCATCCGAAACAACATTTTCGTCGGGCCGGGAACCCTGACCAATCAAGCCTCGGCGGTGCTCGCGTCAAACTTCCAAGGCGACCCGATGTTCGTGAACCAAGCGAGCTTCGATTACCGACTCGCTGCGCAGTCTCCGTGCATCGATTCGGGAGAGGCTCCCGGGATGGGTGGGGGAATTGATTTGACCCCAAAGTATCACTACGTGCATCCGGCATCGTCGATTCCGCGGGTGACCGTCGACAACATCGACCAGGGCGCATACGAGCTGAATGGTGATGGTGGTGCAGGCGGTTCGGGTGGAGGCGCTGCTGGCGCAGGTGGCTCGGGTAGCGGCGCTGCCGGAGGTGCTGGTGGAGCCGGAGGCGGCGCCGCGGGTGCTGGCGGTGAAGTGAATGACGCGGGCGGTGGAGCTGATGGCGGTGGCGACACTGCGGACGACTCGAGCTGCGCGTGCGAGGTGGTTGGACGGAAAAACTTCCGTGCTCACGGTCTCGTCGGAGGTCTCTTCTTCGTGGCGCTTGTCGCGCGTCGGCGTTCGAGATCTCGTGCTCGCGGTTGATGTGTTCGTCGTTCTCTTTTGGGGTCACACGCGTCTTCGGCTGACGTTCATTGGCCAACCGCGGAGCGTCACGGTTGCTCCGCATCGCTGCAACATGCCGTTCTGATGGAGAGATTCGTATGCGTTCGTCTTCTGTAGTTCTCGCTTCCGCGACACTGTCGTTGTTGCTCGGGTGTGGTTCGTCGAAGCCCGAGCTGAATTCGGGTGCGGCAGGTCCTGTGCCAGTTGTTACGTCACCCGTGGACAAGGGGCCGCCTCCGGTGAACACGACGCTTGCAGCGGTTGGTCTCGATGCCGCGGCGATCGATCGCAAAGCCGACCCTTGCCAGGACTTCTACCAATTCGCATGCGGCGGCTGGATCGCATCGACGGAGATCCCTGGCGATTCATCGATGTGGGTGCGTAGCTTCAGCGAAATCAACAAGCGCAACGAGCAGGCGCTGAAGACGATTCTCGAAGATGCAGCGGCTGCGAAGAAACCTGATCCGGCCACGCAGAAGATTGGTGACTACTACGCCGCGTGTATGGACGAAGCGGCAGTCGAAGCGGCTGGCGTGAAGCCGATCAAGGACTTGCTGGCGCGCGCGCGTGGCGTGAAGTCGGCGCAAGATGTGGCTGCATTCGTGACGGACTTGCACACGAAGCAGATGCCGGCGTTGTTCATCGTCAGTGCCGAACAAGATCCTGGCGATGCGACACGCGTCATTGCGACCGTGCATCAAGGCGGGCTTGGTTTGCCCGAGCGCGACTTCTACACGAGGGATGACGAGCAGTCGAAGAAGGTTCGTCAGGCGTACGTAGAGCACGTCGAGCGGATGCTCGTGTTGGCGGGTGTCGACAAGAAGGCTGCCGCGGCTGCTGCTGCCGATGTGCTCGCGCTCGAGACGGACATGGCGAAGGTGTCGAAGACGGCTGTCGAGCTTCGTGATCCGAAGAGCCTGTACAACCTTTTGAGCCGCAACGATTTGGCGAAGAAGGCCCCGCAATTCGCGTGGGACAACTACTTCAAGGCGCTCGGTCTTGCGGATGCGAAGCAAGTCAATGTGACGTCGCCCGGGTTCTTCGAGGGGGTCGACAAGCTTCTCTCGACGGGCAAACCGACTGCTTGGCAGAGCTATCTGACCTTCCACGTGGTTCGCGCGGCGGCGGATCTTTTGTCCAAACCGTTTGTGGACGAAATGTTTTCGTTCAAGAAGGCCCTGACAGGACAGACGGATCATGAGCCGCTCACAAGCGAATAAGGTCTTGAACGAACAGATGTGCGAAGAGACTATGAAGGGAATTGTGCACGACCGGTGGCGTGGACATTTTGATGAATCTCC
>CAZETM010000785.1:0-4716 GCA_964514885.1 uncultured Polyangium sp. | reverse complement strand
CGACGAACTCCTCGCGGCACGAAGTACGCACACTCGAGCAGCACGCGACGTGTGGTTGCACGGATCTCGCTGTTCGCTCCACCCATGATGCCTGCAAGCGCCGTAGGGCCTTCCGCATCGGCAATCACCAGGTCATCCACGTCCAACTTGCGATCCACTCCATCGAGCGTCTTCAACACTTCGCCAGGTTTGGCGCGACGAACGAAAATCTTGCCACCTCGCACGTCGTCCAGATCGAACGCGTGCATCGGCTGTCCGTACTCGAGCAAGAGCAGGTTTGTCACGTCCACAATGTTCGAGATGGAACGAATTCCGAGCGCTTCGAGGCGGTATTTGAGCCACGAGGGCGAAGGACCCACGGTGACATCGAGCACCAAGCCCGCGCCATAACGAGGACACCGCTCGAGATCATCGATCGCGACCGACACGTGCCGTTCGACGGATTCACCTTCCGCGATGCGTTTGGCCGGAAGAACCTTGGGCATCTGAAAGGGCAAACCAAAGAGCGTTGCCACTTCACGCGCCAAACCCAGGTGGCCCAGACAATCCGGACGGTTTGGGGTCAAACCAAGATGCAGAATCTGGTCGTGCACCTCGGGCATCGCTTCACGCAAAGGCGTTCCCGCTGCGAGACCCGGCGCGAGAATCAAGATGCCGTGATCTTCGTCTTTGCTCGCGACCGCGGACAAACCCAGCTCGCGCTCCGAGCACAACATGCCCTCACTGACGATTCCGCCGATGTCTCGGGGCGTGAGCGTCATGTTCACGGCCGGCAGATGCGTGTCGAGCGGCGCAAAAGCCACCAGGCCTCCCGGATCAGGCACGTTCGGCGCACCGCAGACGACCTTCTGCGTCTTGTCGTCGCCCAGCTTCACCGTGACCAGGCGCAGCTTGTTACGTGTCGGATGCGGCTCGAAGCTCTGCACCTCCGCCACGACCAGCGATTTCGTGCCTTCGCCAAACTCGGTGATCGCCTCGACCTCGATCCCCGCGTGGGTGAGGCGCCGAGCGATTTCGTCGGCAGAAGCATCGAGACCCGGAACCAGTTCGCGCAGCCAGCGGCAAGAAGCCTTCATGTCCCCGCGGGCCTAAAACCGATCACCGCTGAAATCAAGGCTTTTCACGTACAAAACGACGAAGGCCCCGCGAGCGGAGCCTTCGAACGTTCATTCATCCCTCAGTTCGTCACTGAAGGTCGGGCGGAAGTCCCATCCCAGGCGGCATCCCGGGCGGCATATCCGGCATTCCGTCGTCGCCGCCCTTGTCGCCGTCTTTCTTTTCGGACTTCTCGAACTTCTCGTGGTTCGCAGTCGCCCAATCCGCCGACCAAGACGAGATCACCCACACGTTCTTGTCGTCGCCGTCTTTCACGACAAACCGGCTCGAGCCCTTGCTCGTTTTGCCAACCTTGAGGGTGATGTCGCCAGCGTTGTCCTTCAGTTTGATCTGAATGACGCCGCCGTTTGTCTCGGCCGCATCGATGCCCGCGTCGGATTTCTCGTCGCCGAAGTCTTCCGCGGTCAGGGACTTGAATGCACGCAGCATGTCCTTGACCTTGGCTTCGTCGAACTTCTCCCACTTCTTCTCGGGCTTTTCGTTGAGCTTGCCTTCCTTGTCCCGCTTCGTGAACGAGGAAGCCCACTTCTCGTCGTTCTTCGAGAAGCTGAACTGACCGTTCGCGTTGGTCACCGTCGCTTGAATGACGTTGGCGTCCTCGAACTTGAGGACCGACGTCTCGCGCCAGTTCTTGACCTCGCGGGTGTACAGGAAGGGCGAGTAGCCGTTGACAACCCACACGCCGTCTTTACCGCCGACGCGTGCGAGTTGTCCGCGTGAGCCGCTCTTGCCGAAGTACGCGTCGAACGCCTTGCCGGCGCCCTTGTAGGCCACGACGTGCACGCCCTTCTCGTCGTCGAGTTCGTACTGCTTGTACGTGCCCGTGCCGCGGTCGATGCTCTCCTTGACCTTGATCTCTTTGAGATTGTCGAGGAGCGAGCGGACGTTCGCGGTATTGGCCTTGGCGGACACGGGAGCCGTGACTTCCCAAGCGTCACCCTTTTTTTCGAGGGTGATGTTCGTCTTGTCCGCGTTCTTGACCTCGAGCTTCGTGATGGCTTCGACGTCGTCTTTGGCCACCGCGATGGTCGGAAGGTCAGTTGTCGCCGTCGGTGCAGAGTGCGCGGCGATCTCTTTCTGCTTCTTCTGATTCGTGGCGTACCAACCACCGCCGAGGGCGAGGAGGATGGCGATCGCCGCGTAGATCTTGTGCTCGGTCTTCATAAGGTTCGTCGTCCTCAATCAATCGAGCCGAATGGCTTCACGCGCGCTTTCACGACGACGCCATCGGAGCAAGCCGAATGCTGCGAACAGCACCGGGCCGAGAAGCGTCAGCGACCACTTCACGCGCGTTTGAGTCTCGCTACGCTCCATGCGATACTCCTCGGATTTTTTGACGGCCGACGCCTCATCGTCCGTCGCGTCGAACTTGGGTGGGGTGATGCCCGAGTAGGTGAGTTTGGGCTCCTGGAGGAGCTTGGCGCTCGCAGCGATGAGATCACTGTCGCCACCCATCCAATCCAGCACGTTCTTGAACGCGAGGATCGTCGCGGTGAGGTAATTCTGAGCGTAACCCCCGCTGAGCATGAGCAGGTCTTCGTCGCCGCCCATGCCACCCATCATCTGCATTTGCGGCGGCATCGGAGGCGCATTGCCCGCGCGAGCAAACGGGTTGGCCAGGAACTGCGACGCACTGACCACCAAAATGCGGCTCTTGTCCTTCGACTCAGCCGGCGTCTCGATGCCCTGATTGTCGCCCGTAAACGCGCTCTTGAGTTTGCCTTCAAGCGAGATGGCCATCGCGCGCTGTCCGTATTCGCCCTTGGGTTTCACCTGTGACGAGAACTTGAGGTCGATCGCATCCGATGTGTCGATCGTCGTGCGCGGCGTGGAGCGCGCAACGACCTTCATCTGCGCTCCGGGCTGTTTCTCCGGATGCGCCACGAGCGTCGAAGGGAAGGGGAACGAAAGCTCGTCGATGCGGAAGAAACCCGCGAACGACGAATCGAGCGTTTGGTCCTTCTCATCAAGACCGTCGATGTGCTGCGCGTGGACCATGCCGTATCCGAGAACGCCAACCACTTGACCGCTTTGCGTAGGCACTGCGATGCGGATAGGACGTCCCCAGTCCATGATCGCTTCCTTCTTCATCTCGACGCCGTAACCATCGAGAAGTTTGTCCAGGCCGTGCGTGTTCAGCTCGGCCTTCATCGCTGCATCCGAAGCCTTGAGGTTCACCGCGCCTGCGAAAACCACGAGTGACTTGTTACCCTCCATCAAGAACTGATCGATGCGACGCAGTTCTTTCTCGGAGTAGTCCTTCGCCGGCTGCGTGATGATGATGCCCGACAGCTCCTTGTTGATCTCCGCTTCGCCGTTCTGCAGATCAACTTCCTCGATCTTGTAGAAAGGCAGCGCTTGATCGAGGATTCCCTTCATCGAGGGACCACCGCCGCGGCCGCCTTGGGCAGCAACGAGGTTGGAGTCGGTCAGCTTGATCTCGTCCTTGCCCGTGACCACGCCAAACTTTTGGTAGACGTTGTCGGCACGGTCGCGAAGTTCGCGAATCTTGTTGGTGATCCAAAATTCGAGGCCTTGCGACGAGTCGGGAGAGAGGATCGGAATCGCTTCCTTTTCGCTGCCATACTTGAACGCCATGCCCATGAAGCCACGCGAAATCGTCGCTTGATCACGACCCGTTTCGCTGCCTTCACCGAACGCTGCTTCTTGCAGGCCCGCTTCTTTCGCCGCCGTCTTTTGCTCGTCGGTCTTCGGCTCGATGATCGTGTACTTGAGTTTGCCGTTCGAGGCCGTCTCGTACTCGCCCATCAGATCTGCGAGATCTTGAATGAAGGCTTCATGCTTGGGCAAACCGCGGGTCACGTAGATTTCGACCTGCAGGTCTTGCTTCAGACCTTCGCGTACGAGCCGCGCCGAACCCTTCGACAGCGTAAAACGCTCGCTTTTCGTCATGTCGAAGCGCTTGTAGGCGCCGAAAGAAATGACGTTCGCTACGACGAGGATCGCTGCGACGAGCAAGAGGTAGAAGCCAGTTTGCGCTTTGGCTTTGGTTTTGCGCTCCATCGCTATCTCCTCACGCCCACTTCCGTCGTTCGAGCGCCCGGAAGGCCATCATCAGACAGCCAAGGGTGATCGAGACGAAGTAGACGATGTCACGGGTGTTGATCATGCCTTTCGAGAAGGGCACGAGCCTGGAATTGAAGCTGATGAACGAGACGGCCTCACGAGCCCACGGCCACGGCAAACTGTCGGAAACGCCGCCAACGACGTGGAACAAAAAGAGCACGACAGCCGTCACGAAAAACGCGATCGGTTGGCTCTCCGTGAGCGACGAAATGAGCAGGCCGATCGACACAGCCGCTGCGCTGTAAAGGACCAGTCCAAGGTAGCCCGTAGCAACGGGGCCCATGTCGAGTGGCCCGAGGTTCCAAGGCCACTTGAACATCATGATCGGGTACAGCGCCGTCGCGAGGATCAGCACGAGCACGAGGCCGAACGCGCCGAGGAACTTGCCGAGGATCACTTCATGATCCTTCACCGGCAAAGTAATGAGCAGCTCGAGCGTGCCGCTACGCTTCTCTTCAGCCATCACGCGCATCGATACGACCGACGCGACGACCAAGAGCAGCCACGGTGCCA
>CAZETM010000784.1:0-4726 GCA_964514885.1 uncultured Polyangium sp. | reverse complement strand
TGTCGATCACCCAATGGACTGTGCTGCTCACGGTCGTCTGGAAGGTGAACGGCCACCGTCCAATCCGAGCCGTCTTCTCGTTTGCCCTGGACCATCACGCTCAACGCGCGCAAATGAGCTTTGGCTCGGTTCATGAGCAAAAGAACACTCAGCCGCGCCTCGACCAAATGAACGTGCTGTTGATCCGTGTCAGAGAGCTTCTTCAATTGAATAGGCTCGCCCTTGTCGTCGCCGAGCAAAGCTCGACCCACGTCTTCATCGCTCCTCCAACAGCATCGCTCGATAAGCCCGCGCAAAGTTCTCCGCCGTTTGGGGCACTCGCTCTGCACGGAAAACCGATAACCAAACTTCTGGCGTTTGCCCGGTTTCCTGCTCGAATCGCTTACGCTCGGCGGTCAAGTCAATCTCGGCGAGCGCCTCGGGGTCCGTGTCACTGCCACTGATCCAACTGGCCAAGCTGATCGCTTTTTCGGCAAGCGCACGTTGTCCATCGCCCTTGCGCAGCAAAAACAAGACAATGGGTTGTGTCCGCGGGTGCTCTTCGTTGCGCAATCGATCCCGGCTTCCATCGAGGTCGAGCACGACTTCTTCTTCGTTGTAAGGAATGAGCAGCGCCATGCGATCCGGAATCGCGAGAGCCTCGTCGACGGTCGACACACGAACGGGCCGTGATGCCGTAGAAACCAGGCTTTCGACTTCACCGACGAGCCAATCACGAAGCCCGAAATCTGGGCACCAAACCACTGCGATGCCCCCTCGTCGCGCTCGATGGCGCCGAGCAATGCTTGCATCGGCTCGCGCATCACATCCACCCTTCATTGATGATTGCACCTGCAAGCGGGTGAATCTCCAGCATCGGCCGTCGATTTCGCAATCGCTCGAGCAATACGCCGTGCGCCAAGAGGCGCACCTTCCTATCCACGTCCAGCTCTCGACCGTCCGTTCCGCGAACGGCTTCGATGGCCTTGGTATCGCCAGGCAATAGCAACCGCCGAAAACTTTCCTGCTGATCCGCGACGGCATTGGCCATGTCCTCGGGCTCCGGCCATGGCGACTCATTCCGCAGACGCGCATACGTGCCTGCGTCGGCCATGAGCTGCAAGAACGTGCGGGGAATGCCGCCGCTCCATCGAGCGGCCTCGGCGATCAAATCCCGTTTGGCGGGGTCGAAGTCATCTACGGAGCGGACCAAGCGCTTGGCGAGCAAATTCATCAAGAAAACCCGGCCGGGCTCTCCAGCGTCGCCCTCGACCTCGATGGCGCGGATGGCCATGAGCTTTTCGCCTGCGCGCACGATACTGTTGTCGGATGACGCGCCGAATGCAGCGTGCCAGGGAATGACCACCACGAGGTCCACTTCCTCTGGAAGATCGCGCAAAGCATCGAAGAGTTCGGTGGCTTGCGGCCCAGGGGGAACCTTTTCGAGACCGTCGATGATGATGGCAATTCGTTGCTGGGCGAGGCGAGCAACTTCGGAAATCGCTTGTTTAAGGAGCGCCGGGGGGCTCAGCGGTTTCGACTTCGCGCCCAAATCCTGCAAGGTGATGAGCGGTCGAGACTGGTTCAGGCCGACAGCTGCGCGCAAACTCTCGGAAACCGGCAAACCCTTTAAATCATGCGCGATGTACACCAGGCAATAAGCGATGCGGGACAGGAGCTGATCAGGCGTCACGCGACGCATATTTTCGATCCGGTCGAGCGGTATAAAACATGAAACACGGCCGTTCGGCAACAGCCCCGCCGCCCGCGCCAGCTCCGTGCTCTTTCCAATCCCTGCCGGACCACCCACGAGGACCGTGGAACCGCCCGCCAGCACCCAGTCGACGATGTCCTGCGCGCCTCCCGACGCGCGCGTCACATACGCGGCGTCTCCAGGATCGAGCGGCTTGTGCGGGGTGAGGGCTTTCCAGTCGTAGTCCATGGCTCGGGCCCGATGTTGCACGAAAAGTGCGGGCTGGGCAAAGAAACGTTGAACGATTCTCGAACGGCTACGCCTGCTCGTCCACTCCACGCACGTTCCTCGCGCTCGGCCGCAAGTCCGAAGCTCGCGCGGACTTGGCGAATTTGCCCGACGGGTATTCCTCCTGGACCACCACGTTGCGCACGAAAGAGGAAATGCTCGCCGAATGCGATTAGCGAGCGGTGGAAGCTTCCAGGTCCTACGGCCCGCTCTGCACCAGCTCAGCCTGGGATTCGGCTTTCGCGGATGGATTCGGCAGCTCTAGCAAATCTCGCACGAATGTAACAAATGGTGCCAAAGCTTCGTGCTCGAGCAAGCTCGCTGTGATCCATTGATCTTTTTCAATGGTCACCGTATTGGTCGACCCAGGCTGGAGAATGCTCGCGACGGAGGCGACCTTGGCCTTGAGGTCATCAAAAGGCTTAAAGTGCTTCTTCAATGCGGGCTCGCATCCGTCCACGAAGCGACGTGCATGTTCGAGCAGTTGCCCATGGTTGGTTTTCCCGAGAGGGAGCAAAACGCTTTCAATCGTTCCACGTTCGGCATTGTTTGGAATCACGAAGCATCCTACCCGTGGCTGCCCCAGTGCGACCACTCCGGCGGCAACCGGAAATTGAGGCCACACGTCGGCATAGATGTCCTGAAGTCGCTTTGCCAAATCATTGGGAGCCTCGTCGTCCGCATCGAGGATGAAGGCGAAAGCGCCGTTATTTCGCAGCGTATTCATGAAGGTCGATTTGTTGCGCAGCCGCAAAGCAAAACCTTTCGCCTTCTTGGACCACAGCTCGCCACCTCCGGCAACCATAACCGCGATGGACCAACTCTCCGTGTCCAGAATGCTGGGCATGTCCAGCGGCAAGTAGAGGTGCTCATACTTCGGATAGCTCGGCTTCCAGTCGGACCAGATGCTATCGAGCCCGCTCTGTCGACCATCGAAGCGTGTAAAGCCCAAACACTCTAGCGTGCGGCATACGAACGCCCGATCATGCGGTCCCTCCACGACCAGCATCCCATATCGCTTGCTCATCCCCGGACCTCGTCACCAAACTGCTCACGTAGCGCCCGCAGCTCCTCTTCGTCGAAGCGAATCACCTGTGTTTGCCCCTCTTGCACCCCCAGGCGAAAGAAGGACGTATCCAGCTTCTCCGGCGTAGCGGACAGCAACGCATCAATCGCCTCCAAGCTATGCGTCGTCACGAAGAGCTGCACATTGTACTCTTCGCACGCACGAACCAGCCACGTATACACGTCGCGAAGCGCCGAATAATGAATGGCCGTTTCAATCTCGTCGATAAGCAATACCCCACCGTCTCGGCAACGAAAGAGCGCCAGCGCATACGTCAGCACCCGGCGAAAACCATCACCAAATACCGAAATGGGCGTCGGCCCCGTTTTCTTGTGCCAAACGCGGATCGCCGATCGAACCCCGGTCGGATCCATAACTTCGATCTGCTGTACACCTTCATCGAATTGCTGGAGCAGCGATAGGAGACTCACACGTGCGTCGAGATCGTCTAAACCAGCCAACAAAACAATCTGATATGCTTCCGAACGGTGCGTCTGGGAAGTTACCGATACAGTCGACACGTCCTCCAGCGAGCGAACTTTTGGAACGTGCGCTCCTACACGGACCGTGAATTCGCTATGCGCACGCAACGCGCTTTCCGGTGCAGCCCCGACCGGCTCTAGGTATAGCCCTATTCGAGTTACCGAACGCGTAGCCGAGGCAAAAGACAGGTCCTCATCGGTCGTCTCGTCGGACGCGACTTCCTGCTGCTGGGCCAACCGAGCCTCGACACGCCACTGCGGCGGACTGCCTACTCGTTCGTAGCTCAGTTCGATGTTGTGCACGGGGAACCCATCCGGATTGCTGGGAAAAAGGTGGCGGAGTTGCTGGTCGAGAGGGATCCGGGAACCTCGACGCACAACCATGTCGAGCCACGCTTTCCCATCGACAGGGTGGCAACACGCCGCCACAGCCTCGAGAACGCTCGTCTTGCCGGCGTTGTTCTTGCCAGCGAGGATGTTCACGCGGGAAAGTCCATCCAGACGAACGTCCCGCAACCCTCGAAACGCCTTGATTTCGATGGACTTGAAGCGGGGACCCGGCACGCTCTTCTTCGGACCAGGGACTTCTCCCGACATCTCGTTCACGGACGCATCAATCACACAAAACCTCGCAAGCGACATCCTTTACCACGTTGACCCATGTCAGCGCTACTTTTTCACCCTTCCTCCCCGTCATCCTCCACCTTCGCGCGTTTCACCACGGCCACGCCGCGCTTGCGTTCGTCTTTCCGCGCGCACTCGATTCAGCTCGATGAGCCTCGCCAGCACGTCATCGCGGACGTCGTCGGGCCACCGGTACCGGTAGGGCTTTTCTTCTTGCCGCCTTCCTCGTCGTCGTACTTGCTTGCCCCGGATCGGTCACCGTGTACAAAGCGTGGCGCTCATGGTTTGCCATTCGCGCGACGCACAAAGACAATATCTTCGGCATCTTCCGGGTGAATCTGGACGAAGAGACCCAGGCCACCGCCTTCAATCAGGACGCCACCGTTGGGCGATTCCCATTCCTCAGCGTCCGGTGTATTGGGAAGGATCACCTTGAGAACGACACCCTCCACGGCTTCACGATTGTGGTGGACCGCAACGACGTCTCCTTCCATCACTTCGATACCGCTCATGTATTTGTATTTCATGGTGCTAACCCTCCGCCAGGCGTAGATACCGGAATCGCTCCGGGCAACGGCGAGAATTCAGGGGTCG
>CAZETM010000783.1:0-4727 GCA_964514885.1 uncultured Polyangium sp. | reverse complement strand
TCGAGCGACTCATGCGTCACGATTGGCCGGGCAACGTGCGCGAGCTGAAGAACGCCGTCGCTGTTGCGTATGCATTGTCGAACGAGACGGAGGAGCTGGACATCGCGGCGCATTTGGGAGCGCTCACGGAGATGCACGAGCCGCATTTCGGTGCGCACGCGTCATCGGTTTCAGCGGGCGGAGAAGCGTTGCCTTCGTTCAAAGGCAAAGCATTTCAGGACGCGAAGCACGACGTGTTGGCGCGATTCGAGCGTGAGTATTTCGCATCGTTGTACGAAGAGGCGAAGGGCAACATCTCGGAGATTGCGCGCCGTGCGGGCATGGAGCGCGCGCATGTGCGCACGTACTTGAAGCGCCACGGCATTACGACGGCGAAGGGGTCGGACGAAGGGTGACGACGGGCTGAACCGACGCTGGCATGGTCCTCGGGTTGCCGTCGTCGCCTCGCAGGTGACGTCGACCGAGCTTGCACCCTTGCTGCGTCGCTTCGCTGCTCGTGGCAATGCGACATAAGGAACTGCGCCGCGTGGGTATGTGGTTGTGGATGGATGACGTGGATCAGTACGTGCCGGCATTGCAATCGCGTAAGTCGGCGCGGAAGAGCAATACCAATACGTAGTGAGCACGCAGCAAACCGCATCAATAAGACACTGATGTGCATTGCTGATTTGACGCCTCGTTTGGCTCCTCAATGCGTCATTGATGGCCGGCGGGGAGCAGATTCCTGTGCGAGGGGCGGGATGGTTCACCCGCCATTTCTTTGCGCGCGAGGCAAGTCGAGGGTAACATCGCGGGTGATGTCGAACCGGGACGCGTGGATATGAACGAAAGCGCAAAAAACGAACGAAAGACGGTGCGGCTCTGCTCGTTCGAAGTGCAGAACTTTCGCTTGTTTCGGAAAGCAGAGCTGCGACTTCACCCCGAAGTGAACGTCCTGGTCGGCCTGAATGATACGGGAAAATCGACGCTTCTCGAAGCGATGTACTTGTACGGGCTTGTGCAACGCCTCGGGTTTCGTGCAGTGCTCGAACGTGACGATTTTTATGCGACGGGTGAGTCCGCGACGCGATTTCGTTGCATTTGGGATGTCGACGGGACGTTATGGGAACACGAACTCGTGATGGATCCCAGCGGGCCGGAAGAACGCTTGTCCAGCTCGGGGGAAACGTGGATTTGGAAACCTCGCACAAGAATCCTCGAAGCGTCGGGACAAACGTTCACAACGTCGGAGCGGCTGGCTTATCGATCATTCGGGCAGATTGAAACCAAGCAATGGCAACTCGAGAGCGACGTACCCACATCTATTTTCGAACCGACGATGGCGACGAAGCATTTTCGAGTGCCGCCTGGATATCTGTTTCAATCGCCATCGCTTGCTAAGACTGCCCCGACGAAACTCAAGCGACCGACGCGAACAGGTTATGGTTGGGCGAATTGGCTAATAGAAATCGTCAATCGTCGCGATGGAACGATCGAACGTCTCGACGCAGAATGCAGGAAACTCTTTCCGCATTTTCGACGCGTGCGTGTCGAGGCAGGTGCAGAAACCGAGGAGTGGACGTACCCCAGCCTTACCATCAAACAAGATGGCTCGGTCGTTCACAAAGAACCCCAGAAGCAGAAGAAACGGAAAGTCACGCGGACGCGCGATTTGAATGTCGCCATCGAAACGTCCGGCAATCCCAGGATATGGACATCGAATGCAAGTGCCGGGCTGCTTCTAGCACTCGCCCACCTGGCCCACGTTTATGCGAGTCCCGAAGGGGGTTTGCTCTTGCTGGAAGAACCCGAGAATGGCCTCAACGAAACGATCATGCTCGATATGATGCGCGTTTTGCTTGCAGCAGTGCGTAGTCGCAACCAACAGCTCATTCTGACGACCCATCAAGCCTGGTGGCTCGATATCGTGCCGCATGACGCCATTCGGATCACGACGCGTGATGAGCATGGCGGACATGTGCAAGCGCCTGCTCCTGACGAGATTCGCCGCATCGTTGAAGAAAAGAATTTGTACCCGAGTGAAGTGATGAGTCTCCACGGTCCGGATGGTTTGCTCCGACTCGGGCGCGCGAACGCAAATAAATCATGAAATCCGACGTGCCGTTTCTCCTTGTCGTCGTCGACGGCCCGTCAGAAGCACGTGATGACATTCCCGGTGCTGAATCTCCGGGGGTCGTACGAACAATCATTCAACAGATTTTTGGCGACGAAGTGGCAAAGAACGTCGCAATCAAGTATTGGCGACATGTTCGTCTATCGCCGCAAAGGAAAGCGCGCGGGCATGTGGAAAAGGCGCGCGTCATTGCCCTGGAGGCGAATGAATCGACCGTTTATGGCGCAGTGCTGCTTTTGGATGCCGATCACGATGGGAACACGCGTCTTCGTGAATTGAAGGAAGGTATATCGTCATCCGGCGTGGATCATCGTACCGCGATTGGCATTGCGCGCGAAATGGTCGAATCGTGGCTCTTGGCTGATGTTTCCCTGAGAATGCATCCGCTTGCTTCCGACAAGCAATGCGACGATTTATGGGGAGCCAAAAACGATCCCTCGTCGAATTATCCGAAACACGTATTGAATCGCTGTGTGCTCATGCCGCGTGAGTGGACGCATCGTGACGCCGTGGAGGCATTCGATCCGTCACGTGCTCGGTCTCAATCGCCAAGTTTGCATGCATTCATGGCCGAGCTCGAAGCGCTTGCCGACCGCCATTATGCTCGGTGATGAATTGATTTCGCTTGGTCCTGTCCGTGGGTATAGGCGCGACGCGGTGGTTTCGATGGCTACGAGCGAACAATCATACCGATTGTTGGTTGACAATGCCCACGATGCTCGGCCCATTGTAGAAGTCCTGTACGCGGCGCATGTCGCCCTTTGCGATGGCGAAGGCCACGGCGGCCCCGGCTGCGGCGCTCGTGGCTGCACTTTGTTGGTTGGGAACTGTTTCGCCCGTAGTCGGATCGAACCCGTCTGTGGTGCCATTGGCCCTAACGCCGCCAAACCAACCAGTTTTCAAGCGGCCGTTGCCCATGACGTAAATCCAGTTGGAGTTGTTTGGCGTGCCGTCTGGCCAGGCCTCGTTCTGCAGCGGATCTTTGGGCGTATCACCGTGTACCGTGATGACGACATTATCGGCCAGAGAGCGTGCGGTGCACAAAGGATCGGGAATGGCCAGCAGGTCATTCATAAACTCATTCAGCACCTTACCCAGTTGTGACACGGTCTTTTGGAGGTTCGGCAAGTTCGCCGCGGCAAATGCACCATGTGGATCATCCCGCATTACAGGGATGATGACGCTTTGAGTGAGACCCAGCTTGAATGCTTTTGCAGTTGTAACGAGGGCCTTGCCGATTTCGGCGATTTTTGTTTCTGTACCGCCCGCAAGGTCGTAACGTGTGAGATCATCCATCGACGGGGCGAGCTGAGCAGCCAGGTTTTTGCCCAGGAAGTTGGCGCTGGTCTTGCCAATTCGGAACGAGCGAGCGAAGGTCGGTCGATCGGCGGCAGCATGGAGTCTGATGAAAGCATGATAATACGCCTCGAAAAGTGCTGCGTCGCTCTCCACGGCCAGTGTCTGTTTCGATGCGGCGCTGTTAAAAAGCTGTACCATGCCGTCGGCATCGCTCACCGTCGCCACCTGCGGAGCCCCCGGTGCGGATCCGTAGGGGAATGGATTGATGCCAATCACGGGCAAAAGCGAAGGCGTCGTGCGCTGGATAGCTGCAACGGCAGCCAGTAGGCCAATGCCATTACCGAGCGTGGCGGCGGAGTCGGGCGTAGATTGATGAGTTTGATTCACTCCAGCCATGAATGCCGATATACGTCGGCGTTTATCGAGGTTTTGCCAGGGGGCTTCGGGAACGTGAATAAACGATCGGTCGGTGTCCAGGGCTTCGGTGAATTTGCCGTTCGCATGAAATGCAAATTTGGGATTGTTGGCTTTGGCGACTTCCACATGCGGCCATAGAAGTTGAAACCAGGCGAACCCACCATTACCAGCCACCAGATGCACCGAACGATTGGTTGCGGCGCAGGAGGCTTCATCGGCCATGGCGCTGCCGGCTGAATCGGCGATGGCGTCGAGTACTTTGCTACGATCCAGGGCGAGAACGGCGCCTGCGGCGACGCTCCAACGTAGGAAGCTCCGCCGAGCAGTCCCTTCGAGATGCTTGAGCTTATCGTCGACCATGGAAATTCTCCTCACTCGCACGAATGGGCGGCGGACATGAGCGTTGCGACCGCAATCCTCTTTCCATTTTCGATATCGGATGCCGATTTTACCACCGCATTGCAAGCGGCTACGTGCTCCGCAGTCGCGGGACGTCCAGTAATGCAGGAAATCGCTTTCACGTTGCATCGGTTTTGCGCATCGAACATCGCTGCTCCGATACCGTTCACCGTGCATCGAGGCACGGTGGGCAAATGGCTGATTATCTCGGGCGCGGCTTGTACGAAAATGTCGAAGAGTTTTGCCGCCCCGGCATTGGTCCAGACAATGGCCTCACCGACGCGCGCATCATGGTTCGCTGCTCCGAGGGCCCCACTGCCGTCCTTGAAAAGCTGACCTGCGGTTGGAGGATCTCCTGTGGCGTTCAGGTTCACACCAAATGATACAAGGAGGTTGGCCAGTGCGTCATTCGGCAATTTTTGGCACGAATGCAGACGGGTCCGCACCTCTGGTGGCCCCTCTTCTTGGCGCTGCGCGAGTATATCGAAGGGGTTTTTGC
>CAZETM010000782.1:0-4735 GCA_964514885.1 uncultured Polyangium sp. | reverse complement strand
GCCTGTCAATGCAGACCGTTGCCGCGCCCATGCAGAGCTCGCGGGGTCCAAGGCAAGGTATCGGGACGCCAAGGTAACGCTCTGAGGCGCCCATGGCATGTGCAAGCGCACGACAAGGAAATGGGCGCCCTTGATCCATTCGCGGTGATCCCTGTCGAGCGCTGCAATGAGCGGATCCCCCTTTTTCCACGCGACCGCTTCGTCCTCGAGCAACATGCCCAGGAAGCTCATGAAATGGCTCTTGCCGGAGGTCGAAGGCGTCGAGGATCGTCGGCATGGTCATGGCGTGGTCAAGGTAGGCGCAAGGAAACGCCCCAGCGCTCACGGTCGGCTACGGGAAGGAAACGGTCAAGGGCGTCGTAAGAAAGGCCAACGTACGGAAGATGAGGTGACAACAAGCGAATCAGCATACATTCCCAAGCTTCCCATATAGCAGTTCGATCGGCAGGTGTCCGGTCATTGTGGGGAAGAAGCGCTTTGAACGGATCCCATTCGTTTTTCTTGACCGTCTGCTCGATGTGCGATGTGTAGGCTGTAATCAAGTCCGGAGCATCCAGGTTACAGATCCGAATGGTTGCATCGCCTCGCGGATGTCCGTTGCGCGCCGTCGGCACCCAAACCTCCTTGCCTACCCGGGTAACGGGCTTGAATTGGATGAATGAAATGCCGTTTTCCTCGGCGGGATCGATGAGGAGCGGAAATTCCTTGCCGGGAGGGTGTTGCGACGCGGCGAGCGATTCACTGCCGATGTCGAGCGGAAACTTAATGCCTTTTGCGGGTGGCTGGTTGCAATTGCTGCAAGCAAAAAGTAGATTCGACCACGACCACGCAAGCCACCAATACCCATGTGTGTCTGATGAACCTGGTGCGCGATTCGCTTCTGTTTTCGGCCGATAATGCTCGACATCATTGCGTTTGGATCGGGTTTTGGTTTCACAATATGCGCACTTCTCTCCCTGTAATTCCCAAAGGTCCCCCTTCACTACATTGTATCTCTCGCCAATCTCATCCTTGCTTGGTGGCTTTGTCGCTGCAATGGTAGCCACGCGCGGCAATTCGATATTCCGAACGTCTTTAATCTTCTGCGGCTCCTCGCCGCGATCGATTCGGATCACGACGACGCTCCTCCTACGCCAGGGTAGCGGGGACGCGGCACGCGCGCAACGTGTTGCCAGCCTGGATCAACACCGTGGTTCCGCAGAACCTGTTGGAGTTGGAGCATCTCCTTGTCTTCCTCATCGGTTCGCAGCGGATTGCCCACGAGGAACCCATAACGTCGAAGCGCTTCGCCCAACTCAACCGGATACAGCCGATCGATCCCGAAAAACGTCCGGTACATGTCACTGCCCGTCATCAGGGCCGGCGTCTCGGGCGCTTGCTCAGGATAAACGCTCCCCTCATCATCTTGTTTGAGTAGGACAATTTCGTCTTGCTTCAGCCCCGGTAAAACCATGGGCGAGTGAGTCGTGGCAATGAACTGGATACGTGGGAAAACCCGTTTGAGGTCTCCCACGATCTTGACCTGCCATGTCGGATGAAGGTGCAAATCGAGTTCGTCGATCAAAACGATGCCCTCCATTTCCGTCGCAAGCACCGGCCCCTTAGCTTCAAGGAAGATCTGCCCGACGAGATCTGCAATCCACGCCATCGTCGCCTGATAGCCATGCGACATGGAGACGGCAGGAACCTTCATTTCTTGTAGCCTGAACTTAAACACGATCCGGTAGCGCTGAATGAAATCAGCCGTTGAACGTACGCCTCCGCGTCCACGAAGTTCGATATCCGACACGTGAGGCAACAACCCCGTCGTTTCCCCTGTTTCATCCACCCCGCTGAGAATTTCGCGGAGCGTGTTAACGTATTCTCCACGATATTCGAGTTCGTCCATGAAACTCGTCCCGAAAGGAGCCCCTTTGTCGAAAAGCGGGTTAAGGCGCCCCATCAAAGGATCGGAGTGTAGCTCGCTCGCTCCCGGCTTGTGAAGAATTCGATTGACCCCATATCCCGCGACAAACCAGTGCCCAAGATCGCCCATACGAGCCTCGGCAACAGGGTCTTTACCAGTCATGGGGAAGTTCGAGTAGCGTGATTCTCCGGCAAGGAGCCGGTTGCCAGGCTCGAGATACAAATCGGACTCGATGATCGGCGGACTGACTGGTTTTACATCGAGCCCCGGATAAGTTCGATACTCGTGATATTTTTCGCTGAAGGAAAACTGAGCATGGATCGCGACGCGTGTCGGTTTTGCCAACCGGCGGTCCGGAAACGAGGAAATGAGTTCGTCCGCGAGCTGGTTCGCCCGAACGTACCCCGTGGCCGCCATGGCAATGCTGCGCAGCAGACTTGTCTTGCACAGACCGTTCTCCCCGAGAAATACCGTCCACATGCGCGGTTTGCCGTCGCGCTCGAACGACCACGAAAACTCGCGGAGCAGCTTGAGATTCTTGATGTGAAGGTTCGTTAGGTACATTCGCGCATCCCGGGTTTGCTCGTACGAACATGATATCCTACCATCATATTATGGACATGCCTCTTTTGTGGCCGACGGAGGGGATCCAGCATTCTCCGCCGAAAACAGGGCTGCCGATGCTGCCGATGTCGTAGATATAGACAAGGAACTCGGCGCAGCAGGAGTCAGGCTCGACTGCATGCTCGCACCGTGCTCCTGTTGCTGTTGTCGAGTCGGGCTTGGCAATTGTCCAGGTACGCCGACAAAGTGGGTGGTGCAAGAGAAGCCCAAGTCGAGCATGCGCTCTATTGGTTCCCCAGGCATTTCGCCATTTGTAATGAGTGCACAGACGTTGAAGGCTTCAGGGCACGACAACTCTAGCAAGTCACCCGCCTCTGGTCGTTGAACTTTGAGTACGGCCATGTCGCGCACAAATTTCTCAAATTCACCGCCAACAATTTCATCCTTATCATTTTTACTTCTGTGTTTGGCATCCCAAATCGCGACTATTCGTTCATGGGTTGGGACTTCTGCTTCGTTATGGACTTGAAGCGAGATATCTGGGTATCGCTCACGGCGATACACGTCGGAGATACCAGTATTTAGGCATATATCATAATATTTACCATTTACGAATCTGACATAAAAATATGCAAAGTTGGGCTTGTTGCCTGTTGGGTGGGCAAATACATGACCTTTCGTCGCTTTGCGATAGCGCAATTCAATCACCCCTCGAAGGTTCGAGATGAGGTAGAAGTAGCAGACCATCTCGTACAAGAACGAAAGTGTATTGCTTTCGAGCACGCTGCTTGGCGTCTCAAAAACTTCTTTTCTGTCCAGTTTCTTGATTGCATCGGCAAACGTGCCGATGCGGGTCACCATTGAATTGCGGTCCATCTCAACCTCTCGAAGCGAAATTGGAAGGTTTTTGACAGTTCATCCACCATGATATCAAGAATTCCCTGCTGGCCTTGCGCCAATTCCACGATTTGTTGCGCGGGAGCAGCCAGAGCCCCCAACGCGCGCACAGTCTGGCCATTGTCCGATGAGGATAATAAGTCGCCAAAAGCCGGCTTTTCCACGCACTCAATGCGGTCGTAAGTTTGTTTTGCGAGAAGAAGATACTCTGCGATGGGAAGAATTTGCGTTTTAATAAAATCAACCATCAAGCGCGCTCGTTCTTTAAAGTGGACATTCGGGGCAGCAACATCACATCCATGTTTCATGCAATAGGTCTGAAAGCCGAACCTTAGTTTGCGAGACATGTTGATGTATGTTTTGATAAAGAACGTTCGAGCGAGAAATATTTCGCCATCGAGGATCGTCGTATAGTCATCAATCGGGATTTTTTTAATCGTGGAACGCAAAAATTGCTTTGCAGGCGCTTTGTGGTTGGTGACGGCGAGCAGGCTTTCCGCAAAGGTTCGTAGCTGTCGCGGGGAGTCTAGACGGGTGGGAAGATCCAGCGCTAGCTGCAGTGCATTCCGTTCGCCAACGTTGTCCGAGACCACGTCGTCCGGTACTTGCACAAGCTGCACGCGCGTTACGGTTGTGTACGCATAGAATTGTGGACCCATTAGTGGACTTTGCTCAAGAAGGACCACCTTGTCGCCCGGTTTGATCCTCAACCGTCCGCCGTTTACATAGACAATAATTTCGTCGCTCGGTAAATCTGCTTTGCGAGGCAAGGAATATCGAAGGGCCCATGCATTGGTCTTCTTGTCGATCATCTCCAATTCCCTCTCTCAAGCGCTCCGTGTACCGGTTGCCCGGCCGCGACGTCGCACCGGCTTCGCCGCCGCTCGCCCCTCCGCCCACCTCTTCACCATCTCCTCCGTCACCCCAGCATCACCCATCGCGCCCTTCACAATCGCCGCGAACTCCTCCGCTGCCTCCTTCGATTCCCACGCCACGTACGGTACCAGGAACCACGCACCGTACAGCAAGCCGATTCGTTCCTCCAGCGGCACGCTTTCCGTTTTCGCCTGGTAGTCCAGTTCCAGCAGCAGCCGTGCCCCTTGCCTCGTCGACTCACGAGTGGCTTTCTAACACGAGTGCAAGCTGGTCGCTTCTACCCCGCACCACAGCGTTGAACTTTGCGGTATTCCACCTGGTCGGCACCGATCTGTACCGTCGCCATTTTGCTACGGCGTATTCGTGCCGGCTGGCGCCTCGGTGCTAGATGTGGATCGGTTATCGTAAAGGTGCGACAATTCAAATGCTGCGGCCAATGCAGGCTGTCGCAGTTTGCGTGCGGCGGCTCGGGCCGCTTTGCGCGCGCTTCGA
>CAZETM010000781.1:0-4736 GCA_964514885.1 uncultured Polyangium sp. | reverse complement strand
CGGCGGCGGACCGATGGCTGTGTGTACGGATCCTAAGATGCCCATCCCGTGTGGGGCTCAAGTCATTCAGCCAATGAACCTGTTGAAGGTGCCAGCGACGGGATTGATTACGACCGACGCGGATGGAGCGGGGTTCAAGTCGACGATTGACGCGCGTGGGGGCGGGATTTCGCCGACTCAATCGTACGTGTATGCGAAGTTTTCGGACACGGGGCTCGAGAAAATCGAGATGCACGACGAGCAATCTTTGGCATCGATGGATTGGGACATAGCGTTTCGGCGCTTCGTCATTCGGATCAACAGTGCCAATTCTGGGCCGTCGTGTGTTTCCGTGGCGCGTTTGAAGGATGGCGCGGTGTACGAGGAGACCACGGCTTTGCCGGACACAGCGATTTTGCTCGAGGATGAATACTTTACAACGGATTGCCAGCTCATTCCGGAAGGTTCCGGATTGGGGTCTCCGGCGACGGCGTTGCACTCATTTTGGGAGTACCCTGGCACGTGCGTGAAGATGACTGGCAATGTGTACGTGTTGCAAAAGGCTGATGGCCGTAAGGTGAAACTGACGATCACCAATTATTACGAGCCGACGGTTCAAGAGACGTGCAATACGACGGGATCGGTTCCGATGATGGGGTCGGGCTCGGGAACGATCGGAATGCGTTGGGCATTTTTACCGTGACAAACCAATTCGCTCGCAGCGTCTTGGCGCCCGTTGCAGCTCGTCCAGACACACCAGGGAATGGACTGCAATTCAATTCGGATATTAGGCAGCCACGAGTTTTTTTACGCCATTCAAGCGGCGTACGATCGCGAGCAAGGAACCATATTTTCGGAAGGAACGGCGGTGTGGGCGACCGAAACGTTCGATTCGTCGCTTTATGACTTCGAGTATTTTATCGACGGGTATTTGAACAATACCGGCAGATCGCTCGATGTTCCACTGGTGGCGCGGGTGGAAGCGGCGCGGGTGGAAGCGGCGTAGGCGGTGGAGATCCTGCCGAAGAGCCGGGCGATTGTGGTTGTTCGGCGGTTCCGAAGTCGAACGGAGTGGAAATGGGGACGCTGGGAGTTGCGCTTGCTTTCGTTTATCGACGAGCGCGGCGGCGGGCGAGCAAAATCACGCCAAAGGCGGCATTAAAGCCAAACGTGACCCAATCCGCGGTGGAGTTTCGTGCGCCTATGCGACATGCGCACGAGGCTTCTGCTTCTTCGTTGGGTTTGGGGTTGGGCGATGCGTCGGGTCCTGCATCGGGCAATTCGTCGACGATGCCGAGCGCATCTTTTAATGCGGCGACTGGATTGATGATGCCATAGCCGAATACGGGGTCGTGTCCATTGGCGTCTGGGGATGCGTATGGAGCTGGGCGTGCGGTGCGAATGAGGATCTCTTGGATTTCGGCGGCTGTTTTATTCGGTGCGGCGCTCATGACGAGCGCAGCGACTCCTGCGGCGACGGGGCATGCGGACGAGGTGCCGCCGAATTTCGTCGTGTAATCGGTTGGGTCGTAACCTCCTGGGCCGAAGATATCGGTGGTCAAGGTGCCGACGGGAGCGACGAGATCGAGGGACGGGCCGTAATTCGTATAGAACGTTTTGTCGAAGAAATTGTTGATGGCGCCGATGGACGTGACGCCTCGTACGGCGGTCAATTCGTTATCGGCGACTTCGCGGTCTTCGTTGCCGGCGGCGAAGAAGACGAGCGTTCCTTTTCCTCCGCGGCCATTGTCGAACAAATTGTTGATGGCATCGCGAAGCAACGAGGGAACCGGAATGGGATCGGCGAAGCCCCAGCTATTCGAGACGACGGCGGCGTTGGTGTCGAAAGCGAAGTTGAATGCTTTGAGGTGTGCGTCGAGGGATAACGCGACATCGGAGAGCATGCGGACACAACGCATACGGCAAGCGGGGCAAGCGCCAGCAATGCCCTCGGCATTGTTGGTCGATGCGGCGACGAGGCCTGCGGCAGCGGTTCCATGGGCATTATCGGTGTAAATGGGATCGTAGCTGGGATCGTCATCGTTATCGATGACGTCGAGGCCGGGGTCGAGTTTGTCGGCGAGGTCCGGATGGGTGATGTCGCATCCCGTATCGATGACGACGATGCTGGTATTCGGATCGCCTTGGGTGATGCCCCAAGCTTCGGTCATGTGCAAACGTTTGTCGTCAAAGAACCATTGTGCGGGAAAACGAGGATCGTTGGGAACAAACGGCTCTCCGAGCGGTTTGATGCGCAAGTATAGATTGGGAATTGCGTCTCGAATACCGACGAACTTGGCGGCGGGTTTGGCCAACCGAACGGCGATGTCGAGACCATTTTCGTCGCCTAGAGATTCGACGGAATAGATGCCGATGGAAGGCATGAGTGGTTGGACGATGCGTAGATTCGCCTGTTGCAGAGCATTTTTATTATTGGGATCGATGCGGACGATCGCCAGGTGATCGACCGAGCTGTCGATGATTTTCGAGCCGATGGCGATACGCACAGGCCAGCGTTTTCGTCCGTGCGAGTCGACTTCCATCGGGCCTCGAAGTTCGGCGACGACGGACCGATTTCCGTCGACGTAGGTGATGGATTCGTGGGGCGTGACATTCGCCGCGAGCGCGACGGATGCATGTTGAGCAACGCCGAGGGTGACGAGCGAAGCGAGCAACGTGAGAAATGAGGGTCGTGCATGTCGCAAGGGCATGAGGGCTCCGGGGCAAATGGGGGCCTTGATGATACTTGTTTCGACGGACAAAAACAAACTCTTGACGCGGGAGCGCGTTTGGTTTTTGTTACGGTGGTGATGCGACCTATTCAAAAAATCTTGGTTTGTGCTGGAGTGAGTTTTGTATTGGTGGGGTGTCGTGATGACGCGCCGGCGCAGAAATCGTCGTCTGCGTTGCCATCGCCTGCCGCGGAGCCTCGAGTGGTGGCGAGCGTTGTGCCAGCGGCGAGTGGATCGGCGGGAGCGGCGACGTTACCAAAGAAAAAGCGGGCGAAGACGCGTGAGGCGCCGAATCCAGCGAAGATGGCCGAATATCGTAAGCATCTGACCGAAGGACGACGTTTGGCGTCGAAATCGACGTTTCCCGAGGCGATGAAGGAATTCGATAAGGCGCTCGAGGCGGTGCCTGGAGATGCGCCGGCATTGCTTGATCTGGGGTGTCAGCATTCAAGGCGGGGGAGCTGGATCGGGCGAAAAAGGCGACTGAGGAAGCGCTTGGGCGCACGACGAGCCCGAAGCTGAAGGGAATGGCCCTTTACAATTTGGGTCGAATTGCCGAAGAGAAGAAGGATTTCAAGACGGCGGTGGAGCATTATCGAAAGTCGATCGAATTGCGGCCGAACGAGACGGTCGAAAAGCGGTTGGCGGAGATTGCGAAAAAGGATGCGTCGGCGGTGGACGTGAAGACTGCCGCGGCGCCCCTACCCTGTCAAACTCCGGTGGCGTCGCTCAGCGATGTTTGTGCTTGTTTGGCGAAGCCTGAGGCGGACGATACGGAGCCGCGGACGTGTGAGGTATTGAAGGACGTCAAGAGCGGTCGGGATGATCTTGTATTCGTGGAAGCGAGCGTATCGTTGTTCCAGACGTTCACGTATGCGGTGGCGCGAGGGGAGAAGGGATTTGTGCCAGTCGCCAAGGTGGGCTGGGAATACAATCCTGGTGCATTCGGGATTTACGAGGAATTCAATGTAACGTCGGTGCGGGAGAAATCCGCGGGCAAGACGAAGGTGGTCTGGATTGAAGGCTCGCATAGTCGGCACGATAGTGATATGGGGATTGACGAATACGAGGAAGAAACGAGCCGTTTGGTGACGATATGCGTGCCACCGGCTGGCGAAGTGAAAGCATGGCGTTGTCCGGTGGGGGTGATGGCTGAACTGACACACGTTCGAGATCGGATGAATATCGACGGCTTTGTGCCGGACGAGCTGACTCGGGGGCTGATGACGAAGGGTTTGCCACGTAAAACAGCATGGTCGCTCGCGGTGAAGCTATTGGACGGTAAAGTGGAAACGAGTGTGGCTTCGGGCAAGCCACCGGCGGATGCGGTGCGCACGCATTCGTTGCAATGACTTATTTGCGACGGCGAGGACGCAAAGCGACGACAGCACCTGTCTTGTGCTCCGTGGGGCTGTCGTCGGGTGGCAAGGCGATTACCAATCGCTCAATGGTGGGTAATGCTCGTACGACGGCACGTTCTGCTCCAAGCTCGTTGAATGGTCCCGGAAAAACCAACAGCAATACGTAAATGGTGGCGAACGAGCGCGCGAGGTAGCCGAGTTTTTCGTCGAGCACTGCTTCGTGGAGGTGCACGCCGCGATGTAATTCGACAAGAATAGGATTTTTGCGTACGCGGACGATTGCGTTGATCGTCAGCTCTGCGCGTCGGGCGATGATTTTTCGTTCTTCACGAGTCAATCCGGCGAGGTCGTCGACGGGAGGCACCAAACGCAGCGTACGGACTGATTCGTCGGCGGGGCTGGATTCCTTCGGCTCGGTGAATAGCAGTGTACCGGGCTGGTGTTTTAGCAATTCGAGCCACGAGATACCGAGCTCATGAGCGTGCGCGAATGCTTTGGAGACGTGGGGATCGATGGGTGCATCGTCGGTGGTTGGGGCATCCGAGGCGCTCCAAATGATGGGCGACGCGGCATCGATGATGAGGGCGCAGATGGCTCCGGCGCGTCCTGCGTCGGATGCGGTGGCAGAACTGCAGAATGATCGCGTCTTCGAAGGAATCGTAGA
>CAZETM010000780.1:0-4739 GCA_964514885.1 uncultured Polyangium sp. | reverse complement strand
CGACAACGCTCGGCGTAGGCGCGGCGTACGTCGTTACCTCCCGCGGCTCCTTGGTCTCGCGGGATTCAGTCTTCGGGGGCATCGGCCGCGACTATCCCACAATCTATCCCACAACGCCACAACGCGACCCGTTTGAGCAATGACTTGCTCGAAAGGGGCAGAAGCGGTACGAGGCCAACTAACTCCGCATGACCAAACAAGCCACAGCGCCCGACGAAGTGACCCACTCCGACATCGAGCTACTCGAGAAGACTCGCGTCTCCGCAGGCGCGTTACGAGCGGCCGTGGCGAAAGTCGTGGTGGGACAAGAAGCCGTCGTCGAAGCGATGCTCGTGACCCTCGTCGCTCGAGGACATGCGCTGCTGGTGGGTGTGCCGGGTCTGGCGAAAACGTTGCTCGTCGCGTCACTCGCGAAGGCGCTCGACCTTTCTTTCGGCCGCGTACAATTCACGCCGGATCTGCTTCCCGCGGACATCACGGGCACCGATGTTCTTCACGAACAACACGGCAATCGCTCGCTGAAGTTCATGCCGGGACCGATCTTTCACAACTTGATCCTGGCCGACGAGATCAACCGCACGCCGCCGAAAACACAGGCCGCGCTGCTCGAAGCGATGCAAGAGCGCAAGGTCACCGTCGGAACGGAAACGCATAACCTACCGCAGCCTTTTCAAGTGTTTGCCACGCGAAACCCCATCGAACAGGAAGGCACGTACCCGCTCCCCGAAGCGCAGCTCGATCGTTTTTTGCTGGAGATCCACGTGGGATATCCCAGCGAAGATGAAGAACGCGAGGTCGCACGAAGGACCACGAGCGGCAAAGCGCTGACGATCGAACCGGTCTTGCACGGAGCCGACGTGATTGCGATCGGCAACCTGGTGCCGCGGATTCCCGTGACGGACGAAGCGGTGGCTTTGGCGGTGTCGCTGAGTCGCGCAACGCGCCCGGGAGGCGACAAAGTGGTGCGTGAGGTCAAGGAGTACGTGCGGTATGGCGCGGGGCCTCGCGGGAGCCAAGCGTTGGTGCTAGCGGCGAAAGCGCGAGCGGCGTTGCGTGGTGAAGCAGCCGCGGACGTGGACGATATCCGCGCGATGGTGGTGCCTGCACTTCGCCATCGCCTCGTGCTGTCGTATCGCGCTGAGGCTGATGGCGTGCGCGATGTCGACGTGCTCGAAGCGGTGGTGAAACGCGCGGGTTGAGGGATTAGCTCGCGGCCATGGCCACGTCTTCGGTGGGCTCGAGTGACCGAACGACTTCCATGTTCTTCGGCACGAGCAGGAAACGAAACTCGATCTCGGCGGGTTTGTCCTCGGTCTCGGTCGGCAAGTAACGAATGGCGTAGATGCCGCTTTTCTTGAGGCCTGGAAGGGGCACGTCGGAGCCGATCAAGTGCCGAGCGAAAAACGACAGCCCGGGTTCGTGACCCACCAGCGCGAGCGGTCCTGAGCCTTCGTAAGAAGCCACGAGACGCACGAGGGCAGCGGGATCGGCGCCTGGAAGAAGCTCGGCCTGCGCGATGATCTCGCCCTTCATGTCCACTTCGCGCGCGATGATTTCAGCGGACTGAACCGACCGTACGAGACTCGAAGTCCAGATCGTCTCGGGCCTACGCGACTTGCGCTTGTCGAGCCACTTGCCCACTTTGCGCGTCATGCGTCGGCCTTTCTCCGTGAGCCATCGGCCTGCATCACCGAGTCCTGGCGCAGCCTCGACGGCCTCTCCGTGTCGAATCAGGATGATCTCCATGCCTGCCATCTACCTTGCCCGCGCGCTGCGTGCATCCTCGGATGCAGCCTTCCGGTGCGGCACATCTCCGCTCTGGTCATCATGCCCGACGAGTTGAAGCGCAACGAGTTTTGCTGAGGCTCGAAGTGCGCTACGGTTGGCCTTCGGGAACTTGTTCGTAGGTACAGACGTCATTGTCGACCTCGAGCAAACTTGCTGCGCGTCGGACGCTCGATCCTGGGAGGCACACGATGGGAAACACATCGCAGTCGGGGATGACGAGGTTGTTCTTTTCAAAGAACGTAGTGTTTGTCTTGGCCGCATCCCTAGGGAGTCTGGGATGCGCGAGCCAGCCGTGGATGGTGCGAAGCCACGTGGACGCGATGCCTTCCGAGGTGCAGCCCATGACCGAGGAGGAGGTGGTCGAGTCGGAGGTTCCGGGGGTATGCATTTACGTTCCCTCGACGGATCCTTCGTCCCCACCGCCGGAGGTTATCGTTCGGCAAGGTCCGGCACCTTCGGACGGGTGGGAGCCGCAAGCGCTTCCTCCGCCAAACCCATTCGAGAAATTGCGGACGTGGGTAGGCAATTACGATTGCACGCAGGGCAATACAGGAATGGCGTTGCGTATCCTGGACGTTCGAGGTCGAGTGGTGCGGGCAATTTTTGATTTCACTCATTCGGCCTCGGGCGCGGATGGTTCGTACATCATTACGGGCACATTCGATCCGGAGACGCGTAGGGTGCGATTCGATCCGAGCCAATGGATTGCCCGGCCAGACCATTACTTGATGGTGCCGATGGAGGGAGAGATCTCGGCGGACAATTCATTGTTTGCTGGCAAGATCGACTACCCTGGCTGTGGAGCGTTCAAGCTCAAGCCGACGCGTTGATGTCGCATACGTCGCCGATTCCAAGGCTTTTTGGAAACGGCGGTGAAGAACTTCACAACAAAATCCAAGTTTCACTGTCGGCGCGAACTATTTGAGCTGATCGAGAGGTCGTGTTTTGAGGTTCGCGTGAGCAACTCAACAGTATTTGAATACGTGTTTAGAGTCGAGAGCAAGAAAGTGGCGGTGGGGAGTTAAAGTTATTGTCTGTCGGGCGAGAAAGTGAAGAATTTTCAATAGCTGTTTAGACGCGGCGCGGAGAAAGTGACGGTGTCGCAAAAGATGAACCGCGAGCTTAAAAAAATGACCACCGCCGGAGCCGATCTGGTCTGGGACGATGGAGAGACGCGTCACAATCGCAACGCTCGTTTCACTGCCGGCGCGAAAGCTCTCGCCGCGTCAGGCGTTCCCCTTCGCCAGTTTGCCCAGTGCACCAACTTCTTCTACCTCCCAAGTAACCCGCTCACTCCCACGCCCACACGTCCATCGCCGCGTCACGCAGTGACATCGTTGCCAACCGTGAAGGCGTCCGCAACGCACCGGAAGCGCTCGACGAAGAAGCTTGGGACCTCGTCGTGGTGCGCCACTTCCACGACAAAACGCTGCGCCTACCACGCCTCATGCCCTGCCGTCCATCCCCCAAATCGACCCGGTTTGTCGAAAAGTGCGTGCGTTCACCCACGTAAACCTCAACGAACGATGGGTTCGCGCGTGCTGAATCCGACAAACGGGCGAACCCTTTTCAATCCCGCTATTTTCGCTTGTCTTCCAAGCAAGCTCTGGTACGGTCACCGTTATGCCGAGAAGAACTTCACCGGACACTTACGCACTCAAGATCGGCGAGCGGCTTCGTACGCTGCGCCTCGAACGAAACATGTCCCTCGCGGACCTCGCCGATGCCTCCGAATTATCGAAAGGACACCTTTCCAGCGTCGAACACGGCCTTGCGTCGATTACCATCCAAACCATTTCGCGGCTCGCGAAGGGTCTTGGTCTGTCGCCGCTTTATATCGTCGCGGCTCCCACCGAGAGCGAACATGATCAAGTCGCAGAACTCGTTCGCAAGCTTCCGATCGCTGACGTCGTGAAGCTGCGCCGCGAATTGACCAAAGCCGTGAAAGATGCGGCCAAGGCTGCGAAACCGCAGACGACGCGCGCAAAGACCTGAACCGAATCGATTTCTCGGCGCAGCATCCAAGTAGCCCGTTCACTCCCACGCCCACACGCTCATCGCCGAAATCGCGCCTGCGAACGGATCCAATGCATCCACCAGGCCAATCCCTCGCCTCCAAATTCGCCCGAACATATACAAATCGCCTGCGCATCGACCCACGCGCAACGGCAACGTACCTATAGAACGACCTAACCGCCCTTGCCCTTGCCCCCGCGAGCCGCTATCAGGTCGCCCATGCAAGGGATCGCAACGCCGAGACAAGTGGCAGCCCGGCCATGGATTCGCCGGTGGCTCTACGTTGTCGCGGCCCTCGTGTTTGCCATGGTCATCGTGGGTGGCGCTACCCGCATGACCGATTCGGGTTTGTCGATCACCGAATGGAAGCCCATCCTCGGCGCGATCCCTCCGCTTGGCGACGCCGACTGGCACGATGCATTCGCCAAATACCAGGCCATTCCCGAATACAAGTTGGTGAACAAAGGAATGAGCCTCGATTCCTTCAAGTTCATTTATTGGTGGGAATGGTCGCACCGGTTTCTGGGCCGATTCATCGGAGTCGCGTTTTTCATTCCATTCGTGTTCTTCTTGGCCACGCGCCGAATCGAACGAGCGTTCATCGGGCGACTCGTGGGGCTGTTTGTCCTGGGTGGGCTACAAGGAGCGCTTGGTTGGTACATGGTCAAGAGCGGTCTCGTCGATCGTGTCGACGTGAGTCACTACCGCTTGGCCGCGCACTTGACGCTCGCGATGGCCATTTATGCGGCCATCATTTGGACGGCCCTCGGGATGGGTCGTGGCGCGCGAAACGTGCTCAGTTCTAGCGCGAGCCAAATGGCGCTGACCATCGTTGGTTTGTCATTGTTGCAAATTGCCCTGGGTGGGTTTGTCGCGGGTCTCAAAGCGGGTTTGAATTACAACACTTGGCCGCTCATGGCTGGCTCGCTCGTTCC
>CAZETM010000779.1:0-4748 GCA_964514885.1 uncultured Polyangium sp. | reverse complement strand
ACCGAGACTACCACGAGCGGTTCGGACCCAAGACCGAATGTCACCGCGTGCTTTACGAAACGGCACTCGCGTCGGCAAAGCTCCTGGGCGCGTTCGACAAACCACCGCCGCCCGAGCCTTGTCCCGCGTGTCCCGCGTGTTCGTCCTGCCCTACGTGTCCGACCTGTCCCGCGCCCGCAATCCAACCGCCACGCATTACGCTTCCGGCACCGCCCATTCCTCGCGTATCCCTTGGCGCGGGCGTTTTTGTGGGAATGACGCATAGGCCGGAAGCTCATCCGGGGCCCTACCTAGCGCTGAGTGTCGTCCCGTTTTCCGCCGTGCCTGATTTTCGATTGGAATTCGATGGCGCATGGGCACCGCAGCCAGCGCTGCAATCGGTTCCCGTCTTCGTTTCCTTGTGCCATGTCTATGGCCTTCGTCTTTGCGGCGGATTGGCCACGACGTTTCTCTTGACCGAACCATTACCCAATGCTCCGCAAACCGATACGCTTCACCTGGCGTTGGCGGGAAGTCTGCGCATCGGGACCGAATTCGTCATTGCCGGCCCCGTATCGATTCGTGCGGACGTGATCACGCTGGTGCGTTTTACAGAGCGAACCTTCGGGCCTGCGTTGGCAAAACCGGGCGCGCAGAATGCTTTGGGTGCGGGCGCTGTTGCAATGGCCGTTTGGTCATTGGAATGAGCGTCCAGCGGGTCGAGCCCCGTTCTTTTCCAAGCTCGCGCGCCGACACGGTCCGCTGACACCCATTGACGTCAATTGTCGCCCGCTGACGCGTCAACGCCCGTGCGGAACTGCGTTGACGCCGCAAAATCGACCCAACGAGGCTGGCACGATAGCTGCTCAAGCCAATGCAAGCGCGCTCGAAAAGCGTGACGTCATTGAGATGAGAAAGGAAACCACCCGATGAAACTCGATATCAAAGGTTTTGGTCTTGCGCTCGGAGCGCGACAGAAGCGTGTTTTCGCAGCAGCGACGATCTCCGTTGCCGTTCTTGGTGCAGCAGCGATCGGTTATGCCGGACCGACGCTCCATACCTTCAAAGATGGCGATACGTTGTCGGCCGCCGATTTGAACGGAAACTTCAGCGCGCTCGACACCCGCCTGATGGCGCTCGAAGAGAAAACGCCCACGTACCTTGTCGCCGAAAGCAACGAGACGGAGACTGGCGTGCTTTATCAGGATCTCGTGTACCAAAGCCTCAGCCTGGATCTGTCTCCGGGAACGTGGCTTGTCGAAGGTGTCGCGTCCCTATCGACGACGGTGTCCCCTGATCAAGTGCAGATCAGTCTCTGGGACGACACGAACGCCGTCGAGGTGCCCCAATCGAGGAGTCCCCTGGCTGCGACCACAGGAATCGGAGGAGCGACCGCGTGCGATGGCACGACCACGTTCTGCAACGCTGCGACGGCAAGCACAAAGACTTTGCTCAAGGTGGAGGCAAACACGAAGATTCGACTCAAGGGGCACCGCAATGGGAATTCGATTCTCTGGTTCGGTCCTTCGCAACCTGGGATCATCCTGCCTTCAGTGCACCGCCTCACGGCTCAACGGATCAAGTGAAGCAAAGGAAACACGACATGAGATTTCATAGAATAGTTGCCCCACGGCTCAAAAAACTCAGCCTGCTGCGCACGCTCGCGTGTCTGGCTCTCGTCGGAAAGACGCTGACCGGATGCGCCCCCGAAGTGCGCCACCACGATGAGATCAGCGGCAGTTCGAGTTCGGCGAGCACTTCAAGCTCTTCGAGTAGCTCGAGCAGTTCGTCGGGCGGCGAATCCCAAATCTGCGTATTCGGTCAGAGCAACTTCGGCAATTGTACTTTTGCGCCTTGAACCGGAGCGGTAGAATCATGGACATCAACTTCAAATTCTCCTTCGACGCCCCTAGAGGCTGGAAACGTCGCGTTTTCCTTTACGTTGGGACGCCACTTGCCCTCGTAGCTTCTGCATCGGCAGCGGCCTACGCGTACGACACGCTCTGGATCGAGTGAATGGCCAGCAGCCAAGCGTCACGTTTGGCGCATTGAACCGCCCATGCGTGATGCTCACGTATCATGGTCAAAGTGATGGTTGGACCTCGAGTTATGGCAGTTGGTACTCCAGCCAGGTCATTCCCCTCAAGCCGAATGGCAAGATCGACTTCAACAACGTCGACTCGAGTACCGGCTCGAATGGCTGGGTCTACATGGTCATCCTCGGTTACTACAAGTAATCCGCAGGCGCCTAGCTTATTGCGGATGCAGTGGCCATGGGCATGTGGTCATTGGAATGAGCGACCAGCGGGTCAAAGCAATCCTGTATGCGGAGCGCTCGATGCGATGGATCTCCGCCTCAATTGCACACCCGCCACGAAACCCCACCAGACAGCGCCACGAGCGCGACCTTGTCCGAACGCACGCAGCGGCCCGACGCGTCCCCGAGCCTGCATGTCGGCGTAGCGCCGTAAAGCTCGGATGCCGCAGTGGGAGCGTTGAGACAAACCCTCGCGCCCGCAGGGGGTGGAGGCGCTGCACCGAATGAAAGCGTGCATGTGTTGCCATTGCATGACGCGCTTCCCGATGTCGCAAACGTGGGCGCTGGAGCGGGTGCGGTGACCGATGGCATTGCCGACGTGGTCGTTGCAGGTTTCGTCGTTGTGTGGGGTGCTGTGGCCGTGGAGTTTGGCGCGGCAGATGGACTCGTCGACGCGGCAATCGTGGGAGGCGAGGCGACTGGGGCCGCGGTGGCCGATGGCGGGACGGGTGTGCTGGGGGTGGGCGTGGACGTAGGTTTGTCCGGTGAGTTGAGCGCATACCATCCGGAATAACCGAGGACCGCCGCGACGATTGGCGCGACGATCCAGGGAAGCGCCGTTTTGCGATGGGGTGGAGCGGCAACGGCATTGGGCTTATCGCCGTCCGGAGGTGGTACCAGTGCGGCTAGAAAAACCTCTTCGGCCTTGATACCATCGCGCACAAAGAGCTGCGGGACGTCTTTGTCGGGTAATCCGCGCAAACCAATTTCGTTGCATCCGAGGTCGAAGGCGGTTGCGACATTCTTGCCGCGAGCAATGGCCCTGTAAAACCCAACGGCAAACGCGAGGGCCGATCGGTCGTCGATGGCCCGCGCTGTTCCCACGACGCAATCGATGTGCTTGGTTATGGCTTGGGCCTGTTCACCTGTGAAACACGCATTGAGGACGACGCAACGCAAAGAGGATTCGCGCTTCACGATGGCGAAGAGGTCCGACAGGACGTCGGGCTTTACAGTGACGGCATTGCCTTCGTCGTCCTCGAGCAGGAGTCCCCCGTTGATTGTTTCGGGCGCGTCGTTTTCGTCGGGGAGCATTTCCCTGGATGTGCCGCTTGGTCCTGCGCTCGGTCCCGCGCTTGTGCCGCCTTTTCCGTGTCCGCTGAAGTGGAGGACGTGGGGCGCATGATCGAGCAGCAGCTTTTGCAGATCGCTGGGACGAACGGCGAGTTCGGCATCGATACGAATGGAATCGGCAGCGCCGGCTTTTTGCAGTTCGACGCGAATGTCGCGGACCTCGGCGGCGAGGCGCAGGCGTGTCGTATTGCGGCCGTTGGCGGCGAGGAAGAGGATACGGGTCATGGCGAAGGAAGACTGGCGAGCCCGTATTGCATATTCTTCATTTGGTCGGGTATGCCAAGCTTTTGGTAGATGGCAAGTGCTTCCTCCAGATGGGCGCGGGCAGAGGCGAACTGCCCCGCTTCCCGGTCGAAGAACCCGAGCCAACCCAGGCAAGTCGCCTGGTATTGTACATGTTGCATGGCCCGCGCCCGCGCGAGCGCTTTCTCGATCGCGGCCCGGGCTTCGGCGCGTTTTCCCGCGCGGGCGTCGAGGGTTGCGAGGTTCAAGACGGTGAGGATTTGTCCCTTCTCGTCCCCGATTCGTCGCTCGAGTTCGAGCGAGAGGTTGTAGAGCTTTCGCGCCTCGTCCACCCGCCCTTGCTGCGCTTCCAGGTACGCGATGTTGTGCAGCGTCACCGCCTCGCCTTGCACGTCACCAAAACGTCGCTTGAGTTCGAGCGAGAGGTTGTAGAGCTTTCGCGCCTCGTCCACTCGCCCTTGCAGCCCTTCCAGAATCGCGAGCTGGTGCAGCGTCGCCGCCTCGCCCTGCACGTTGCCAAAACGTCGATTGAGTTCGAGCGAGAGGTTATAGAGCTTTCGTGCCTCGTCCACTCGCCCTTGCCGCGCTTCCAGCCGCGCGATCTCGTGCAGCGCATACCCGAGGTGCCCCGCATCGGCATTCGCTTCGGCCCAAGTCTTGACTTGCTCCAGATGCTTCCGTGCCTCCGCAACCTTGCCCTCCTGCGCCTCCAACCGAGCAAGCTCCTGGTATCCCTCCATCACCCACTGCTGCTTCCCCTCCTTTTCCGCGCTCTTCACCAGCATCGTCGCCGTGTCCCTGGCCGCCGCCGTTTGTCCACGCACGAACTGCGCATACGCGAGCTTTCCATACGCCCGCAGCGCTTCCTCGCCCAGCAGCGCATGATTCGGCCCTGCGAGCGCTCGACCGAGATACACCACCGCGTCGCCATATCGCTGCGCCCTAAATGCCACGCTTCCCAGAATCGCTCCCGCCAATCCATTTGCATCCGCGGCATGAAGTCGAAACCCCGCGTCCGTTTTATCGACCCAAACATCCGTCGCGTGCGATGCCTGGAAGCCACCCGGATCCACCACGGTAAACCTCGGCTGCGCACACGCGCGTTTGTCGCACCGCATCGCTCCCCACACCACCA
>CAZETM010000778.1:0-4754 GCA_964514885.1 uncultured Polyangium sp. | reverse complement strand
GGTAATACCCAGATTCCCACAGCCGCATACTCGTCTCATTGTCGAATCCTGCCGGCGGGTTCTCCAAAACATACACATCCGGGTCCACGCCGACTTTGGGATGAGTTTGGTCCGGACGAACAGCGATGTTTCGCCCGATGGCAACGCGTAAGTGAAAGCGCAACTGCCAACCCAATAAGAGCTGGCGTAAGTGTTCGCCTTCCAGATCATGAGGTCGCGATTCGGGCACTTGCTCCTCGTCTTCGATGTCCCAATCCGCTGGATAAGGTGGGAATGACGCAGCTCGGTCTTCTTGCGTGATCCTGCCTCGCAGTAACGCTGCTTCACACATACGCCAACCCTACCCACGTTTGACCAAGGACGCAACACCTATTTGGACAAACCCTCACGTACGCTCACGACTACCCCGTCGCCACCGGCCGCAAAGATCGAGTTTGCCACGACATACCTCACGACGATCGGATTGCCTCCCCCGCCAGCATTGACCGTCGCCATCGCAGCCGATGAGCAAAACGCTCACGCGCTCGCGGATGGCGCGCCGCTCGGAGCCGCATTCGCAGGGCGGCCCGCGTTGGTTTTTGGAATGCATTCGCGTCGGCCAACCTGGGAAAACGGCGACGTCGTCAGACTAACTCGCTTTGCGCTCACGTTCCGCCCCGCGCCTCGAACGCGACACGAAACCTCCACTACGCTGATCATTCGCCTTGCACAAAACCCACAGTACACTATGTACTTCATCCGCACACAGTGCACAGTACACTGAGGAGTCGTTCCGTGGCCAAGCCGAGAGAACTGAATGAAGCTGACGAAGCCTTGCGCGTGTTGCAAGCCTTCAACCCCTGGTGGGCCGACAAGCCCTTTCGCAATCCTGAGTTCAGACGTCTCGCTTTCCATGCCAGTTGGGCGCTTCTCGTAGGCTCGGATCTACGTCGCGCCATCTTGTTGTCCGGCCCGCGTCGAGTTGGAAAAACCACCGTGCTGATGCAAGTGGCCGAAGAGCTGGTTCAGCAAGGAATCGAGCGACGGGCCATCTTGTACCTGAGCCTCGATCATCCCCTCCTCAAGCTCATTACTCTCACCCGGGCATTACGCGTCTACCACGAGACGACGTACTCGGAAGACAAACCCGCGTATTTGCTTCTCGATGAAGTGCAATATTCGAAGGATTGGGAAACGGAGATCAAGCTGCTGGTTGATCATCATCCGGAGTATAGAATCCTTGCTACGGGGTCGGCGACGGTCGTGCATCGGAACAAGCTTGCCGAGAGCGGCGTGGGACGATGGGTGAGGGTTCCCGTCCCAACGTTGTCGTTTTATGAATTTGCGCAGATGCGCAACGAGATACCAGCTCAAATCAAGCCGCTGTCGAAACTGAAGCCGACTGATTTGTTCAAGAAGTCGGCGCAGGAGCTGCACAACCTGAATGATCGATTTCGGCCTTTGCTGCCCGTATTTCAGAATTACTTGCTCCAGGGCGGTTTTCCTGAAACGGCGATGCAGCGAGACATTTCGTTGTGCCAGCGGCTGCTGCGTGAGGATGTGGTCGAGCGGGTATTGAAGCGTGACATGGCCTCGTTGTTCGGGGTGCGCAACGTCGAGGAGCTCGAGCGGCTTTTCATCTATCTATGCATCCATTGCGGGGAAATCGTCGCCACTCAAACCGTGGCGGTGAGTCTCGGAACGACGGCTACGACGGTTTCCAATCATCTTCAGCATCTCGAGAATGCGAACTTGATTTACCGGCTTCCGCCCGCGGATGTCGGCGGCAAGAAAGTGCTCAAGGCTAAAAACAAGTATTACGTGGTGGATGCGGCGCTCAGAAACGCCGTTCTTTTGAAAGGCGACGAGGTGCTCAGGGATCCGACCGAAATGGGTATGATCGTGGAAACGACGGTCCTGCGCCACTTGATCGCTTACTATTACAAGGACGTGCCACGGATCTCGTATTGGCGTGATCCCAAAACGCAAAAGGAAGTGGACATCGTCATCAAGGGTCCGACGTATTGCCGGCCATTCGAGGTAAAATATCAAAACAACGCCGAAATCACGCGCGACGACGGCATCGTTTCTTTCTGCGCGACCGACGAAGGGGCCAACCAGGCTTTTTTCGTCACGAAATCAGATTTCGGCCCCGTCGAGTTCGACGACTCGAAGACCATGTTCATGAAGGTGCCCGCGCACGTGCTTTGTTATCTGTTAGGACAGGCCGAGCGCTTGCTGAATTGGGGCGACCCGGATTAGCAAAGCGATCGAGATCGCGCGCGGGTCGATGCCGTGCTATGTGGAGATGCCGTGCCTCCCGAATCAGGACTGAAACACAAGCCGTTCTCTGCGCTCCGCAACGCCGTTGCAGCCACTTCTGCGCCCGCGCCGAAGCTGTCCCCTCCATCCCCTGCGGACAAACCGCCTCTTGGCCGGATCGTCGTGCGCGAGGAATTCGATGCAACCGAGGCTGCCATCATTACGCGAGTCATCGGTGTGCCTCGGGAACTCCTGAGCGTGTTTGGAAAGCAATGGCGAGATGCGCTAGGAAAGACCGTAATCATCGAGGGGCGGGACGTGCTGGTCATGGCCGACGAATGCGAAGGCATTGCAGCCCGGCTTCGCGACGCGGGAGCGGCCGAGGTGGTGGTGGTCCGGCGCCCGCTTCCGGCGGATCTGTCGGCAGCGGGTGAGCCCGGAGGGACTCAGCGAGCGCAGGTTCGCCGCGGTTTGCGTGTCGCTATCGTCCTGAAGGCCGATCAAGAGAGTGGCGCGCTGACGGAAGGCGTCGTGCGGGACATTCTGACGAGCTCGTCGACACATCCGCGAGGCATCAAAGTGCGCCTGGAGTCAGGCGAGGTCGGGCGGGTGCGCAGGATTATTTCGAGCGCCCGCGATAATAAATAATTTCTACGCGGCCTCCAGCGCCAGCAGCGCAAAAGTCGCGAGCCAATGCTCGCCCATGTAGTCGCCCGCCACGTGAGGCAGGCCCGCCTCGAGATGCTCGGTCGCGGCCGAAAGCGCGACGGCACCGACTGGGCTGTCGGTCGGCAGCGATTTCGCAATCGAACGCCAGCACCACGCACGGCTCAAGTTGAGCCCATCCAAATGCGCAATTTTGCCGTCAGTCCGATCGCTCACCGTCGCCGGCGTAAACAGGCTCGCGGGTTTTCGATCGGCTGCATTGGGCAAGAACCGCGTAAACCATTGTTGAAAATCGGCTGTCGGAAGCAGTCGGCGCAAACACTCGGCCTCGATCAATGTCGGGGATAGGAAATCGTCGCCGCTAGGCTCCCAGGCAGGCGCGTCGACGTCGGCCAAATACCATCGTTTCGCGGTCGCTTCGATGAGCTGAGCCAATTCGTGATCGCTCGCGGCCGTGGCGTATTCGGAGCACAATGCAAGCGCGAAGGCGGTATTCGAATGCGACCCGTTACGAATCGGGTACGTCGCGTGGGGCAGAAAAACCTTGAACCGTTCCGCGAAGGCTCGACCGAGCGGGCGGATTGCTTCGCGATAAACGTTTTCGTGATGTTCCAGCTCCGCAGCGAGCATCAGCAGCCATGCCCAACCATAAGGCCGCTCGAATCCCCGGCTTTGCGGACGAGCGAGATACGCAAGCTCTCCGGCAACCTTTTCAGGTGTCAACATGCGCTTGAAAAGCGCGCAGATGTCCGCGGTCGGGGCCATATTCGGAAATCGTCGCCAAAGACGCGCCAATAACCAATAACCGTGGACACACGAATGCCAATCGAAGCTGCCATGGAAAATGGGATGCAATACCCGCGGCGGCAGGACATCTTCGTCGCCGGCCATTACATGGTCCAGCTTGTAGGGATAAGCCTTTTCGACGTGGCCAAGCGCCAAACGGGCAAACTTGGTGCCGAGGTCCACGGTGAGCTCAAAATCGGAAAACGAAGACATACATCAACACCGTATTCGTAAGAAGGAGGAGCAGCGCAGTGGGGTATTGTGCCTTGATCACCCCGTTTCGGTCGGACAACCCGAGCAAAGCAGCAGGCACGATATTGAAGTTTGCAGCCATGGGCGTCATCAGCGTCCCGCAAAAACCTGATAACATTCCCACAGCACCCATGATGGCCGGATTCCCGCCGAAACGCTCGACGATCAATGGCAGGCCGATCCCAGCGGTGATCACCGGAAACGCCGCGAAAGCATTGCCCATGATCATCGTGAACAATGCCATACCGAACGTGTACGCGGCCACCGCCGCGAGCTGACTTCCGTCGGGCAGCCAGGCCGAAGCCAGTTTTCCGACTGCGGTTCCCACTCCTGCCGCGGCAAAAACCGCGCCCAACGCCGCGAGCATTTGCGGCAGGATCGCCGCCCATCCGACGGTATCGAGCAGCCGACGTCCTTCTTGCAATGGTATACCTGGACGTACCCTGAGCATCGGCATGGCGATCCCGAGCGCGACGAAGACGCCCAGGATCAGCGAAACGAGCGTGGCTTGCTTTGGATCGACGAGGCCCGAAAGCTCCGGCCGCTTGAACAGAAACGTGCCCATCAGCGCCGTGGCGGGAATTGCCAGGGCTGGTAGAAAAAGCTTACTTTTCAAGCGTGCGGCGCTCTCGCGACGTTGTTCGAACTCGCTCTTGGTTGCAGTGCCGTGGCCGAGACCTCCGAGGCCCGCGGTCAGCACCATTGCCAAAACAAGAATCCCGTTGACCACGTCGGGCAGGCGCGAGCCAAATAAAAAGCTTATCGCAAACAGACCCCAGAATGCAGTATTCTTCCACCGCTTGGGGTTT
>CAZETM010000777.1:0-4764 GCA_964514885.1 uncultured Polyangium sp. | reverse complement strand
GCCACAGCCAGACTTACCGAGGTCATGAACATCGCCACCACTATCGGCTTCGAAAGACGCCTTCGCCCAAGCGCCAATGGATCCTCACTACCCTCCGGAAAAAGCGCTCGTCCCGACGCGATCGCCGGACCCACTTCGCCCAAATCCAAACCGCCCGTAAAGTGATCCCCATCCGCGAACAACAAACCACACCAAAGCTCAGCGTCGTCTTCATATTCAGTATACGCTCGCGCAAGCTGATCGAGCATCGCGATGTCGAATGCGTTGCGCTTCTCCGGACGGTGCAATCCAATGCAGGCAACGTGGCCTTTTCGCTCGAACGTGACTCGGTTCATGCGGCGATTGTACACGATCTGTCGACCATGGGGCGCGCAAGTTGCTCTCCAGGTGTTTTTAGCCTCAGCCTTACCGCGCTGTCCCCAAAAACCCCCGCGGACGAATCGAAACCCACGACGCAACTAACCGGTGGACATGCTGCTTGACGCCAGCCCACCAACGTGAGATCCACGCACATTCTCAGCCCAAGGAGCGACATCGATGGGGAGCCTGAAGGACGTTTCCACCGCACGTATGGTCAGCATCACGGAAGCTTGGCTGGATCCAGCTCGCGAACGGCCCAAATTGACCGCGCTTTCGTCCGGCAAAGGGCTGCTCGACATCATTCAAGCCGCCCACGATGGTCTGCTCACCACGCAAAAGCACGATGACCCGCTTTCGCGTGAAGTGTCCTCTATTTCAGACAAACAATCACGGCTCGACCGAAACCACGACCGCAAAATCCGCGCCGTGTATCACTTGCTCAATGGGTTCGCCGAAGCGAGCGACGATCCGAATCAAGTCGCCGCGTTGATTGCTGCACGTGACGAATTGCTCCCGAAAGGCCTGAGCGCCACCAAAGATAGCTATCTCGACGAAGCAGGCAATGTAGAGCTTGCTATGAAACGTATCACACCTGCCACCAAAGGGCTGCTCAAGAAGCTCGTCATGCCGAATGGTAACTTGTGGAACCTGGTAGAAGCATGGTTCGCCGCCGGCCGCGAGCTCGGAACGCTCGAACATCACAAAGATCGCTTGAATGCATCGGCCGCGACGGCTGCCCCTGGTGAAGCGCTCCGAGCGCGCAATATGTGGATTCGAGTCGTGCGACACGTCGAATCGACGCTCGAATTGGAAGGCGTGAGCGACGACGTTGCCCGGGCAATTCTACACCAAGTGCGGCTTGCCGAACAAGACACGGAACGTCGCGTGGTCGATGATATTGACGAAGCGCCTAAGGCGTGAGGATTTGCTCCACATAATCGCAAAATCGCGTGCACAAGATCTTCTGACTCAGCCGCTCCGACATGACTTGCTGCGCCACTTGGCCCATCAATGCACGCTTTTGCGGCGGCAGCGCTCGTAACTCCCGCACCGCTCCAATCGCCCCCTCCACGTCCCCGTGCGATACGTGCAGCCCAATGTCGTGCTCGTCCATCAAGTCCGACACGTGCGAAGGCTTCGGCCCGAAATAAAGAATGGGCCGGCCAACTGCCATCGCGCCATAAATTTTGCACGGGTGCACGATACCCACCATGTTCTCCCCAAGCGATACCACGTGCACATCCGCCGCCGATAACGAATACCGAAGCTGATTCTTCGGCTGATACGGCAGCGACACGACATTTGTGAGCTGATGCTGCTGAATGTGCTCTGCCACTTCCTTTTTGCCCAATCCCCCACCAATGAAGAGAAACTTGATGCCAGGATCGTCTTTGAAGGCGAGCGTCGCATCGAGCAGCGTACGCAAAGGATTCGCCGGGCTGTGATTGCCCGAATACATCACCACGAACTTGCCATCGAGCCCATGGGCTTTGCGAAATGGATTCTGCTCGTGCGCCAAGTCATCGAGCTGATCTTCGTGCGGCCACGGCGGGATGATTTGCAGCTTCGACGACACGTTCGCCCGCGCGCGCAGCCTGTCGCCCATGAACCTGTCGAGCGCTACGATGAGCGACGATTCCTCGAGAATGATCCGATTGGCGAATTCCAGAACATGCGTGATGAAGTCCGTCTCCTTTAGCTTCCCCATCGCAATGAGCTGGTCAGGATTGAGATCCATGGCCCAATACGCAATGGGAACTTGGCGCACCCAACGAGCAAGCACCGCGGCCGTGCCAATCAGCGGCGGAGACGTGCTGAAGAAAATCCCCCCAAGGTCCCGCGTCGTCAGCGACACGTACATGCTCTGGAGCATGAATGATGCCGTGCCAGCCACTCGCGAAGCAATCGACTTCTTCCCAAACGACGAGAAATCCAGCCGGTGTACCTCCACCCCGTGCAGATTCTCGTACTTGGGATAAACCACGGACGGATCGTCGTACCCTCGAGCGGAAGTATACACTTTGACGCGATATCCGCGACGAGCCATTTCGATGGCGACATCGCCGATGTGTTGTCCAACGGCGGCCGGATCGGGAACGAACGTTTGCGATAGGATGAGCAGGGTTTTCACGGGAAAGCCGATTTCGGTGACGAAGGCCGCGGCGAGTATGACCGAGCAGGTAAGTCCGTCAAGGGCAAGCGTGCGGCACGAAGCGCAGCGGTCGGGTTATTCGCTTGATAAGCCGCGCTCTCTTCGATATCCTCCGCGTCCATGCTGAAACGCTTACTATCGATCCCCGTCTCTTTTCTCGTTCTTGCCACCGCTTTTTCTCCGGTAGCATGCACGGACAAGCCCTCCGAGCCACCGAACACCACCAGCTCCTCCAGCAGCTCCGGCGAAGGCGGAGGCATTGGTGGCGGCGGGAGCGGCGGCACCGGAGTCATTGCGGGGAGCGGCGGAAGCGCAGGCGAAGGAGGCTCTGGCGGCAATGGAGGCAATGGCGGCACGGGTGGCTCTGCGGGAGCCGGCGGAAGCGGTGGCGGAAGCGCAGCCGTGCCTTTGCCAGGATTCGGTACGATTTCGGGCGACTGTGGCGTCGTCGACGTGATGCAGCTCGAATCGCCAGACCCGATCGTCTATCGCGATACCATCGATTTGGGGATGGATCTGTACGACCGGGAAAAACTCTCCCCGGGCGGCAAAGTCATTTTCGATGCCGGCAACCTCGGAGGCAGCTCACTCGAAAGCGAAATCATTTCCTACGAAGTGCTCTACCGGTGCGAGCTGGCCGATTTGCTGAAAACGGAGTCGCAAATCATCTATACCGATCCCGCCGGCAAAAAGACGGATCTGCTGGTCAAGATCGATTCGCTACAAGTCGGAGTGAGTGTCACGCGAGCCTACGGATTTCCACCCGATGTGCCGTACACCCAGCAGCAAGCCTACGATCTATTGCTGAAAAAACTCTCGGACATTCAAGTGAGCAGCGCGAACGTGACGCCCGCCGATTCATGGCCGAAGCAGATTCTGCACGTGATTGCGTACACCGGGCAACACGCAGATGCAATGGAAGCCGCTTATGCGACGCTCGATGCAACCGTCCGGGCGGATACGATTCTGTGGCTGACCGTCAGTGAAGGAATGGACGAGTTCATCTATTAACGCTCAGCGCTAGGCATCTCACTACCTCGCAACACCTCGCGCGCCACCATTTCCGTGAGCGTGTACAACGCAAAGGCATCGCTGTCGTCAATCGGCGATTCGCCTTCCACCGCGTGAATCTTCTTGCGACGTTCGTTGATCGCCGAAAACAAACTATCCTCGAATCGCCCAATCAGCTTGTTCTGGCGCGCAGCTTGCACCAATTCCCCCAAGGTCGCCTTCGCCAGCTCTTTGCCGCCCACGTGCGTCACCTTTGGCTCGACTTTTCCAATTAGCTTCTTCAGCATCTTCTCGCATAAGCGTGCACACGCTACGACGACCTTCTGCGGCTCCCGCGCCTCGAGCGACATTCGCGCCGCCGCAAGCTCAGCCAGCGTATCCTTGTCCTCGGTGCTCCACACGAACAACGATATCGGTAGCGCCAGCGTATCGGTCGCTTGCGTCGTCAACACGACCTGCGATCCGTGCATTTCATTCACAACCTCGACATATCCGAGCGCCGTGAGTTTGGCGAGGCGCAACATCAAATCTCGATGACCCACGCCAATGTCGTTGATCATCACGTTCGCAATGTCACTGCCGGCTCGGGCCAAAAGCTGCAAAACTCGATAATCGAGCGTATCGATGGGCGTGGGAGCTCCACCAATGGGTGAATGCGCCAACGATGCCCGTGCATCGAGGAGCTTCTTGGGGTCGAATCCGTAAAACCACGCTTTGTGGTGCAAAATGAACGGCAGCGATGTCGCCGAAAATATGGATAGCCCGAGGTCCATGACGAAAATGGGCAGAGCAACCCGCTCGGGCCAAGCAACGAGCATGAAACCATCGAGCGCGACGAAGCATTGCCAGGTCGTCGTGAGCGCCGGATACACCGCGAGCAGCATGCGATGCTCGCCCGACCGAACCTCAGCCATACCCAGCCGCACCAGCACCAATACGGTCGGGTAACATCCGAGGAGCACGAAGTCCACGCAAAACCGCGCGAACATGCGTGCTTTGGCTAGATCCGTCGCGTGTATCCACGTGGGCTCAAGCGCCCTGGCAATGAATGGCAACGACAAACCGAAGAGCATGAGCGGCACCATGGCCAAAAACCGCCTATCGCCAAGTGCCGCGAAATCGAGCCGAGAACGCGGGCCTTCGAAGAGCGATCGGGTGCTGTTGGTCATGGTGCTGCCGTATTCAGGTGGGACGTCAGGTGGGACGCGAGAGGCGGTGCAAGATCACTTCGGGATGTCGTC
>CAZETM010000776.1:1483-4766 GCA_964514885.1 uncultured Polyangium sp. | reverse complement strand
ACCAAATGCAAAAGGTCACGCACTCTGGCGTGACCTTCGTCTGCGATTCTCTTAGAGCCACCTTCGAGACTTGAACTCGAGACCTACGGTTTACGAAACCGTTGCTCTACCACTGAGCTAAGGTGGCGCGCTCCGTCAAGCGGGCGCGGAAGAAACCACGTCGTCCGCCCCTTGTCAACAACTTTTTTACGAATCTCGCCCCGCACTGTCCCCCCTGGACGTTCGCCACGTCCGCCCAAGGATCAACTCGCCCGCTCAGAACACACTCGCGGCGGGCAAGGGGGATAAGTCATGAATCCATGGTCTAAAATCGCGTCGCTCTGCGCTCTCGCACTCTCAGTCAGCGTGCTCGCTCAAGCACCCGAAGCCCGCGCGCAAATTGAGATCGACAACGAATCCGTAGACGAAGCGGAAAGCAGCCTCGTCACCGAGCCGTATCACGGTGGAGGCTGCCGCTCGCACTGCAACAACCGCTTCGAGCGCTGTCTCGACCGCGCTTTCGGCGGACGAGACGACTGGCGAAGAGGGGGTCGGAATCACTGGGGTGGGCGCCGCGGTCACGCATACCAGCGATGCGAAAACCAACGTGATTACTGCATCGCCTCATGCCGCCAGGGCCGCGGCAACGATGAACACGACGGCTACGACGGACACGACTGGTGAGGTAACGCGTTTGCCCCCCCGCAAACGCTTCCTCAGTGCGCGATTTCAGTGCGTCAAACGGCTCGCAAGCAGCTCGGCAAGCGCTCGCATCGCATCCACCGTCGTGAATACTCCGACGACCTTGTGGTTCGACACAACAAGCGCCGAACCGTACTTCTTCTCAGCCATCTCCGCGACCACCTCGTCCAGCGACGCGTCCGGCGAAACCGTGTACGGCGTCGTCGTCATCGCGTCCTCGACAGTGACCTTCTCCGCATCAACGTCCTTCAACGTCTCGATGAGGTGCAAGTCGCGCTGCGAGACAATACCAACGAGCGCCTCGCCATCAACGACCGGAAGGTGTCGAATGTCGTGCTCGCGCATCATCTTGTGCGCGGCAGCAACCGTTTCGCTACGACCAACAGTGAGCGGCGTGGTCGTCATGAACTTCTGAATCTTCGGGATCGCCTTGGACATCGTCTCTGTTCCTCCGGAGCGCGCGATAGGGTCCCGCGACGCACCGCTTGTAAGGTTCGAATTGGCAAACCAGCGCCAAGCAGGGCTCGTGCCAAAGGACAGAACCAGGACTTCTTGCGCCCCGCCGCAAAATCAGCACCCCTCAGCCGTGCAACTCGTGCGCCGACGCGCGCGATTTGCGCCATCGCTCGTTCACGAACGTTGACGACCGCGAACAAGTGCACGACCATGCTCAAGAGGCTTGCGTGTCCGACTTTCCCAACGCCACTGAGCCGACCATCGAAAATCGGCTCTCCTCCCGCGACGAGCGCATCCACATCTCCATCGGCGCCGTCTGCAACAACAACTGCATATTTTGCATGGAGGAGGACCGCGACGCGCGGCAGGTCAACAACTCCGCCATGACCATCGATCGCGTCCGATGGATCCTCGAACAAAGCCGCGGTGCCGTCGAAGTCTGCTTCACCTCGGGCGAGCCTACGACGCGCCCCGAATTGCCCGATCTGGTCACCATGGCCAAGTCGTTCGGGTACTCGAAAATCAGCGTCATGACCAACGGCAGACGCCTCTCGCACCTGCCCTACGCCGCGCGTCTCGCCAAAGCCGGCATGAACCGGTTTTACGTATCCATCCACGGCCACACGAAAAAACTGCACGAAGGGCTCACGCGAACCCCAGACAGCTTCGAACAAACCGTGGCTGGCCTCAGCTCCATCGCGCAACTCAAACGATTCGGCATCGATCTGCACACGTCAACGGTCATCACCGACCGTAACATGCCGTTTATGCTCGATATTTATCGCTTCCTGCGCAACCTCGGAGTCGATCAAGTCGTCTTCAACGTGATGCAAGCGAACGGCCGAGCCGACACTTATTTCGAACAAATTTTTCCTCGGTACACCGAGATCGCCGCCGCCTTCAAACTCTTCATCGAGAACGTTGGCGAAGAACGCCCCAGCGCTTTCCTCGTCGACATTCCGCTCTGCACGACCGAAGGCATCCCTGACTTCAATCGCGGCTACGTCGAGCGCTACAAACACTTCGACCTCGGCGATAGCCCCACAGCCCTCGACACTGCAAAGCGTCCCGATCGCGTTCAAGACGGCAAAGGTCGCGGTCTCGTGCTCGTCACCAGGCAAGATCTCGACGACGCCGAGCGAGACAAACGCGATGCGTGCAGCACGTGCAAATACGTCGCTTCGTGCGAAGGGGTTTGGCGCAACTATCTCAAGCGTTGCGGATGGGACGAATTCATGCCCGTCATAGCGTCAAACACCGCTGTTACGTGATAGGCTCTGACGCACATGACCGAAGGCATGAGTCATCTGAAAAGCTCCCACGACTCGTCGCAACCGCCCTCTCATTGCACGAGTTCGCGTAAGTCCGACTCCTCCCCGCCAACGGATCCCGAAGCGCTTCGGAAGTACCTCACCGAAGAGCTCGAGAAAACCCGCACGCAACTGCTGCAAGCCGACCGGCTCGCGACGCTCGGTACGATGGCGGCAAGCATTGGGCACGAGCTGAACAACGTCGTGGCGATTCTGGCGCACACGGCAACGTTTGTCCGGACGCAGGCTGACCAGGGCAAACCCGCCGAACCGCAAGATCTAGCCACGCTCGATCGCGGCGTGGCGCACTTGGCCCAGCACGCACGCAACCTGTTGCACCTCGGCGCCCCCTCTCAGGATCGTCCCGAGATCTTCGACATCATGGAAGTGATCAACGACGTCGTGTCGATGCTCAACGTGTCGGGTCGGACCAAGCGCGTGCAAATCATGACGCACGCGCCGCCAGCTCCCGTGCGCGTCGCGATGAATCGCACGAAGCTCGAACAGATCTTCGTCAACCTCGTCACGAACGCTGCCGATGCGCTGATGAACGAGCCGCACGAGGGCCGCATCATTCACCTTGAAGTGCACGAGGATCGGGAGCGCGGAAGGGCGCGTTGCACCGTCGAAGACGCTGGGTGCGGCATGGCGCCGGAAGTATTGGAGCGCGTTTTCGAGACGTATTTCACGACGAAGTCAGCAGGCAATGGCACGGGCCTCGGATTGTGGGTCGTCAAAACGCTCCTCGAAGGAGTCGATGGCAGCATCGAAATCGAGAGCGAATTGGGCAAGGGAACGGCCGTACGCTTCGACATTCCGCTGTGTTCCTGAATCGC
>CAZETM010000776.1:0-1383 GCA_964514885.1 uncultured Polyangium sp. | reverse complement strand
GGCCGCATCTACCCCCGCCAATACCGTCGCTCCGGGCGCTCTTCTTGCCGAAAAGTATCGCGTCGAGCGGATTCTCGGACAAGGCGGCATGGGTTATGTCGTGGAAGCCAAACACGTCGCGCTCGACGAGCGTGTCGCGCTGAAGTTTTTGCTTCCCGAATACGCGAAACATCCCGAGGCAGCAGCGCGATTTCTGCGAGAAGCGCGCGCAGCGGTGAAGATCAAAAGCGAACACGTCGCGCGCGTATCGGACGTCGGCACGTTGGAAAACGGCGCGCCGTACATGGTCATGGAGTATCTCGATGGCGCCGACCTCGCCAATACGCTCGAGAAAAAGGGCGTTTTGCAAGTCGAAGACGCCATCGATTACATCCTCCAAGCATGCGAGGCCATCGGCGAAGCGCACAGCTACGGCATCGTGCACCGCGATCTCAAGCCCGCGAACTTGTTCCTGGCCAAACGACCTGATGGCACGCCGCTCGTCAAAGTGCTCGATTTCGGCATCTCCAAGGTGATGGGCAACGAGAACAACGCGCTCACCAAAACATCTGCGGCGATGGGCTCGGCGCTCTACATGTCGCCCGAGCAGATGCAAGAAACGCGAGGCGTTGATCATCGCACGGACGTTTATTCGATGGGCATTGCGCTTTTCGAACTGCTCGCGGGCCGGCAACCATTTTACGCTGAAACATTGCCGCAACTCTGCGCCGAAGTGCTCACCGGCACGCCCTCGCCCATGTCGTCGTTTCGTTCCGATGTTCCCGCAGATCTCGCGGCTCGAATGGAGCGAGCGTATGAGCGCGACAAGAATCATCGCTACCAATCGATCGCCGAGTTTGTCGTAGCCCTGTCCCCTTATGCCCCAGCGCGCTCGCAAGCCGTCATCGATCGCGTCGCACGCATGGGAGGTTTGCCCCTGCCGAACCGCAGCGAATCATCTACATCGGGCATTCGCACCAACGTGCCAACAGCGCCGATCATCATCACGTCAAAGAACGCGCCGAGCACCGGCATGGTCGCCATGGCCGTGACCGCTGCAACCGACGAGCTTCCCAAAGCAGCGCTTGGAACCGATCCACACGTGTCCGTGACCGACCTCGTGCCTCCGCCATCGGAGATGCGGATCGAGCCTGGATCGTACCGAGCGCCGATCAGTACGAACGCGGCGGCGGCATTTGCGAATGCTTCGAAACCACAACAACGTTCCTCGGCCAGCAGTCGTTCGTTTTTGCTGCTTGCCCTCGCGCTTGGTGGCCTCGTGAGCGCATCGGCCATCTTCGCAGTGTCTTATTTGCGCAAGCAGGCGCAGATAGGCGCCGAGGACGTGCGTGTGGCAGCTCCTGCATCCACTGGGCAACTAATCGGTCTTAATTCCATTGATTC
>CAZETM010000775.1:0-4783 GCA_964514885.1 uncultured Polyangium sp. | reverse complement strand
GAGATCATCGCATCACTCACTCCCTTCGGACCAGCCTTGCCTGGTCGCACTGTTTTTCCTAGGCACACGGAATGGTGAACGTCTTCAATACGTCGCCGAGGGACACGAGCAGCGGTTTATGCTTGATGGCGCGTTCGGCTTCCGTGGCATACGAATCGGTCAATTCGTCAAGTGATGGGACAATGCGTCACGGATCTGCTGAGAGGGCGTTGAACAGGCTGCTCAACGCCCTCTGAGAACTTCGGGAAGTGACCAATGCCCAGGTGCAATTCGTGCAGTTCATCTTTATGGTAAACGCCGGCCTTGCTTGCATTGAGCGCTTCGGGGCGCTCGGTAAAGAGATTATGGGTTCCACGACGAATCGTGGTCAGGCTGAAATTCACGGCGGCGATGGTGGCATAGACGGGACGGAACGGTCAAGTTTTGTTGGTCGGAAAAAAATGTTGCGGTGGGGCGGGTAGTGCGTGGGGTGGGCCAACAGTACGGCGCCGACGTCTAGGCAAGACCTTCCAAAAGCGTACTCGCAGGGCCTCTTCGCCAAATTCTTGGCCCGTGGCGAAGTGCACGGTATGCTCGGCCCTCGATGACGAACAGCCTAGGCGATTGTCTCGCCGGTTCTTGGTCGTCGAGCTGCAGCGTATTGATATGATCACCTCCGTTCGCCTTCAGGATTTTAAAGGTCACCTCGATACCCGCGTACCGCTTGGCCGGTTTAGTGTGCTTGTTGGCCCAAACGGTTCGGGCAAAACGAGCGTGCTCGAAGCGCTGTGGCTTCAGAGCCAGCTTGTTCAACGACCCGCTTCCCGTGTCTTGACCGGCGACTGGTCGGCTCAGGATTTCCTACGTAGAGGTTCTATGGGACCGAGCGTACTGGCTTCCGCGGGCATTTACAACGGCCAAGACTGGAGCGCGAGCATGGAGGTCAGGCCGCACTCTGCGGACCTGGTCTGGAAGAGTGGAGCTCGTGAAAAAACGAGCGGTCATGACTACCCTCATGGTTTTGGCGATATTGTCCCAGAGTTTTCCGCAGCCATCGGACCTGCCGCCTTTTACAAGCTCAACGCTTCAAGCATTGCCGTGGGCGCTTATAGCGACAAACCCAGTCCGGAGATTGATCGCGATGGCACAAACACCGCGGTCGCCCTTGCCGCGCTCAAGCTCGGATATGACGAAGCGTTCGAGCGAATCGAAGTGGAGATGCGCCGTCTCATCCCCAACGTCGAACGTGTTCGCCTTCGGCAGGCCAAAGTCCATCCCCCAAATCGAGTGGAAAGCGTCGTCGGCAGCAAAATCTTCTTCGACTTCCGCGGTGCACCAGGCGTTCCGGCCCATGCTGCGAGTGAAGGAACGCTAATCACGTTGGCGCTGCTCACCATCCTTCACGGACCAAACCGTCCCAATGTTCTGCTTCTCGACGACTTTGACCAATCGTTACATCCCCAGGCACAAATGGAGCTGGTGCGATTGATCAAACGGCTGCTCGATGAACTTCCCGATGTCCAAATCGTCGCGACCACGCATTCGCCGTATGTTCTCGACGAGCTGGATGCTTCCGATGTGCATGCCTTTGCGCTTCGCGATGATGGCACGGTGGCCGTGAAATGCCTCGCCGAGCATCCGGATGCCGCCAAAATGAAAGGCGCTCTGTCTGCGGGGCAGCTTTGGAGCCTCGATCCTGAGAAGAACTGGGTGCTGGAGAAAGCATCGTGAGGCTGTTGGTCTTCTGCGAAGCGCAAAGCGACTTTCGGACGATCGCGGGACTTGTCGATCGCGTATTACGCGAAGAAGGACCTGATTGGGTCCGCGAACATCTTGAATTCCGTCCCTTTGACGACCTGCGTCAGTGGATCAACGACGGCAATAAGCGAGCTTTTTTCGACGTTCACCATATCTACCAATACGCTGAAAAGAGGGGGCTTCGGCTCCCGCACGGTGGATTCAATGGTCGTCGCGCTGGCGCATATTACATTGCAGCGCGCACAGCGTTCCTTGTTGCTAGATATGAAGCAAAACAATCGGAACCATTGGACGCAGTGATTTTCGTCGTGGATGCTGACGCCCAAGGTGCAGAACGCCGTGAGGGCATGAAACAAGCTCGGGACATCGCGCTGCGGGACGAACTTTTTCGTGTCGTGATCGGCTGTGCCGACATGGAACGCGAAGCCTGGGTGCTCGCGGGCTTCGATTCTGAGAACGCGACAGAGCAAGCGAGCCTTGACAAAGAGCGCATGGAGCTAGGATTTTGCCCCTGCAAAGAGACGCCTCGGCTGCGCGATCCAAGCGACAGCGGCAAGCGGAGCCTCAAGCGTGTGCTCGCGGCGCTCGTCTTGAGGGACTTTGAGCGAGAATCGCGTTGCTGGACGGAAGCACCGCTCGATCGCTTGCGAGCTCATGGGCAAGAAAACGGGCTCAAGGCTTTTTTGAATGAGATCGCGCGGGAGATCGTGCCGCTATTCGAAGCGCGTTTTCCGTTGAGCCCTCGCGGGTGAAGTGCGCATACACAGCAAAACGAAGCGATGTTTAGACCTCTCCCACGCGCTCCCCAACCGCTCCGGACCGGTCACTCCATCCCTCGCCACTCGCTCCCCGACCGCTCTCGATAGGTGAAAGACCGCTCCCACCCTGACGATGGTCGGTTCGGCGCGCCATCAATCTTCTTGCGCATCCGAAAGCGCGTGCTCCAAATCCGCGATCAAATCATCTGCGGCTTCGATTCCCACCGAAAGCCGCAGCAAATCCCTCGGTACGGGCGATCCCGGTCCCTCGACGCTCGCGCGATGTTCGACGAGACTTTCCACACCGCCCAGCGACGTTGCTCGTTTCCAAACGCGCACGCGCGCGGCGGCACGCACGGCAGCTTCTTCGCCGCCCGCAACGCGAATCGACAACATCGCACCAAAACCGCCGTGCATTTGGCGGACGGCGACGTCGTGGCCCGGAAAGTCCGGCCGTCCAGGATAAAGAACGGCGTGTACACGCGGATGATTCGCCAAATGGTCGGCCACGCGCGCGGCATTCTGCGCAGCTTGTTTGACGCGCACGAACAGCGTTCGCATGCCTCGCACGAGCAGCCACGCTTCGAATGGCCCTGCAATACTCCCCAATGCCGATCGTGTGGCGATGATTGTCCGCCATATGTCGTCTACATGCGCCGTCGACAACGTACCTGCGATGACGTCCGAATGACCATTCAAGTATTTTGTGGCGGAATGCATGACGATATCCGCGCCCAATTCGATGGGCCTCGTGAACACGGGCGTTGCAGCGGTATTGTCCACGGCGACTTTGACGCCTGCGTCGTGCGCAACGCGCGCGACCTGCGCGATGTCCGTCAAGGTCCACAAAGGATTCGCCGGCGTTTCAATCCACACGAGCTTCGTTTCCCCAGGTCGTATTGCATCTCGGACCCGATCCGGGTTCGTCATGTCCACGAGCGTCACGCGAATTCCAAGACGAGTGGCAGGCCCGATCAGCCAGTTGCGAAGCCCCCAATACATCACTTCGGGCGCGATCACGTGCGCGCCGGCGTCGAGACTCAAAAAAACCGCCGTAGCGGCCGCCATTCCAGACGCAAAAAGCAGGCTCGCTTGTGCACCTTCGAGCGACGAAATCAGGGCTTCGGCTTGATCGAACGTGGGGTTGTCCGCGCGCCCATAACTTCGGCCCGATCGATACTGATTGTCCGGATCTCGTTCGTAGGTGGTTGCCGGAAAAATCGGCGCCACGATGCCCTTCGTTTGTGGATCGACCCAACCCAGCGCACTGGCGGCGATGCTCTCCGGGGCCAGACGTCGCATTTTTGAATCGCCGTTCGTCGTCATGGCGAGAGACTACCGCAAAACGGCATGAAGGTGTAGGATGTTGTTCGAAGATGCAAATCATTCAACGCCCACGTCCGCCCGTTCTCGTGCTCGTCGCTTTGGCGCTCGTGGGTTTTGCGGGCAATTCGTTGCTTTGCCGAGCGGCCCTTGCGCAGGGCGGCAAACGAATCGATCCCGCAAGCTTTACGAGCATCCGCATCGTATCCGGCGCGCTAACCCTCACGTTGATCTTGCTGGTGCGGGGTGAGCGTCCGCGTCAAGGAACATTCGGTTCGGCATTGGCGCTTTTTGTTTACGCGGCGGGGTTTTCTCTGGCGTACGTGCGAATCGGCGCTGGGATTGGTGCACTGATACTTTTTGGATGCGTGCAATCGACCATGCTCGGCGCTGCGCTTTTCCGGGGCGAACGTCCATCGAAGCTCGGTGCATTCGGAATGGTGATGGCGGGTGCGGGATTGCTGGTGCTTGCAGTGCCTGGCGCATCAGCGCCGGATCCTTGGGGCGCCGTCTTGATGGCAAGCGCGGGCATTGCATGGGGGGCGTATTCGCTCCGAGGTCGAAAAGCAGAACGTCCCATGGCAGCGACCGCCGACAATTTTCTTCGATCGGTACCGATGACGCTTTTGTTGTCCGGTGCGAGTCTTTTATGGAACGGTGTGCCTCATGTATCTACCGAGGCGCTCGTGCTCGCGATTGCCTCCGGCGCGGTGACATCCGGAATCGGCTATAGCCTTTGGTATGCGGCGCTTCCACACCTGACGGCGATTCGAGCGTCGATCGTGCAATTGCTCGTGCCGGTTTTGGCGGCGACCGGAAGCGTAATTTTGCTGGGAGAAACCATTTCGCAACGCATCGTGGTGGCCGGCGCGATGCTGATGGGCGGCGTGCTGCTCGCGATTTGGAAGCGGTGAACGTGACTTGCATGCACAAGAGCCTTCCCGACGCGGGAGGGACAGGTGTTT
>CAZETM010000774.1:0-4788 GCA_964514885.1 uncultured Polyangium sp. | reverse complement strand
GCGCGTAGGGACGGGGCAAGGCTTGCTGGGATTCGCGAGACAGATCGCGATCGGGCACGTGCAGAAGATTTCGATACGGGACCTCGGCGTTCGAAGCAAGGTGGATGAAAAATGATTGACCGGCGTATAATCTCACTACGGATTCCGACCCTTGGTTTTGGAGGAATCGAGCTCGAAGTTTCCACGGTTTCCGGGCGGGAAGCTATTTCGGAATTATTTTCCTATCGAATCGTGGCCAACCATCGTGAGCAGGGTCAGGGAGGCATTACGGCCGAGGATCTGCTGGGACAAGAGGCAGAGTTGGTCATCCACCGCAACGACACGCTTGTCCGTCGTGTGTACGGTATGATTTTTGAGGTATTCGATCGATTGGAGACAGAAGCCGACTATTCGACATTTGAGTTGCGGCTTGTTCCACGTGCGTATCGTCTGGAATTGGTAGAGCAGAATGACATTTTGCTCGACGTGGATCTGCCGACGTTGCTCGAGCAAAAGCTGACAAGTGCGCAGCTTGGGTCTGGTAAAGATTTCGAGATTCGTTTGGCGGGGAAGTACCCGCGACATGAACTCGTGGTCCAATACCGAGAGACGGACATGGCGTTCATTTCGAGGATTTGCGAACATCAGGGCGTGGCGTATTTTTTTGAGCATCAAAGTGGTCGAGACGTTTTGGTGTTCGTGGATTTGAACGAATCGTATCCGTATGTCATGGCGGAAAAAACCGTTCCGTATCGACCGCGGGGGGAGCATCACGAGATATACCGATTCGAGGAAAAGCTGCGGATGATTCCGTCGCATTACGTTGTGCGCGACTACAACTATCGCAATCCGCAACTCGCATTGACTGGGCAATCGGCATTTCCGGAAGGGAAAGGTCTGCAATCGGAATATGGCGTGCATGTCAAGACGCCGGACGAAGCAACCCAATTGGCGATGGTTCGCGCGGAAGAGCAAATCGTGGCTCGTCGCGCATTCGACGGAGCGACGGACGTGGAACGATTGGTGGCTGGTTCAAGGTTCGTCTTGTCGGAACACCCCATGGGGGACATTCGATTGCTCGTGACCGAAGTGGCCCTCGAAGCTGCACAATCCGCTTATGGTGCGGGTACTATGTCGAGCGAGAAGGTCAATTTCGAGCAGACTTTTCGGGCGATTCATGAAAGCGTGCGTTTCCGGCCGCGTCGTAAAACGCCGAAGCCTCGTATTCATGGCGTCATCAATGCGGTCGTGGATGCCGACGAAAAAGGTCATTACGCTGAAATGGACGATCAGGGTCGGTATCGGATCAAGTTTTTGTTCGATACGGTAACGCCCGACGGCAAACCGGCATCGAAATACGTACGTATGGCGCAGCCACATGCAGGCGCGGGATATGGGTTTCATTTTCCGCTGAGGCCAGGCATTGAAGTGCTCGTGACGTTCATTGATGGTGATCCTGATCGACCGATCATTACGGCGTCGGTGCCCAATCCGTTGACGCCGAGTCCGGTTGACAAGAACAACGCCAAGCGAAACGTCATTCGGACGGGCGGGGGCAACGAAATCAACATTGATGACGATTCAGACGGGCAACGCATCAAGTTGCATTCGCCTTATGCGAGCACGACGTTTCAGCTTGGCGCGAAAAACGCTCCCGAAGAAGGCGTGGCTCTCGAAACGAACGGGGCGTTCAGCCAGTTTGCCTTGGGCGGTGCGGCGCAGATGTCGACGTGGAATCAAGTCATGAACATGGCGCAAGGGACGATTACGTCTGGAAATATTGTTTCGAGCGCGGGCAATCCATTTGCGGAATCTGCCACGAACATCATGACGCTGATCGATTTGACCAAAAAGGCTCAGGGGGGACTTTCTGCCATTGCGGTCAGTACGGTCCAGCGATTGAAAGACAAGCAGGCGAAAGAAATCGAAGATGCGCAAAAAGCGCTGGACGAAATCGAAGCGATGCTGGCAGAAGCCATTTCGCTACGCGCGGCGCAGATGCTCGCGGCGGCAAACGATCCCGTCGCTGCGGCGAAAATTCGCGCGCAGCTCGGATTGACGCCTGACCAGCCGCTCACGACGGACGTCATCGAATCCGCGCTGAAAGAATCGATCCAAGCCCGAGTCGCTCCTTATGAAACGCTGGGAAGCCTTGGGGGATCGACGGCGCGAGGTCCGTCGCCCATGACGTTCGGAACGGCCATGGTGGCGCTGGCGAAGAATCCTGGCGACGAAGACGCGAAATCGGCCATTGCAGCGCTTATTCAGTATCTCAACGAATTGCAAAAGAATGCCGCAGATTCATCGCTGCCGGAAGAAACGCGGGTGGCTCTACGAAAAGAAATCGACGCATTTGGCGGTCTCGCACTCGCATTTCAACAAGAAGGTGGGACGACGAAACCGTTTGCCATGCCTTCGTCGCCAACGTGGTCCCGCAATGCGCAAGTGTATCTGTCGGCTTGGGAAAGCGTGCAGCAGCTTGTCGCCGAAATGGCGGCGCATGAAAAATCGGTGCTCGAAAACTCGAATGAAATCGATCCCACGAGCGATGCCTCGCTGCTTGCATTGATGCTTGCAATCATGGCTTCGCGGCAAGAATACGAACGCGTCAAGTACGAAAGCGTGAATGGCGAAAAGGCAAGAAGCATTGCTCAGGCCGAGAATGTGCTGGGTACGTTGCGCAATACCACCGATATCACGTTGTCCGTTCTCCTGCTTTACAGCACGCTCAACTCGATGCTGGGCATGCTCAACGAGAGCGAGGAAGTGGATGAAGTAAGAACGCTGTGGAACAATGCGAGTGGGAGTCTAAAGGCATCGAGGCACCGCAAAGAGGATAACAAAGATGTGCTGGCCTTAGCCGTGCCAAACTGGATGGAGACGCTGACCGGATGGCCCATCCTGTTCACGACGCTTCTTGCTGGGTCGGTTCTACCGGGAGCGTCGGTCGTGGTGCAATGGATGCTCTCGCGTAAGAAAAGAGCGTTTCAAGCGGCCGTTGCCGAAACAACCAACAATCGGAGCAAGATGATTTCGGTCAATTCGCCGGAGCCGACGTTCAACATCCTGCAATCCGATGGCACGACGGTCGTGAAGGGGAAACATGCCGCTTTCGTGACCGGTCAAGTGACCGTCGTGTTTGCCCAGGCCGCTCAAGGGCCGCCTGCTGATTCACCGCCGACGGGGATGCTGGGTTCGATTGTCGGAACGGTCACAGACCTCGCGACCAAGGTCACGGGCCTTCTTAGGAAGACGAGCAAGCCTCTGCAAACCCTTTTGGCAACCGCATTCACCAATACCGTGAACAACGACGGGACCTTGGCCTTGATTGGCGAAACGAAAACCATCGTGGCCTCGCCGAAACTCGTCGAAATCGCGGGGCTCGAACAAGTCAAGGTGACGTCGGCGAATCACGTCGACGTGCTTGGCGAGCAAAAAGTCGACATCGTCGCTGGTCCACGCGATACGACCGATCCCCCACAGATCACGAATTCGATGTGGGGCATGAGTGTGGTCGCTTCGCCGGGCACGGTCACGGCGGGGCATTTGAAGGGCGATTGGAAAATGGAAATTACCGACGGAACGACCCAAATCGGAGACCTCACCGCCAAACGTGGAATGCAATCGAACACAGTGGCCACGAAAGTCGTACACGGGACATCATCGGCGCTCACAATCAACGACACGTCGGCGGCATTGAAAGTATCGGCGAGCATCGACATGGAAGCGCAAACGGTGACGCTCAATGGCGAACGCGTCTTGATTGGCTAAACGGTCCAAGGAGATAACAATGCGCAGCGCAATGGCAACGAAGCAGAATGCGGACATCGTCGAGATACCCCTCGATGGAGGCGGATCCGTTTCAGTCGATGGAGGCTCGGCCATCATCCGCGACAAACGCGGCCGTGTCGTCGTGACATACACCGAAGGCCGCGCGGAGATTGTCGCGCCAGACGGGGATCTCGTGCTTTCGGCGCCATCGGGCAAAGTGAGCATTCGCGCCGGAACCGATGTCGAAATCGAAGCCCAAGGCAATCTGACGGAAAAGGTCAGTGGTACGGCAACGGTCTTGGCGACGCGCATCGTGCATACGGCCAGCCATATTGCGCAACAGGCGGAACGTATTGAAGTGACCGCCGCGCGGCTTGTGGAGCGAACACGCGACGTATATCGCGAAGCATCGGAGCTTATGGAAACACGCGCCGGACGAGCGCGTTCCGTGGTCGATGACGTATTCGCGTTGTTATCGCGAAGAACCACGATGGCTTCGGAAGAAGATACGACGATCGACGGCAAACGCGTTTTACTTGGTTAAATGAAAGCGGCTTCCCATGTTTCCTGCATCGACCACGGGAGGCGGAATGTGCATGGCGTCGCCGGACGTCTGCAAAACGCCGCCTTTTAACATTCCGATTCCTTATGCCAACATCGCACAGCTCACGACGTGCACGAATGTTGTGCCTCACGTGCTTGTGAAAATGCGCCCGACCGTGGTGCAAGGGTCGAAGATGCCCATTTCAAGCGGCGATGAAGCGGGCGCGGGCGGAGGAGTGGTTTCTGGGGTCATGATGGGTCCAGCCACATCGCGAATCCAAAGCTCCAAAGTTTATTTCGGTGGCCGCAAGGCGGTGTATTTCGGCTGCACTTGGGGGATGAACGGGAACAATGCGAATGCGCCGATGGGAATGCAGGTTTCGCCTTCCCAAACCAGCGTGTGCGTCGCTCCTTGATCAATCGGCATATTAAAATCGCCCATCGCCAGCACGGGTTCTTTGCGCCGCACTTTGGTCATGGCGCTTGTTCCACTCC
>CAZETM010000773.1:0-4799 GCA_964514885.1 uncultured Polyangium sp. | reverse complement strand
AACGATCGCGTTTGGAGGCATGTTGGGAAGGGCGAATGGGCGAACGATCGCGTGCTGTGACATCCGCAGATGCGCAGATGGGCGAATGGTCGCGTGCGGTGACATCGGCGCATGCGCTAATGGGCGAATGGTCGCGTGCGGTGACATTGGCAGATGCGCTGTTGAGCGAACGATCGCGTGCGGTGGCATCGGCAGATGCGCTGGTGGGCGAATGGTCGCGTGCTGGTGCATCGGCGGGAAGACTGCGTCGCGAACGTCGGCGTTGGGAGACGTGCACACGAGACGCGGACAATCCCAGGGGTTCTATGCGCTAGAAGAAAGTGTTGCAGAGGGTCGCGGTTTGCGGGTAGCGTGCGCGTGTGGACGTAGGGCGCTTTCGTTTGGGACGGCCTGAGTTGCGTGGAGCGACTCGTCGGCGCCAGTCATCGATCGAGGGGGCTTATGACAGCGAGGACGTTGCGCGTGAGGGATGGAAAAAAGTGCACGAACGCAGTGGATGGGGCGCTTGGTTACCTGCTGCGGCAGTGTAACCAACGAGATTGCGTAGTTAGACCGCGGCGGCATAACCACGCTTTTTCGGGATTATGGTCGCGGCGGGATAAGTACACAGTTGGGCGGGCAAGGAGCTGAGTCAGATGGCAGTTTACGATCTCCCGTACAAGACTCTTCGACCGCTCTTGCGCGCCCGCCTGTCCACCGAGGAGTCACCCACTACCCTCGAACTGATGTCGGAACTTCGCATTGCCCGTCGGCGCGGATACTTGACCACCTCAGAACTCGAGCGAATCGCTCGATGGAAGTCACCCCGCGTTATGGGGCACATTCGTCGGAACAGCGCGGGATCGATCCGTAGAGCGTCCGCCGACGCACTCGCAACGCGTAGCGAGAAAGCGCGCCTGGAGTCACTTACCACGCTTATCGGAGTGTCGGTTCCGATGGCATCAGCGGTGTTGACCCTGCTCGATCCAACCCGCTATGGCGTGATCGATATTCGCGTATGGCAGTTACTCCATGCGCTTGGATCAGTCACCAAGAACCCTCAGGGCACCGGTTTTGCCTTCAACAACTGGTATCAATATCTGAAGGTCATTCGCCACTTTGCCGGCGAGTTCCAGGTCAAGGCTCGCGATATCGAGCGGACGTTGTTTTGCGTTCATAAAGAATATCAGGACGGGACGCTGTATGGTCCCCGCACCACGAGGCGAACGAAATGATGAAGCTGTTCAACCCCACATCGGCGCATCCGGAACGCGCAGTTCAAGCGTGGCAGATTCTCGTGGGCAAAGCGATGAACCGTCAGACTGTGACATACCTCGGCCTCTCGCGCATGATGTACCAAAGAAATGCGTCTGGGGTTCTTGATAGGATCCTCGGCCACATCGCAGTTCTACTGCCTAGACAATGACCTGCCCCCACTCACCTCCATCGTGGTTGGAAAAGCACTCGGCAAGCCTGGCAGCGACATTCCGGTAGACCTTGCCACCATCGAAGCGCAACGGGAGGCTGCGTACGAATACGATTGGTATGATCTGCATCCGCCGTCCCGCGATGAACTGCTGGCATCCTATGAGGCGAATAAGAAGTGAAGCCTGCTCGCGAGCCACAACAAGACGCATGAAGCTGCCGAACACGCCATTGCTGCTGACGGCCTGCTTGCTGCGGGGCGGGCGGTGCCGTGAACCAACTGGTGCGGGCCGTGCGCCGATCACCGCGGCCAACCCCGGCTGCGCCCGAGGTTGCGGGCTGAAATTTCTCTTGACGCTTGCGAAGGGCTGGAGTAGGTTCGACCCACTCTTCCCCGCTCTTCGTTCGCCCTTGGGTGGATGGATTGGCGGGGTTTTTTCTATTCTCTATGCCCAAGCGCATCGGCCTTTTCATCGATTACCAGAACGTCTACCGCAGGGCGCGTAGCGCATTTGCCCGTCCAGGTGATCTGCATGCGGTGGGGCAGGTTGATCCGCTGAAAGTGGGGCAGCTGATCTCGGAGAAAACGCCGAACTCCGCCCTGGAGTTTGTTCGGATTTATCGAGGTCTTCCGGATGGTGGGAAAGATCCGAAAGGCAACGCCGCCTGCTCGCGCCAGGTGGCCGCATGGACCGCACTGGAGCGCGTTGAGGTATTTACCAGACCTCTGCGGTACCCACAGAACTATCCGGCCGAAAAGCCGAACGAGAAGGGCATCGACGTTCAACTCGCGATCGACTTCGTGGTCGCGGCGCTCGATAGGCGCTTTGACGTTGGTGTAATCTTCTCGGCTGATACCGATCTTAAGCCCGCCATCGAAACCGTGATTGCGCGCACGACGGTCGAGGTTGCAGTTGCAACTTGGCAACCTCCCACTGGGTACGCCAGCCGGATCTCGATTTCGACGCGCAAGCTCTGGTGCCATTACCTCGGGGAAATGGACTTCTCGGCCGTGAAGGATCTTACCGACTATAGTACTTAAGGGGCACTGCCCCACCCTATCAATGGGGCATTGGTGGCAGATGACTCGTTCCCGCACTCCTGCCCAACAAGGCGCTGGTGCACGACGGGCGCTGCGCGCCCGCGGCACACCGCCGAGGCGTTGGACTGCCGAGGGTCGTCGAAGTGTGCGACGGTTCGTAAATGGAGGATTTGTGCCCGAGAAAGACGAAGTTGCCAGGTTGCTCGCAGAGGCCCACCGAGAGATGGAGCCCGCCATTAGTCGCATCATCCGGCTCGTAACCGAACGCGAAGAAGAACTCCGCGAGCCGGTGAAGCTCCTCGAAGTGAACCCGGCGACTTCGCCGTCTGGGATCTTTCCCATCGCGTTCACAGCCGATCCGCCGCGTGTTCCTTATCCCTCCATCGTGGCGGAGGTGACCGAGGCGGAGTACCAGCAGATCACCGCCGGTACGCTGCACCTGCCTGCGGGATGGCGTATTGGTGACACCCTCTACCCTGCCGCGGCATGACCCATGAAGACTCAGAGCGAGGCATTCGCTGAGCAAGCCGCGTCGGATCTGGATGCATACGAGGTGCTGGTGGATTCGAACCTGCCCAGCAGTCATCGCCTCCACTATCTTCAGATGTGGCTTGAGAAACTCTGCAAGGCATACCTCTGGCTTCCGGGTGCCGCTGCGGATGAACTCAGGACCAAGCACAACGTCGTCGACAAGGTGTTGCCGCGAATGATCAGCGAGCACTGGCGACGGATCGGGTTCGATCAGCGACCCGACATGGCGGCAATTCGACAGACGACGAGGACAAAGACGACGAATCCAGCGAACAAGGCAGGATCGCTGGAGCGCTTGCACGAGCTGCGCCGCAGCAGTAATCTGGCGCGAGTAGGTACCGAACGATGAAGTCGAGAGCATCCAAGCCCAGCGAAAACCGCCGAACGGCGACGCTCCGGCTGGACGGCCGCTCCGGGCGTGCTGCAGCGGCCGACCTCCAGCCGATCGCGCCGCTGATCGAACGGATCGTCGCACGTCTGGCGCCTGAAGAAATCTGGCTCTTCGGCAGTCGGGCCGAAGGGCGTGCACGTCCCGACAGTGACTACGACCTGCTCGCTGTGCTGTCTGACAACGCACCCGAATCGGCCCTGGATCTTATGAAGGCTTGGGAGTTGACGTGCGGCCTGGGTGTTCCGGCTGATCTCGTACCTTGCACTCGGTCCGACTTCGAAGCAGACAAAGACGAGGTTGGCACGCTCGCGCGCGCCGCATATCATCGAGGAAGGCGTATTTGTGAGCGGCGGGCATAGGCATGGCACGGATAGACGGAAGGTATCGCCGTACTGATTGCGGAGGCGCGTAGACAGTTCCTGGAAGGCTGAGCGAAGGTGCGGCACAACAAGGCAATGCTGTTCCATCGGCACTTCGGCGAGGCTTCTATCGAGGGCGAGCCGGTTTCACCGGCTCTGTAGAGGCGGAGCGATCAGGTGATCAGCCATATCGAGTTCAACGTATCGAATCTCGACACGTCCGTCCGATTCTATCTTTCCGCCCTACGCCCACTTGGGTTTGAGAGGGCGGACGGATCGGATGAGTATGTCCGGATCTCCAATGGACGCGACACGGTGCTCACCCTCTGTCCAGTTCAGGATGCATATCGCGACCGCACCTATCATCGCCGTGCCGTGGGCCTTAGCCACTTCGCCATCGCGGTCGATTCGGCCAAGGTGGTAGACGAGATGGAAGCGCATCTCGCCAGGCTCGGGATCCCGCTGCTCGGCGACGGTAAGGTGGAACTCGGTTATCGTCGCGGATATTACACGCTCGCATTCGAAGATCCTGATCGTACGATGATCGAGATCGTATATCACGATCCGCACTATTTCTCGTTCCTACCCCCGTGAGCGTCGAGCCCAGAAACCTAGAGTTCGGGTGATGGTAAGAATCGAGCGCCTCGCAGCCGGCAATCCGGGAGATGTGAAGCCGGTCGGCGGCGGACGCTATCGAAGCAATCCTTGACGCACTTGCAATCGCTCGGCTCGTGTTCTCGTCAATGGTGGCCGACGGAAGCATATTGAACGAGGGCGACCTACTCGATTGCGAGGACCTTCCCCCAAAAATCGGACGGGCATTCTGGCTCTGCAGGGGCGGGAAATCCGAGTAGCGACATTCTCGACGGACGACGTTCAGTGCAGCGCCTTCTACAACGACGACGGATGCCGGAGTTCTTCTACATCTCGACTCACGTTGGCGCTGCCGGCGGGTCTGCTGTGGTTTCGTCCGAATCCACGGTTGCGCGTTCAGGCGAAATGGCCAACAGTCGCGCCGCCGCTTCCGGGTCGTCTCGTCGCAGATAGCGGCCCAGGTGAAACAATTCCGAAT
>CAZETM010000772.1:0-4799 GCA_964514885.1 uncultured Polyangium sp. | reverse complement strand
AATCGATCGGCTTATTCGAGGAAAGAGAGTTGCTTTCGGGTGGGCGCGGGGGATTGGGCGGTGGGCGCGGTCAGCTCGCCGCGGAATGCGCGGTGGAGGAGGGAGGAGAAGAGGGATTCGGATTCCGTGGCCGCCTGAATTTGCCGGCGCTTGTCAACGTAAAGTTGTTTGTAAAACGCGGCAAACTGTTGTTGCGCGCTCTTGGGTGGCACGATGATTTGGAGCGGCCGCAGCACTTCAAGGTTAATGTTTTTCTGTGCCGTTTCTGGAGCCATTGCATCAAGATGAGGCTGTAGAAATCGGAGCAAACATTCGAGGTATTCTGGTGGGGTTGCGCGTGGTTCGATAACGACTACGCTATCTGGACAACAGAAGTCGAAATCGACGATAGCTGTATCCCCGATATTAGCTGCAATCGTGATCGCAATGGCTCCTTTGGGGAACCGCCGGCTCACCAGCACGCCATCTTTGTTTAGCGTTTGCCGCCAGCGCGAAAGATATCCAGTTGCGCCCGTCAGATCGCCCGTTTGGATGAAGGGATATTCACCATTATAAAATCGCGGATCGTTACGTGGGCGCGGCGTGAACTTCCCTCGGTTCACTTCGGCAATTTCCACCAATGTGCTCATCGGCCATCCCTTCGGATTCGTCACCGGGTCCCCGAACATCTCCAAGAACGCCGAGCGCAGCAGCTCTTCGGTCAGCGCGATCGCCACCTTCCGCTTGCGGCGGATGGCGTCGGCCTTGTCGAGAATGTCGGCAATGCGGCGTTGTTCGGGGAGGGGAGGCACAGTAAGTTCGATTGTCCCCAGATTTGTGCGTGAGATGCGCAGTCGCGTCGTCCCCTTGATGTGCTGCTCGATCTGTCCTCGAAAAACTTGCGAATTAATGGCATGCAATAGCCAGCGTCGTTCGATTCCTGGTGGCGGTCGCACGATGCATACGTCGACCACGGTGACGCAAGGACAATCAGCGCCAGGGAAAACGCATGCACGGCCAAGCGGATCCGGCATTCGAGCAATGAGTATATCTCCGCGCTCAAGAAAGGTGCATTTCAGGTCTCGTGCTTTGGACGACGTGAGAAAGCGAGCTGACTTGTCGACAAAGACGCCATCGCCCACATCGGCGAGCTGGATGAGCCGCACGTCGCCTTTGGGGTCTTGATCCTTGCTCTCAACCCAGTCACCGTCAAGAAAGAGGCCATTGGGGCCGACTAGGGCAGCCAGCGACATTCGACGAGATTGCGAAGCGGCGCTCACGACAACAACCCCTCCAACTCATTCAAATCCTTTGCGATCTCTTTCTCCAGCGCCCGCAATCGCCCCAGGATCTTCTTTGGCGGCTCGTGCTCCACCACCTCGTGAACCGCCTCCTTGTACCGATTGATGCTCAAATCAAATTCCTTCTCCCGAATCTCCGCCACCGGCACCACGAAAAACTTCGCCGTCCGGTCCTGGTCCTTCTTCCCATTGCGCTTTTTCCACCGCTCCAGCGCATCCGGCAGGTCGTTCTCTTTGACCTCCTGCCGCTTGTCGTCCAGCGAAAGCCCATCCGCTTGCAAGTCGTAAAAGAAAACCTCTTCCGTCGCCCCGCCTCGCGCGAAGACCAAAATCGCCGTCGATACCCCCGCGTACGGTTTGAACACCCCGCTCGGTAATGAAATCACCGCCTGCAGCGTGTTTTCCTCGACCAACACCCGACGCACGTCTTTGTGCGCATTGCTCGACCCGAAAAGCACCCCGTCCGGCACAATCGTCGCGCTTCGCCCCCCCGCCGGATTCAACATCCGCAGTATCAACGCCAAAAACAGCAATTCGGTCTTCTTCGTCTTCACCACCCGCAACAAATCCGCCGCCACGTCCTTGTCATCCAAGCTCCCCTTGAATGGCGGATTCGCCAAAATCACGTCGAATGCATTCTTCGCCAATTTCGGATACCGCTCGGCAAAACTCGACGAAAGGCTGTCCTGGCTGCGAATGTTCGGTTCTTCCACCCCGTGCAGCGCCAAGTTCATACTGGCGATGTGCAGCATCGTCCGATCGAAATCGAACCCGTGGAACATCTTCTCCTGAATGTGCTCCCGGTACCGCTCCACATCCGAATGCCCCTGTTTGTCCAGGTATTCTTTCACCGCCACCAAAAAGCCCGCCGTCCCGCACGCCGGATCGCCCACCACTTCGTTCGGCTGCGGCGCCATCATCTCCACCATGAATTGAATGATGTGCCGCGGCGTGCGAAACTGGCCATTGATCCCCGCCGTCGTCAATTTCGACAACAGGTATTCGTACAGATCGCCCTTGACGTCGGCGTCTTCGAGCGGCAGCGCGTCCACCATCCGGACGGCCGCATCGAGCAAACTCACTTTTTGAATGAAAAGTTGCGCGTCCTTGTTGTGCTCCCGCAGCGCCGACCCCTCACGCCCCAGCGTGCGCAAATGAGGGAACACCTGGTCCCGCATGCGCACGAGCAACGCCGCAGGGTCCGTCTCCGTGCGCAGTTGCGACCAACGCAGGTGCTGCTCGTCCTTGCCGTAAAGCAGCGTCACGGCCCCCTTCGTACGCGCCTTTTTGCGTTCGGCCGCATTCTCGCGCATATCGATCATGCGCAGGAAAACCAATTACGAGATTTGCTCGATCACCGTCAGCGGATTGGTAATCCCGCCCGTCCAGAACTCTTCCCACAACTTGTCGATTTTACTTCAGCGCACCCGTGATCATGAAACTCGCTGGCTCGGGGGCAAAAGGGAAAACTGTTCGACGATGCCGAGAATGGCATCGATGTCGTTGGCGGGGAAGATGTCTTCCAGTTGGGTGAAAGGGTCGCGGAACAAAGCGTCGACGTCCATGCCACCGTTTTTCGCGATGTGCTCTTGAAGCCGAGCCAAAAACTGCGTCTGTTTCGACGTCATCGTCGGATGATCGCGAAAAAACGCCACGAATGCCGATTCCACCGCCTTGGGCTCCAGACCCACGAGCCCGCGGAGCGTCGACGCGAGCGAGCCGCGGGTGATCGGATCGTGCGCGGCCAGGCGCTTCAAGTCCGCGCGTTCGTCGATCTCGAGAATGAGCTTGGCCAAATGCTCGATTTCGGTTTCCGTCACAGCCTTGCGCGTCTTGAGGCGCAAAAGCACCGGATCTGTCGCGAAATGCTGGAGGACGACCGCTCGCACGCGCTCCTTGTACGGCATGAGGTCGGCGCCTGCAAGCGGCGGATAATACGCGTCGCCGTCGATGGTCTGATCCGGCACATCAATGAACCATGGGCCGACCGAACCAGGCTGAGGATCGACCCGATGTTGCATCACGCCGCGCAAGTCTTCGCGCAAGGCTTCGATGTCCCCGGGTGCCGCACCTTTCCAGAATTCTTTGTTGCGCACCTTGTGAATCGATTCAGCCTTCGCCTTGACCGCGGGGTGGCCTTTGTGCAGGAGTTCGACGTCTTCTTCGACCTTGGCGCGTAAATCCGCCACGCGCCCGCCCTTGCGCAGCAGCTCGACCGACAATTCGGTGGCCAGCAAATCGAAGCGATAAGCTGATTCGTCGCCGCGGATGTTCCGCTCGCCCATGAGCGGCGCGGCAATGGACAATAGATCGCCGCGCGTGGCCGCAGAGAGCGACTCGAGGCGCTCGGAATTCGATAACAATTCCAGTTCGCGCCATTTCTCTTTCACTGTCAAACTACCTGCGGCGCGTAGATCTCCGAGGTCCCGAAGGATCAACTTGACGGCGTGTGCAACCAGCGATTCGTCGAGCGCGTCGATGGCGGCGGCCAGCAGGTCGACACGGGCCACGAAAAGCCGTTCGAGCAATGATTTTTGCCGCGGTGGCTCTTCCTCTTGGTCCTCATTGTACGACTTGTCGAAGTCATTGAAGAGTCCCCAGGGATCGAAAACGAAGAATTCTTTCTTGTCCTGGCCTGGGCCAAACACGTTATCGCAGAGGCGCGTTCCGCGACCGACCATTTGCCAAAATTTGACGAAGCTCTTGACGGGTTTGGCGAATACCAAATTCACCACCTCGGGCACGTCGATTCCCGTATCGAGCATGTCGATCGAAATGGCGATGACCGGTTCTTTTTTCGGATCTTTGAAGGCGTCGATCAATTCTTCGGCGCGGGGCTCGTCGTGTTCGATGACGGCGGAAAAACTTCCGCCATGTTGCGGGTACATTTCTTCGAATACTTCGCGAAGATGTCCGGCGTGTTTGCGGCTGCGTGCGAACACGATGGTTTTCCCCACATGCGTACCGGTGGGATCACGAAGACCCGTGTCCATGAGATTACGCAGGAGTTTTCGTGTCGTGTCTCGATTGAAGATCTGTCGATCGATGTCGGCCGCTTCGAATTCGACTTCGTGCGGGTCATCGATGTTTTCGTCGAGCGCTGCCCGCTCTTCGTCGGACATTTCGCTATACTTGATGCCTTTGCGTAGGAATTTCGTGCTGGTGGGGACGACCTTGGGCGGGACCAGGTAGTTCGGAACGTGGTTCACGGCGTCCTCGAGCGTGTAATTCGAGGTAGGGAGCTTGTTTTCGCAGCCGAAGAGCTTGTAGGTATTGTGATCGATTTTGCCGACGGGCGTGGCGGTGAGGCCCAGTTGGAGCGCATCGAAGTACAGAAACAGATTGCGATAGCGGTGGTAGATGCTCCGATGGGATTCGTCGGCGATGATGAGATCGAAGAAGCCCGAATCGAGCGTTTCGTACAGGTTCATCATGGCCGGGTAGGTGGCCAGAAAGACGCGGCCTTTGGTTTTTTCCTCGGCGGTCAATTCGGACGTGACGATGACCCGCGTCGGTTCG
>CAZETM010000771.1:0-4804 GCA_964514885.1 uncultured Polyangium sp. | reverse complement strand
CCTTCCGCGGCATGGCGTACGTGATTCCGAAAGACACGCAGAAGATGCCCGACCTGTCGAAGCTCGTGCCCTTCGCGCAACTGCTGACAGACAGCTTCATCGTGCAGCCGCAAGAGTTCACCGCGGGCTTCCCCGGCGTGCTCATGCAGGACGAGTGGTTCGCGATTCGTTACGAAGGCAAGTTCGAGATAGCGCGCGACAGCAACTACAAGTTCAAGCTCAACTCCGACGACGGCGCGATCCTCTACATTGATGGCGAGAAGGTGGTCGACAACGACGGCCTTCATGTGGCGAAGGACGTCTTCGGGTTCAAGACCTTGAAGGCCGGCCGGCATCAACTTCGACTGGACTACTTCCAGGGCAATCGTGGCCCTGTGGCTCTGGCGGTGGGAATTGGCGAGGCAGCTTCGGACGCCGAGACCAAGCCGCTCGTCGGCATCCGCTGATCACGCAACTTCCCGAATTCCCTGCCTTTTCCCTCCCCACGATCCCCATCACTTTCCGTCCGTAAAACGTTGTGCGCCTAATTGAGCGCACAGCCCCCGCGTGGTGGTATCGTCGCGTCGCTTATGGCGTCCGTGAACCCGCTATCGCGGGAGCTTGTATTCAAGATCGTCTACTACGGGCCTGGGCTCGGCGGTAAGACGACCACGCTGGAGTACATCCATGCGACGGCCAAACCCGATCACAAGGGCAAACTGGTCTCGCTTGCGACACCTGTCGACAGGACGCTCTACTTCGACTTTCTGCCGATGCGTCTGCCGCCGATTCGCGGGATGCACGTGCGTTTGCAGCTCTTCACCGTGCCGGGGCAGGTGTACTTCAATGCCACGCGCAAGCTCGTGCTCACCGGAGCCGATGGCATCGTGTTCGTCGCGGACTCGCAAACGGCTCGCGCCGACGCGAACCTCGAGAGCCTCGACAACCTGCGCGACAACCTCGCCGATCAGGGCCGCAACCTGACGGATGTGCCGATCGTCTTTCAGTACAACAAGTTCGATTTGGACGACGTTCTGTCCGTCGAAGAGCTCGACAAGCTGATCAATCGCTGGGGCGCGCCGTCGCTTTCAACGTCCGCAAAGACGGGCCTGGGCGTGTACGAATCGCTCGAGAAGATCACGCATGCCGTGCTCGGTTCGTTCGAAACGCAGATGCCCGAGTCGGTGCGCGTTGCCGCAGCAGCTTCGTTCGATCCGAACGAAGAAGGGCTCGCCGCAGCGCTACGTGGTGCGTCGCAAGGAGACGAACGTCAGCCAGCGAGTGCCGCGATTTTCAATCGCATCGCGACGAGCCGAGTAAGCATCGGTTCGATCCCTCCCGAAACGGGCGTGGATGAGCCTGCACCGATCGAAAAATCCGCGGTAAGAGCAGCAGCACAGCCGGTCATGACGTTCCCCGAGCAAACGGACGATAGTTTGCCCTCCAAGGAAAAACTCGCGATCGCTCCAGCTTCGGAAGCTTCGATTTTGACCAAGGGCGAGTCGACGCGAACGCAACAATCTCGCTCGCCGGAGTCGCGATCGTTCGACTCGCAGCGCAGTCGTACGAGTCGGTCGGTGTTGCCGCCGAAGCCGTTTGCACCGTTAATTCCGCATGCGGGTGCGTCGCGCCCTCATGCTCCCGCGCCTCCGTCGAATGCAACGGTGACGCATGATCGAGGTCCCGCGCCTCCGCCCAATGCAACGGTGGCGCATGATCGAGGTCCCGCGCCTCCGCCCAATGCAACGGTGACGCATGATCGAGGTCCCGCGCCTCCGCCCAATGCAACGGTCGCCGCGAAAGCTGAACCGGTTCTTGCGGACAAACCTGCACCGACGACCGAAAAGACGGGCGTCATTCCTGACAAGTCCGCTTCGTCGCCGGGACTCCAGCCGCCGCACAAAACAACGCAAGAACGACTCGATCCGACGGAGCTGTTCTCGATCGCAGACTTGCTCGAACCAAGTCCAATCGCGACGAGACTGCCGCAAACAGAAGCCGCGAAAGCTCCAGAGGCAACAGCCAAGCCTGAACCTGTCGCCGCGAAGCCCGAGCCTGTCGCCGCGAAGCCTGAACCTGTCGCCGCGAAGCCTGAACCTGTCGCACCGAAGCCTGAGCCTGTCGCTGCGAAGCCTGAGCCTGTCGCCGCGAAGCCTGAACCTGTCGCACCGAAGCCTGAGCCTGTCGCTGCGAAGCCTGAACCTGTCGCACCGAAGCCTGAGCCTGTCGCCGCGAAGCCTGAACCTGTCGCCGCGAAGCTCCCCAAACCGATCGAGCCCGAACCGCTAGCACCAGCGCCGATTGCGGCTGCCGCGAAACTCGTCACTGCCGACGAGATCGACGCTCTGCTCGCTCCAATGTCGCCCCCGATTGCGGTGAAGGTGGCTGCTGCCGTCACCCCTGAGGCGCCGCCACCACCACCGCCTCCTCCACCCAAGCTGCATAGCGTTGCTCATGCGCCCGTCGCCAAGACGGTCGAACATCATTCGACCTCAAACGATTCTGCGACACCGCACGCCGCCATCGCTCATGCGGCCGATGCCGCGCACGCTGCAACACGCAAAGCGATCGGGTTGTCCTTCGCTGAGCTGTGGCCTGAAAGCGATCGCATCCTGGTGCACGAGGTCGAAGCTGCCATCGCCGCAGGACGATGCTCCGAAGCCATCGATCTGTCCGACGCGCTCGTAACGCGGATCCTCACGAGCACCGCAACGCTGTTCGGATCGACCGACGCGTCACGCGATGCGACCACCATGCCACCTTTGCTCGGGATCGATGGGCGCCGCTACCTAGCCTTCCGCTCCATCGTTCGTGCAGCGCGCAGTGGTGCCAAAGCAAGCTCGCAAGACGCTCTCGCAGCCTACGCATTCGCCATCGAAGCACGCACGGCTCGAAGCTCCGTTCGCTAAGACGCTCGGCTACAACCGATCTGGCGCGGGCGAGACGGAGTAGCGACGCATCGACACGTTCATGAGCATCGCGACGGCCATGAGCATCGTGGTGATGCTGGATCCGCCGTAAGAAAATAGCGGCAGCGTCACGCCGACGACGGGAAGAATTCCGCTCGTCATGCCCATGTTGATGAGCGCGTGCCAGAAGAGGATCGCTCCCGATCCGACCGCCAACACAGCACCGAAACGATCCTTCGCGAGTGAAGCAATGCGGATCGACCACACGGCGAGAAACGCATACAGGAGCACGAGGAACACCGAGCCAACGAAGCCAAATTCCTCGGAGAAAATTGGAAACGGAAAGTCCGTGTACTGATCGGGGATGAAGTTGAATTGGTTCTGCGTGCCCTGCATGAATCCGCGGCCGAACAACCCACCGTCACCAATGGCCACGCGTGAATGATGCGCGTGCCATCCACGACCATGGATGTCCGCTTCAGGGTTCAAAAAGACGGTCACCCGATCGCGCTGATAGTCGTGCAGCACATACGTCCAGATGATCGGCAGTGCGCCTGCAACCGTGGCCGTGAACAACACGATGCTCTTCCAACGAACTCGCGTGAGCATCGCGATCGTCAGGAACGTGAAGATGTGAATGCTCGCGGTGCCAAGGTCCGGCTGCTTCAAAATGAGTAGCGCGGGCACGGCCGTGATGATCGCAGGGATGAGCAAATCCTTGAGCGTTCGACCTTCGTTGCGTGGATCGTCGTGGAGAAATTTCGCCAGCGCGATGACGAGACAGATCTTCGTGTACTCGCTTGGTTGGAACCCAAAGCTTCCGAATTCGATCCAGCGCACCGATCCACGCACGTCTTTGCCGAACACGAAGACGAGCAGGAGCGCGAAGATGCTGCCCGCATACACGACGTAGCCAAAGCGCTCGAAGTAGCGGTAATCGATGGCCACGAGCACGCCGCCGACGATGCCTCCAAGCACCAACCAATAGATCTGGCTGATGTAGAGCTCGGCGCGGTTGCCTTGGTAAACGCTGGTGGCGCTGTAGAGATTGACGACACCCAAGACCGCGATGAGCGCGACGGTGATGAAGAGCGGCCAGTCGAAGTGATCCTTGGCCCGTGTCGAAACATCTCCACCGAGGATCATGGCGATGCTCCAGCAGCTTTCGCTGGAGTGCGTCCGGCTGCATTCGTTCCAGCCCGTGGACCTGCACGCTCGCGGAAGATTTGGTTGTACGCAGCGACGACTTCCATCGCGATCGGTGCGGCGTGCTTACCACCTGCACCACCGTGCTCGACGAGGACGACAACGGCGACTTCGGGTGCACGAGATGGCGAATACCCCGAGAACCACGCGTGCTCGCGGTTGAAGTACCAAACACGCTCGGCTTCGGCACCACGCGCAAGCTTGTGCGAAACCTGCGCCGTACCGGTTTTTCCGGCCACGTCGACGCCCAAGAGACGCACCCGGTACGCAGTACCTTTCTCTTCGTTCACGCCGGCGTACAGAGCCTTCTGCACGAGCGCGAGGTTCTCGGGGCTCACGTCGATCTGCCGTCGCACACGCGGCGTGAACTCTTGCACGACAGTGCCTGCACTCGTCTCGACTGCGCGAACGATCTGCGGCTGATAGAGCGTTCCGCCATTCGCAAGCGCTGCGTATGCGAGCGCGAGCTGAAGCACCGTGACCGTCGTCGCACCTTGGCCGATCGCCGCGTTCAAGCCGAAACCAAGGCGAAACTGACCTTTGTTGCGCAAGGTCATCCACGCGCGCGTCGGCATGCGCCCAGACGCCTCGGCGTTGACGCCCAAGCCCGTGCGCACGCCAAGACCGAAGCGCTGACCCATCTCGGCGATGACGTCCATGCCCACGCCGAGCTCGGAAGCGAGCATGTAGAAGTAAACGTTGCACGACTG
>CAZETM010000770.1:0-4816 GCA_964514885.1 uncultured Polyangium sp. | reverse complement strand
GAGCGTGCTTGTCGGCCACTATCGACACTACGGCGTACCCACCAACCACGCAGCCCTGCGACAGATGCGAGAAGCGGTGAAACAAATGTGGCACCTCTCCCTCCAACGACGCAGCCAGCGCGGGAAGTGGACGGTCGAGGACGAGCGCAACTTCGAGCAACGCTTCCCGCTTCCGTCACCTCGAATCACTCACGAAACAGCGGAGAGCGCCACGTGGGCAACTCTCGTTGCCGTTTCCGAAGATGCGTCGGACGTAAGCCGGGGCGAGGCGCGTCTTGCGTGGACGTCGCGCTCGTATTCGCCGGCGCCAAGGCACGAGTGCGTCCGCAAGTCACGAAAAAGTGAACAGCACGTGAGCATCGCGGCGGGTGACGAACCCGAGGGGTCTCTGGGTGTGGGTGAGGATATGGGATGTGGGGTTGCGCCCATCGTCTCGCCGAGGACCTTTGACGCGCAAGGGTTCGAAAATGGCACTTTGTTCGCCCTAGGCACTGGGCTTTATTTTTCAATTTCACCATTTGTTGCCGGAACTCACGGCGGCCGAGAACGTCATTGTTCCGCGAATGGCGGTATCGGGTCGTTTTCGCGAGCCGATGCTGGATGGAGCCCGTGAATTGCTGCGCGAAGTGGGTCTGGAAAGCGCGATGGATCGGCGCGTGACGGATCTTTCTGGCGGGCAACAGCAGCGCGTCGCGGTGGCTCGCGCATTGTCCAACAATCCTCCATTGGTACTTGCGGACGAACCGACGGGGAACCTCGATACGCAGACGGCGGACGAGGTCTTTGGGTTGCTGCGGCGTTTTAACAAAGAGCGTGGAACGACGTTTCTTGTGGTCACGCACGATCCGCGATTGGCCGATCGTTGCGATCGGATCATTGATCTCGTGGACGGACGAATTCATTCGGACACGCGCAAATGAATTTCGGGCAAGTCCGGTGATTTGGACGCTTGCTTCAATTCGTGAATTGCCGCCAAGCCCGGGGTTTGGACCCGGCCGAATTGCGGGCAAGTCCGGAGTTTGTACCCGGCCGAATTGCGGGCAAGTCCGGAGTTTGTACCCAGGCGAATTGCGGGCCGGTTGAACGCTTCGCGTTCAACCCCAGTCAGGAAAACATGCCGACAAGCCGCTACGCGGCTTTCGGCAGTTTCCCTCAACCCTGTCTACGATGGGGGGCTATGCCCCCCAAACCCCCCGAGATCGGATTGAAAGGTTTTCATTTCGTGATTTGCGGCCAAGCCCGGGGTTTGGACCCAGGCGAATTGCGAGCGGGTCCGGGGTCTGGACGCTCGCTTCGCGCGTGTGGGACACGCGCTGCGCGAGGCCAGTCACGATGGGGGGCTCCGCAGGCGGCTCTTTAAGTCTAATGGGTCAAAGACCCATTAGACGAGCCGACTGCTTTGCCCCCCATACCCCCCAGCCCCGCAGGAGAAATAAGAACCTCGTCATTTCGTGAATTTGAGGGCGAAGACCGGGGGGAACGTTTCTGGGGCTCGTGTAGCGTGTATGGAAGCGCGAGGGGAACGTTTCGAGCTGCCTTTCCACGTATTTACAAGGCCGAAGCGAACGTGCCCATCACAAATGGCTTTACATGTACGCAACATGCAGCGTACAACGCGCGCGATGCCGCTTCCTGCCGACTTCAAGAAAAGCGTTGGACCAACGCGGGCCAATCGATGAATCGTGATGAGCCCGCATCGATCGAAGATCGTTATCGCGGTCCGGCGTCGGACGAACCCGCTGCGGATGCTTCGCGGTTGTCCAAAGAGGAATGGCGATACGCGGCGAAGGTGTTTGCCATTGCGACGCTCGCGTGGTCCATTCTTTGCGGCCTATGGCTCACGATGCAAACGATCTACGCGTTGCGTGCCTTCAATGCAGAAGCGCGTGTTGCAGGTATCGTCGCTGTATCAGCATTCCGCGAGGTTGCATCAAGAAGCGTTCAAGCTGCCGTATGCTTGGCCCTCGTGCTCATGGTCCATCGACGAACGAAAGCGGATATTCCCCCACCCCGAAGCGGTCTTTTCGCACCGATGTTTTTGATCGTCCCGGTCGTGACGCCTCTTGCGGGAATCCTGATATGCACCGTTTCAATGTTGTTTTTGGTGTACGGATACGACCAACCGTTTGCCCTGGCTTGGGAATCTATTGACAAAACGTTCCGCTTTTCTGACGTTGCCATTGGCATCCTGCGAGCGGCAGCGAGTTCCTTCGTCGTGGCTGCGTTTGGAGCAGATCTCGCGCGTTTGCTGGCTCGCGTTCAAGGATGGCCGATTCTCAAGTACATCATTCTATCGTTCGTTGCCGGTGTCGTAGCATCAATCGAGAGCAGCGTGATCATGCCGATCTACTACTTCACACAATACGGTCAATGGCCGTGAATGCGTTCAGTCATTCCGACGCCGTGTAATCCGGCGGATAGCTATATTCTTCGGTCGGCGTCAGCTCGACGTTTTTCAAGTCGTAATCGTTGCGCAATTGCTTCACGCGCTCCGTGACGATGACCTTTCCGTCAAGGCCCCACGGGCGGAACATGTCTTCCCCGGTCCACGTGGCCTCTTCGATGCGAAAACCCTTCACGGATCGAAACCCGCGCAAGGTTCGGCACGTGTCGCACAGCAGGCTTGTCGGTACGAAGTGGCTACGCGCAAAGTCGATCGCGGCAGTAAACGTCGCTGGTGCGATGTGGTAGTAGACGGGCGATGGTTTGCCCAAGCGTGCGGGACGAACCCGGATCCGTTCGAGTGGCGTAAACGCCTTGATCCCGATCAACTTGCGTTCTTCCCACGCGTGACGAAAACGCTCCGACACGAGCATGCTGTCGCCCAGTGTCGATGTCACGTCTCCGAGTTTGCCGTTGCTCGCGTCGATCCTCGCGCGATACGGCGGAAGCCAGGTCAACATGCCGACGCAGGTACCGCAGACAGAACAATGCGGTGCATCGCCGTTATTGTCCGGCTCCATCGGTAAGAAAACGGTCCGGCAGGGTCCTGCGGGAATTTTTCCGAGCACGTAAAAGTTCATCACTTGTTTTCCCCCAAGCCGCCGGGAAAACGTTTGGCAAGGTCTGGCCTCCGATAAAGTTTGCCCAACCAAGACTCAAACTTTTTCGGATCGAGATCGGCCTTTTTTTCAATGAATTTTGCGACCTCTTCATCAAGCTTGACATGCCAGTCTTGATACCCGTTGTGATCTTTTAGCGTCGCGGCGCGCGCGGTGAACCGTGAATCGCGGAACTTAAAAACGCCCTTGAGGATCGGATGGTCCTCCAACGCCTTAGAGGGGGTCCTACCAGGGATCGAAGCCATTTTCGCGCCTAGCCCCCTCTCCAACTCGCGCCTACGGCGCTACGTGGAGAGTCCCGACGAGGCTTCGCCTCACTCACCCACCAGAGATGAAAGCGCGATGGATCTCTCCACGCACTTCGCACCTCATCCCCCCAGCCCCCTTCTCCAACTCCGCATCACGATGTGATGCTGCGTGGAGAAGGGGGAGATTCTTGCAATGAAACGAGGCTCTTTTCCCCCTCTCCACGTAGCATTGCAACGCAATGCGAAGTTGGAGAGGGGGTTAGGGGGTGAGGTGCACCGATTGCGCTCGGAAGAAAGATCGGCATGGTGCGCACACGCGATACGCGTGCGCAAGAAGACGACGGCTTATTCCGGGTTTACGGTGCTTTGCTCGGGATACCCAAGAGATTTCAGAATCGAGTCTTTCAACGAAATGATCTCAGGCGATCCTTGCCCGGTGGTAATCCACTCTTGCAGCAACATGCGCACACGGCGTAGTATCGCAAGGTGATTGTCTGTGATAACCATGTCCGAGGTCACCTTGCCTGAACGCGTCGTTTCGTATGCGCGTTCCATAGCGTCGAGGACCTCAAGTGCATCGGGATCCGGAGTTTCACCCGTTCGATCCGCCAAAATTGTTGCGCAACGGTGCAAGCAGTTCAATCCGTCTGAAATCGCTTGCGCTGTCAGTCGTGCGTTGTCCATCGTGCCCCCTTATTTTCCACCTGGATAAAGACAAAACCATGTCATGAGTGGAAATACGAGAGTGCAGTTATCGCCATTTGAGTATTTCCAAGAACACGTCCAGCTTATCAAGCCACCTTTGCACCAATAAAGTGCACCCGGATCTGGACTGGTCTTGTAGGGATGAAGTGCGAGCGGAGAGCAATATGCTCTGATTGCAGCACACTTTGCCACGCAGTCTGGACTGCCTGGAACGGCGCATCGCACCTCTGGATCGCCGCCTAGTTGGTCGGCGTCAGGCGACGTAAATTCTTCCGCATACGTCCCGTTCTCCTGAGTGTCCTCAAACGGCTCGTTCGCCAACGGGTCGTTTGCCGCGTGCGCAACATTCGCTTGACCATCGATTGACCAAGGAACAACTGTCACGATCCACGCGAGCGCGAGAATCAAGGCGCATAACCGGGTGATCCGGCGCCTTGCAGAAATGTTCGATCGTCGCATGCTGAAATCATATTCCGACTCATGCATGGCGGTCAAGTCTTGATACTATTTTCCGCAGTAGCGCACGGGATTGCACAAGCGCACTTTCGCGGCAGAAACCGTACGAGAATGGATTGCCGATGCTGCTGCATCCACGCAGCGCAACACAAGGCGCCGACTGCGTCAAGTTTTTCGCAGCGCGATGACTTCTTGTTCTTCTCGTCTCCCGTCTTCCCTCTGCGTGCACGTGCGCGTGCGCGGGGGCCACAGGGAGCCTTCAATTCTCGGCTCCGGCGGGGTTTGGGGCGGAGCCCCATCGTCAGCAGTTTACGATGGGGGGCAAAGCCCCCCAAACCCCCCGCG
>CAZETM010000769.1:0-4818 GCA_964514885.1 uncultured Polyangium sp. | reverse complement strand
GGTGCTGATCACGCCTGCCGTCGGATTCCCCTCGCACGGCGTCACAATTTCAATCACTCCGTGCGCCTCGAGTCGCAATAGCACCGCGAACAATCCCGCGGGCACCGGCAGATCGTCGAGCACGTTTCGCAATCGGGACAGTGGCACCGTGCCATCGCTATCGGGTTGCATTCGCGAAAGCGCAAAGTGGACGACGCCTTCGACATATACATCGTCGCATTGGCGCCGTAAACTTTCGGCGGTTCGACCCACGAGAACCGCGGCGGAGACGTATTCGGTAGGCGCGAGCAAAATATCGATGAGAAGCTGCTCGTAACGACCCATTCGCAGCAATCCGCGCGGTGAAACCTGCGTCGTTTCCAATCCCGAGCACGCTGGCAGCGCGGGCAGGTGATCGGTCAGGCGTGGACGATTGAGCACGTCCACCACATTCGCCCCAAACCGCCGGAACCATCGGCGCAGCCGCGTTAATGCAGATTGCCGCTGCTCGGCAGGCGCCGAACGTGCACCAACCACGCTGGGCCGTATTTCGCTTTGCGGTGGCAAAAAACGTTGCGAAATGGCCGTCACGTCGTCGCTACCGTGATGGAGTGCGTTCATGCCAAACCCTCGGCGCGTGAAGAGACGTGGTTCCGGAAAGGACGCGATGGCTGCTTGCCCAAGCTGAGGAGATGAGTCCGCCATCGCGCCCCTTCCGGGCACGCAAGGAGGAACCGCAATAATGCCTTGCGACCCGAACCTGATCGTATTGCCGGCCCTCGAACAAGCATCTTGCCGGCCGCCCAGAGTTGGTGACAACGGAGCTGACGAATTTTTGGTGCTGCGCCGTTAGCCTGGCACTTTTTGCCCTTTGAGCGGCTCCAAGCAGCAAAACGTGACGGCTTGATTCACGTTCGCCTCCGCGTCTCCGATGGGTTGACCGCCGCTTGCCGCGCACATGCCAGGCAGGTACGTCCGGTTCACGATCGCTTTCGACCCGATCGCGAGACCGGGGGCCAGGAAGTCGTAACAAATCGGTCCCATTGATCCCACTTGCAGGTTGACGAGCTCCGCAACACACGTGGCGTCGGACGAAAGGCTCAACCCACCCAAACAACCGCTGCCCGTTGGCGTCCCGCATTCACACGCTGAACATCCACGAGTATCAACTGGCAATTGGGGATAAAGAACTTGGCGATGTTGGTAATTGTCAGGGCAGGTTTTGTGATCGCCCGATCGGTATGTGCATTGCAGCCATCCAGGGCCGGCGTCATTGACGCAATATTTCTTGAGTGCTTCAGAGCCGCAGCTCTGTGCTTGCGTGTTCCCGTGACAAACACGCGCCTCGATTTCCCACGTCGATTCGGGCACCACAGCAGCGCCGTTTGCGGAAGGTTTGCACGAGTCATTCGGAGGTGGAAGCGTTGAGCTATGCACGGATTGTGCGCACAAGTTCTGGCTGCCCGTCGGGCACTTGGCGCCTGCGGCAATCGAGTCGGCGTTCGTGCACGAGCCGTCCCAATTCGTGGGACTGTCGAACGGAGTCGCAATGACGCCGCTTTGCCCGCATTTTCCCGCACGTAATTCGATGGTTTCGGGCGCGCCGGTGCACGTGCCTTCGGAAGGCCCGCAAGAACAGGTTGGGCACGCCGTCGGCGGGACAATGAGTTTGTCGAAAAGGTGGAATTTCTCGTTCGGCACGCCGTACACCGGATCGTCCGGGCATTTTGCAGGTGCTTGGCCTGCAGGACCGAACCATACCGAGACCGGAGCTTCGCTCCAAAGACCGGCTTGGAAACCAGTGGGAGTTGGAAGACAGCGACCGGTTGGACAAGGTGCCAATTGCTGCATATCGAGACCGGGATCGTTGATTGCAGATTGGCCTGGTTCGCCGGAGTCGGTTGTTGCGTCAGCACCAGCGTCAACACACAAAGGGCTCGGCTCAAATGGTGTCGGATCGCAGATGATCTCTCCGAACAGCTCCCCAGACGAACACCCTCCGACCGCGAGGCTCCCAGACAATGCGCAAGTCGCGGCAAGTGTGCCCAGCACGTAATGGATGCTTTTCATGGCTAGAATCTCCATCCTCCGGTCAATTGAGCGCTAAGAAGTGCAGGCGGCTGATCAACGATTATGATTCCGCCGATACCAACCCTCGTGCGATATATGAGGCGAAGTGCGTCGATGTTGGCACTTGCGAAGAATGATGTGCCAAGCGGTAGTTCGACACCCAAACGTCCGCCAAACCCAGGCTGCATGTACGAAATGGTGTCGTCCAAGTAACTCCTGCCCGAGGTTTTGATATTTACGGTCCCATAATATCCAAGTCCGCAGCCAACGAACCAGCGCAGCCGTCCGCACGCGCTCAATAGCCCACCTGCAGTCATCGCACCGATGCCCTGTATGTCTGCCACGTCGGTCGTCAACCATGCCGCGCGTCCTTCGAGACCAAATGAAAAATACTCATTTGCCTTCAAACCAATTCCAACGACGCCACCCACCGCTGGATTCCACGAGGCGACACCGAATACGGTGACGATCCCGGCATTGACCGAAAAACGCGGACCACGTTTTTCTTCCTTCTTCTGAGGTTTTGGCGGCTCGTAAAATGGATCCTCATTCGTGCTGTAATTCGGATCCGTCGCAATGTTGGTGGTGCGCATCATGGCGGGGAAATTCCGAGGCGGTCCAGGTGGCGTTATCGGCGTTGGCAATTGAGGCAAAGCCGCCACCTTGGGCTCGAATGCGAGATGCAGGCGCATTTCCGTGCCCTTGTTCGCTGCGAAATTCACGACGGCGTCATGGAAGCCCTTTAGATTTCCGCGTAGCTCATGCTCACCAGCCTCGACGAACATCGTAAAACCCGTAATGCCGTCTGGTTGCTTGACGTTACCATTGAGCAATATTACCGCATGCGCCTCCGACACGGAGACGGTAACCCGACAAACCTGCGCTTTCGCCGCGTCGTATGCCTCGAGGAATTCAATGCGCTCCGACTTCGAAGCGGAGCTGGCGCGATCGATGGCATCGAGCAAATAATCCGCTCCAAGGACCGGATTGCCAAGCTTCACCAAGAGCACGCCAAGACGCCCGCCGACGAGGGGATTGTCACCCAATTCCAATGCATCGGCGTACGCCTGGGCCGCCTCGGGAAAACGCCCAGCGCGACGTTCGCGGTCACCTATGGCAATGTGCGCCGCTATCTTGGCCTGCCGCACCTTGTCGACGTCCACAATCGTCTGAGCGTGCGGTCCAGCCCCCGGAGGCTCGGCACGCGCGGGGAGCGCCGTCGTGAGCGTCAGGAAAAACACGAGCCATCCACCGCGACGAACCATGTTTGCCAGGGTAACTAGCGCAGACAAACTTGTCAAGAGAAAAAGAGACGCATTTTGTGTGTCAGCGGGTTTTTCGCAGGTACAGCGTTTTACTAGGGGGTTTTACGTCGATACGGATTGGCGCGGAAGTCTTCGCCACCGAGGGGTAAACGGGCGATTAGGTGGAACAAACACAGGCGCCGATGTTGTCGCGGTCTGCTGGGAGGGCATTGCCTCGGCCGGTGTTGGCGCAAGGGATGTAACGGCGAATGCCGGATTCTGGGGCGTGAACCAAAGTACCGGGCGCTCACTGGGTTTTATCAGTCCCGCGAGCATCATCACCGAGAGCAAACTGGCAACATTGCCCGCTCGGAACACCCAATCATAACCAGTGCGCCAAAACGGCGAAGGATCATCCGATTGAATATCCATTTCCACGAGCGGCGGGTGCGTCGAGAAGAACGTCTTTTCATCCATTCCGAGCTTGGCGAGGTATTCGCGAGCGCGCTGGACGAGCTTTTTTGAATAAGACACGGAAATGTGTAATTCACGTGCAACGTCTTCGTGCGAGAGCCCCTCGTAAACATGAAGGTACAAGGCTGCGTGTTGATCAGTCGGCATGCCCTGAGCAGCGTGATCGACACGACCGCGGGCTTGCTGAATCTGCGCGCAGCGCTCAGGCGATGGTCCGGGCGCTTCGTAATGACCCGCATTCAATTCGTAATCGGAGAAGCAATCGCCTTCGCGTTTGCGATTGCGCGCAAAACGGCGGTGAACATTGAGCGCGATACCGAATGCCCAAGGTCGGAATTCACCCAATTCATTCCGATATTGTGGGACGCTGCGCACGATTTCGGTCAGCGCCTCCTGCAATTCGTCCTCGAAGTCCGGAGTGCGAATGTGTCGCTTTCGACGCCTGCCGTGAATGAAGCCAGCTATATCGGGGCGAAGGGATACAATTTGCGCGGAAAACTCAGGGGCAAGCACGACGAAACCTCCGTGTGTTGTTCCTCTTTACCGCACGAGCAAAGAGGTGACACAAAAAAGTGAACGATCAGGTTCGCGCCCGACTGGCCTGCGTCTTGGCGGCCGTTTGCGCTGCCTTGGTCAGCTCGCGCCGGAGTTTTTTGACGTCGGAAACGGGCAGCTTGCGAATCAGCTCGGCAACCTGGGCAAGTTCGTTGTCCGGGGTAAAGGTGAGCAGGCACCAGGGCGGTAAATCGAGCGCTTTGGCAATGCGCGCGATCGCTTGAGCGGTGACGGTGGAGAGGCCATATTCCAGGCGCACGATTTGGGTTTTGGTAAGACCAGCGGGTTGTGCAAGCTCGGCGGGGGTCATGTTGCGCTCGAGTCGCAGGTCGCGAATGCGCGCGCCGACTTTGGCTGCGGAGGGTTCGGGTTCGTATCGTCACGCCTCCGTCCCTGGCCTTCTCTGCTCGCTCCGTTGCGACAACATGTCACTCCGGTTGACAGAAATGTCTTCGACCTCGGTCAACATGTCCGGGGGGAACGTCAACATGTCTGT
>CAZETM010000768.1:0-4818 GCA_964514885.1 uncultured Polyangium sp. | reverse complement strand
TCCTTTCCAATGATAACCACGTCAATCGGTCGACCTTCGATACTGCGGCCAATCGATTCCACGCGCGCTCTGGGAGAATGGGATACGCGCCCAAGCAGCGCACGTTGCCGCTCGAGCGGATAAGCGGCATAATACGAATAAAGAACTACGTCGTGGTCAGGCCGATGACGAAGCACCAGCCGCCGACCGTCGAATTGGGTATCGATTCGAAACCAGTGCTGCAAATCGTAGGAAGCCAATGCACGATACTGATGATATGCGTGCGGATAACTCGCTTCGCCTGCATTGACGATCGCCAGCTCGAGGTGCGCTCCTTGGGCATGGCGAACACGAAAGTGGAACCATTGCCGGATTGGCGATGCATTGTCTTGCTGCAAAGCAAGCTCGGCAAATGCGCCCTGCGGCTTGCGCACCAAGTGGATATTTCCGCCGCAGAGATCGGCGTCGATCAACATGAGCGCATCATGGCATGAAGAAACGGTTCTGCGAAGGCGATCTCGATGGTCAAATCGGAGGAAACAGTGGCTGCAACGTGAAACGGCACACTTGAAGATGGGTCCGCAAAGGCTGTTTTGTTAAATTGTGCACTTCGGGTTGGGTCCGCAAAGGCTGTTTTGTGAAACGGTACACGCCAGGTTGGGGCCGCAAGGGCTGTTTTGTGAAAATGTACGCTACAGGTTGGGTCCGCAAGGGCTGTTTTGTGAAAATGTACGCTACAGGTTGGCGTTGCAGAGGCTGCGCGGCGAGGGAATTCGGGGGGTTTAATGGAGCACCGGGAAATGACGAACTGGGACGGATAAGGCTTGAGTGGTCAGAGAGCGCTGACGTTTGAGGCCAACGGCCAAACAACGAGAAGCAGGTTTCATGACAAGGTGGATGGACTGAGCTAAGATCATCCAACAGAAGGAGGTTGTTTATGATGCATGCAGTGCGGGGTATCTATCGAGGTGGAGTAGTCGAACTGCTAGAGAGCCCGGAAATTTCGGACGAAGCGGAAGTTGTGGTCACGTTTCTGAGCGATGCAAGCTCGTGGACGGATGCGCCATTCGTTAATGATGAACGACCGCAGGTGCTCGACGATTTCGAGCCCATCGTACCGACCTCAGCGATTCGGTTGTCGGCCATCGTTCTAGAGGATCGCGAATGATTCGGTTTTTTGATACTAGCGCACTCGTCAAAAGGTACGTCGAGGAACCTGGGTCGGCGATGGTTCGCTCGACGTTACGTGAACATCCCGTAACGGTTGCCCGTGTGACGCTCGCTGAAGCTGCTGCTGCCGTTGCCCGCGCAGCGAGATTGAATGCCATCACTGATGCCCAGCGAGACAGGATCCTTGCGCGGCTTCCACAAGATTTCGTACGGCTTTCAGTGATTGAAATCCGTCCAGCACTCATTGCGCGCATTCCATCACTCGTGACGCGTTATCCATTGAGAGCTTATGATGCCATTCAGCTAGCCGCAGCAATCACCGCGCGGCAAACCGGAAGATCTGTAGAAATGTGGTGTGCTGACGGTGCTCTTTGTGAATCCGCAGTTGCGGAAGGATTTCGCGTCATCAACCCCGCGTAGTTCCCCACCAGGCACTCATAACTGAGTAAATCCCTCACCCCGCAATCCTTCTCAACCCCAGCACCGGCTTATTCGCTTCGCGCGATTTATCAATATCAATCACGCCTTCCAGCACCCATTCGCCCTCGCCCGTTTCGTCCACCAATATTTGCGTGAATTCCCAAACGAATGGCCATTGCCGCACCTGCGTGTGCGTCGGATTGCGCGCAGCAGGGTCCGTCCGAATCTCCGTATGCTGCTCCCAATATGGCGCCAATGCCTCCTGGAATCGCTTCGGCGTCCATTCTTCGCCACCAGCCTCCACAATCGCCGACGCCTCGACGTAATCGCCTTTCGACAACGCTCGTACCAAGGAAAACACCTCGTTCCGAAGCAGCACAACAAACGCTCGCGTGTCCGTCGTGATGTCGAACGTGTCCTTCTCGTCCGTAGTTTGTCTGTCTACAACCTTCACCACACGCGATGGATCGCGCATCCGCTCCCACTCTTCGAGCAGCGACGAGTCCACTTGACGCACGATCGCTCCGAGAAAAACCTCGAGGTCGTCGATCTCGTCCGTCTTCATGCTGTTCGGCACCGTCTGCACCAGCGCCTTGTACGCATCCGACAAATATCGCAACAGCAAGCCTTCACTGCGCTGCAACTCGTACTCGCGGATGTAGTCACTGAACGAGTACAAATTCTCGTACATCTCACGCGCGATCGATTTGGGACGAATGTTCTCTTTCGCCACCCACGGATGCAGCGCCGCGAACTGGTTGAACGTGCCGTACACGAACTCCGACTGCGGTTTCGGGTACTCCATCTTGTCGAGCTCCGCGACGCGATCCTCGAACTCCATGCCCGCTTGCTTCAGCTCGAGCATCTTCAAACGCTTCAGTTTGTCGAGCTGCTTTTGCAGGATCAAATCCGGGTTTTCGAGGATGCTTTCGACGAGCGTGAGCGTATCGAGCGCGTGCCCGTCAGACTCCGGATCGAGCTTGGGCACTGTGTCGACGAGCCACAAACCGAGCGCGTGGTTGATCGAAAAGTCTTCTTGTAGATCGACGTTCACGCGCACCTTGCGGCCTGATTCGTGATGTCGCGGAAGCAGCTCCACGATGCGTCCACGCACGAGCGAACGGAACATTTGCAACGAAGTTCGCTTGTGAATTCGCCGCTGCGCAGGCGTTTCGTGCACGTCGTTCAAGAGCGTCTTCATCGCGCGACAAGCATCGCCTTCGCGTGAAAGCACGTTCAAGAGCATCCCGTGTGACACAGAAAAACGCGAGACGAGCGGCTCGGGCTGAGAGACCACGAGACGATCGAACGTCGTCCGATCAAAATGCACATAGCCTTTTTCCGGAGGCTTTTTGCGCACGATGCGCTTCTTCTTGACGGGATCGCTCCCCGCTTTCGCTTCGAGCCGCAGGTTCTCGATCGCGTGCTCGGGCGCTTGAGCGACCACGGTGCCGCGGTTGTCGAACCCTTTGCGTCCTGCGCGACCGGAGATCTGCTGGAAGTCACGCACGCTCAAGACTGCCGTTTTTTGCCCGTCGAATTTGCACAATTTGGTGAACAGAACCGTACGGATCGGAATGTTCACTCCAACGCCCAACGTGTCCGTTCCACAGATGACTTTGAGCAGTCCCTTCTGCGCGAGCTTCTCGACGAGCAATCGGTATTTCGGAAGCAGCCCTGCGTGATGAAGTCCCACCCCGTGACGCAAATACCGCTGCAAATCCTTGCCGTACGGACTGTCGAAACGAGCGCCGTACAGCACGGTGGCGATCGCGCGTTTGTCTTCCTTCGACGCGTAGTCGAGGCTCATCAGGTTCTGCGCTTCTTCGGCCGCTGCGCGTTGCGTGAAGCAAACGATGTAGACCGGCGCGCGATCTTTCTGCACCAAGTCGTGCACGGTCTCGTGCAACGCCGTCTCGCGGTACTCGAAGTCGAGCGGCACGGGGCGGTCGCTCGAGCGCACGAGAGCGGTTTCTTTGTCCGTCAAGTCGGTGAGGATCTGGGCGAATTTCTCAGTGTCGCCAAGCGTTGCGCTCATGAGCAGAAACGTTGCGTTCGACATCGTGAGCAGCGGGACTTGCCACGCCACGCCGCGCTCACGGTCGGCGTAATAATGGAACTCGTCCATGATCACGTAATCGATCCCGGTTCGATCGCCCTCGCGTAGGGCCATGTTCGACAGGATTTCCGCAGTGCAACAGATGATGGGAGCATCGCGATTGACCGATGCGTCCCCGGTCATCATGCCGACGTTGTCGGGGCCGAAATCGCGACACAGAGCGAAGAATTTTTCGCTGACGAGTGCCTTGATCGGACAGGTGTAAAACGATCGTTTCCCTTTCGACATCGCAAGGAAATGCATCGCGGTGGCGACGAGGGATTTGCCCGATCCGGTGGGCGTGTTGAGGATCAGATTTTTGCCCGCGACGATCTCGAGCAAGGCTTCTTCTTGCGCGGGATAAAGCTCGAGGTTTTTCTCGTCCACGTACTCGAGAAAGCGGTCGAAGATGTCGTCGGACGAGATGTCTTCGTCGTAAGCAGGAAGGCGTCGGGCAAGCGGGGCGGATTCGTCGAGAGTGGACACGGCTCGCGTCATGCCACGAAACGGCGCTGTCGGGACGATCGGAAAGTGGAAAAAGGTCGCGCGGCGTGGTCTTTGCGATGCGAAAGCAAAAGTTCCCCCTTTGCCGCGGCAGGCTGGTTGCGCTAGTGCGGGAAAGATCGAAAGGTGCGCACGAGGGAGCGGACGAAATCTAGCGCGCAAGCCTTGATTCAAGGCATGATGTGCGAAGAACGGGTGTCGTGGCAGGCGCGGGAGATAAAGTGTGAGCGCGGAAAATCGCAACCCCAGCGACCAACCTGAAGCGGGCGGGACTGAGCCCCATCCGGATGGCGTGCATGCCGGAATCGTCGCTTCACACGGCGAGCGTGAAAAGCGTGCATACGTGGCGCCGGTCGAAGTTCCGAAGCCGCACCATCGACGGCTGAACACCATCGACATGTCCAAGGTGCGGATCTCGCCGGACATGAAGGTCCAGAACCTCGATCCGCGGAACATGCAGACGCAGAAAATGGACATTCCGCCAGGCGGAATACGTCCACCGCCGCCGCCTCCGAGCGCAGAGATCGCGGATGGTCCGGGAAGCGCGAACGTGGCGGCTGCCGGAGCGAGTCCGTGGTCGCAAAGCGCGGGCATCGATCGGTCGATGTTGCCGTCGGCAGCGATGGCTGCTGCGCCGCCTGTACAGA
>CAZETM010000767.1:0-4819 GCA_964514885.1 uncultured Polyangium sp. | reverse complement strand
GGGGATGACGTCGTTCTGCTCGAGCGGTGCGTGTGTTCCCGCTGCTCCAGAGACATGGGCGCACGTCGCATTTTTCATGGACTGGGCCAGCGACATCTCCGCGTGCCCAGAAGAGGCGCCGATCCTCGCGTTTGAAGGCAGCCCAGCTCCGCCCGAACGCTCGTGTCCAGCGTGCTCGTGCGATGCGCCGGAAGGCTTGTGCTCGTTGCCGACGACGTGGACGGTGAGTTCTGAAACGTGCGGAAATCCTGGTGTCAAGACAAATTTTGATCCACCGAACGGATGGGATGGATCGTGCACCGATGCAAACGCGATCGCCAAAGACAAGCTCTGCGGCGGCGTTCCGTGCGTCCGATCCATCGTGGCCTCTCCACCCGTGATCGACGAGAAATCGTGTGTCGCGCGCACGGAAGGAGAAGCGGATCTCCCCGTGCTCAAAGCATGGGAAGGCGACGGTCAGACGGCCCCGATCGGTCGAGCGTGCGTGAGCAACGAGCCTCTACCGAGCTGCTCTGGGAGCGGGTGCGTCGGGACGAACTCGAAGTATGGCGCATGCATCATGCACGACGGCGATGAGCCTTGTCCTGAAGGCTGGAACGGCGAGCGGCACGTGCTCTACGGCTACATCGATGACGCTCGCGAGTGCACTTCGTGCGGGTGCGATCCGCCAACGGGTGGCACTTGTCAAGTCAAATGGCGAACTTTTGCTGAGTCGTCGTGTTCAGCGGAAAACGCAGCACTCGACATCTACGCGGGGATGCAGCCTGCCTGCGCCGACTACATGCCCGGTGTTGCTCTTGCCGCGAAATCCGCCGAGATCATCGACTATACCAAGGGCTCGTGCGCGACGACGGGTGGGAAGCTCGAGGGCGACGTCATGCTTGCGGATCAGCGGACGATTTGTTGCTACTCCTCGTTGATGTAAGGTTCGTCGTTCAAAACCAAGCGATCATCGAAACGCTCGCCGTACCGGTGATTGGTTTTGGACGCCAGCGTTCTTCTGATGCGTCATCTTGGATCTCAGGCCAAAGCAAAGGCACGACGAGATCCGCATCGAAGCGAGCCGACCATCGCTCCGACAATCGATGCTCGAGAAAGCCACGCGGACCTAGGCCCACGAAAGGAGCAACTCCAACGCGAGGTTGCCCCACACTGATCGACTCGAAAAACATTGCGCCGCCCACGATGAGCCCACACGCTCCAAAGCGGCCAACGCGATAACATGGCGCCGCGGACAGCAACCCGAGCGTGTGCACGCGGACGACAGTCGGTCCCAACGGTCGTGAGTCATCGGGAAGAGTGGCCCTCGCACTCACTTCGATCGACCACGATCGCGACCACTTCCATCCGCCGATAAACTGCACTCCAGCGAGGATCTCGGGCGCGATACCAAACCCCACCATGCCCCCTGCCCCAACGAACCAATTGCGCTCGATGGGAACCGACTTTGGCGAGTCGGGCGTGGAACATTGCAGAGCAGGCGCCGGAGCAGGGCATTGCGGAGAAGTTTCCGGAGGCGGTGGCGGCGGTTCTTCCAGCGATGCCTGATGTTCCATCGCAATCGCTGAGCGTAGGGCCGCTTTGTGGAGCACTTCGAAGCAGCTCGTTTCCGCGGAAAATTCGTGGTGCAGCGACCAGACTGCGCGACCATCCGATTCTTTTCCCGCAAGATCCACGGCGAAATCCCCGGTTTTCGTCTTGGCGATCCGCACGGCGAGCACTCGCGAAGCAGGCGGAACCAGCAACGGTTTTGCCAATAAATTCCCGAGCATCCCCTCGAAGTCCAAAGCGCGATCGCACTTTGGCAAATTCTTGGCCACGGAAAACTCGATTTGGTAATGCGCTGCTTGGGCGAACGCCTCGTTCGGAAAAAACAAGCACGCTGCGGTGACGACCAACGCGATGGCTGGTCCTGTAATCGTTTGCCAAGACACGCGTTCGCAAGAGATTTGAGGGATCATGTCGATTCGCTGCATGGAATTTTGGTGGCTGTGCACTTCACGCGCGAAGGTCGAACGCAGGCATTGACGAGACGCCGGGCGACGAGACGCCGAAAGGATGACCGTGAGCGGGAAAAAATCAAAAGAAGAAATGGAGGATTTGGTTCGGCATTTAAAACTACTTCGCGTGCGTGCTCGAAAGCGGGGTGTGCAAGCAGAAGACGCCGAAGATCTCGCTCACGATGCATTCATCAAAGCATGCACGCGGGAAAATCCGCTGCCCGAGTGCTCGGAAGAACGAAAGGCAATTTTATTGACCATTCTCAAGTACGAAGTGCTCTCGTACTTTAAGGAGGACAAGCGAGAGTTCACACGAGCGGCTCGCGCCCATATTGCGGCGACGGTCATGGGTGTTGGGTATGCGCAAGACAAGGCCGCGGTGCTCGAAGCGCGCCAGCAGCTCGAATTGATTTTCCCGCACGTGCCGCAGCAGCACTTGCATCTCTACATTGAAAAGGTGCTCGATGGATTGACCGTTCCGGAAGTCGCCGAATTGCTCGGCATGAACGTGAATACGGCGCAATCGTATTGGCAACGAGCGAGAGAGAAGCTTGGCGAGGAGCTGCACAAGCTCGACAAACCGCGTCGTCGACGCGTGCGCGGTGCGCTGATCTTGGTGTGGATTTCCGGCATTCTTGGCGCCGCACGCAATGCCAATGCGATGGTGGGTTGGCTGGTCAGGTTTTTTCGGTCGATCGTCAGCTTCGGACGTGCGCAGGTTCATGCATTGACTGCGGTTGCGGCAGGCGCAGCCTTGGTAATGGTTTCGCCTGGACAAACGAGCGCGTCCGCGGATGAAACGGTGGCTGCGGTGAGACTGGCAGCGGAGGCGTCTGCGTCGACGAGCACAGTGGCGCCAGCATTGTCGATATCGGGAGCGACGGTCGAAAGCGCGCCTGCTGAAATCGTGGTGCCAAAAGCATCGCCTAGCGTCCACGTGCAGCGCGCCGTGCCAAAGGCGCGCCCGAAGAAGCAGGCGACAGCCGCAGCGCGACCGGATGGGCTCATCATGCAGGCAAAGGCGGCGCTGAAGCAGGGTGACCCGGTACGAGCGATGGAGTTGCTCAACAAGCTACCGCAGATCGATCCGAGGTCGGACGAGGCGGTGACGGTGAACAACGTTCGCGCGATGGTGGAAAGGGCGGTGGCGGGGAAACGGTGAGCTTCTGGTCGACGGGACGAGTCAATGAGGACGGCATCTACGGCAGCAATGACCTGGCGTGCCTTCCGCACGCAGCCACGCACAGCCGCGCGAGTCACGCGAGCCGATGTCGTTCTCTCGGCGATGGGCCGGTTCGCATTGGGGTCGTGTGCTGTTTATGCGGTTACCGGCTACCGGTGAGGCGGGTGGGCACTGTTGCACAGGTGGGAGCTGGCAGATGCACCCCCGCCCTCCGGCGCGGCGAACAACCGCGACGTCGACGGGACGGGTTGCTGCACTGCGCGTGGACAGCGCGCCCCACAGCGCACGACCGTTGGACGCGCTGATACGACCGCCGGCTCTTCCAGCAGAAATCCGTCGGCTCGATGCTTCCACTCCGACCGCATAGGTGATACGGTGCGCTCATGATGATGGCCAGCCTGACGCCCCAACAACAGCAAGCGATCCTTGAAGAGTGGCTTCGCGTCCACCAGGAGCGCATCAACCTGGCAGTCCTGGATGCGTGCGAAGCGGTCGATGGTGTCTCGGAGGCGATGACGACCCTCGGTGCCAGCGACGACCAGGTGCTGCGCGAAAAAATCGGTGGCGTTCTCACCTTTGCCGCACAGGGCACGCTGCCGGAGACGATGCGAGACCAATTCGATGTGGTGTTTGCGGATCAGCCCGTGCATCTTCGCGAAGCCCTCAAGCGCCAAGCCGAGGTGATCTGTCGCGAACAGCTTTCTATTTATGTCGACCACATGATTGAACGCGCGAAGGGGAGGGGAAGATAGCAACCGTAACCATGAGCCGCATGACCCTTTTCCCGCGGAACGATCGCTATATTGAATATGCCTGAACCCCGAATCGACGACGCAGTCGGCCTCGCTCTTGCCACTTACGCTGATGACGTGCTCGCGCGTTCTCGCGTGGAGTTTGGCAAGGTCCTTTACTGGCACCACGAACAGGATAAGCTCGTACCTGGTCCTTTGATCGTAAGCCAGGACGCGAACGAGGTGTATCTTTATGACCTCACCGCCAAACTCCGAGTTCTCGGCGCCGAAGATGGATTTACGGCCACTTACTGGGGCGACTACCATACGCATCCTGTGGGAAAGTCGTGGATGAGCCAATTCCCCTCGCCGCACGACGTTACGTCCATCTCTGTAGTTTGCGATCTCTGGCCCAACAAGCTCGAGGTGCTCTACACGGCTCCGACAGTTCAGATTGTCCAAAGCCTGATGTTTGGTGATCTCTTTATTCTGACGCCCAACGCAGAGCGAGCACGGTTCCAATCGCAGGAAGAGCAATACCGCGAAATCGAACGAATCTACAATGCCTATTCGAAAGCACACGAATCCGGGCACCATGCCGTCGGGGCAATTCCTAAATTTACTGAACGCGGGCAATTTTTGCGAATTGTTGACGAGGTTCTCCCCTCTCTGAACCGGGCATTGCTCGGGCGGGCGCATATCGAGTTCTATCCGAATCCCACTGGTGCTGAATCATGGCGCGTCAGCAATGACGAAGCGCGCGATGAGCGGGCCGATGCTGCTCGGCGGGAACGGAACAGGAAGAAGAAGGCTCGCCAGCAAGCAAAAATGCGATGAGCCTGCCGCTGCCTACCAAGCTGTTGATGCCGACGTGGTGCGCCGAAGCGCAATAAAAAGTCGTTGGG
>CAZETM010000766.1:0-4825 GCA_964514885.1 uncultured Polyangium sp. | reverse complement strand
GTTCAATGGCGGAGGCACGGGCAGCGTGGCATTTTCCGTAGCCGATCCATCTCTTACGGAAGTCACCGCAGGATCCGGCTTTTTGGACAGTCATCTTTTTGATCGATACGATGGTTTGTCCTTGTCACCGGCTGCATTTTTTGCACTCCAAGTAACTCGAAAACCCGCCAAAGGGTTTGTTACGTGTCAAGGAGGTGGGTTCGTCGCGTCGGGACCCCCGGGCGCCGATCGCCTTCCCATGCCGTATTTGCCGTCGGGTTTGTCGCTCCTGAGCCTCGAAGGCGCAGGCGAAGTGCAAACGCCGCTGTCCGTGCCCGAAGGAACCGATCTGCCCCTCGGACACCCAGTGTTTTTCCGCCACGCCAAAGCTGGCGAACTAGCAGCGCATTTTCCTGAATACCTGCTCTTGCGCAAAGATCGCATCGAATCCCGCGCAAGAACCTATTGCGGTGCAGGCCAGTGGTTTCATTGACCCAGACGAACGTTGTTCAATAAATCGGCACGAGAATGTCGACGGCGAAAGCATCCGGGCACTCTTGATTGAGCATCCCCACCTGCGCGCGAATGTTCACGTTCGTCCCGGAAGGTACGTCCGGTAAAACTTTGATCGTCGTCGTCGCTTCCTGCTCGGTGCAGGGTAATATCGCGTAAAACCACGATTCGGCAGTCGTCGTCACTTTCGGATTGGACGATTCGAAGTTCACCCCCGGGTAATAATTGAATCCAAGCCCCGAGATATCTTTCATCGTTATCCTGAGTGTCGCGCTTTCCCCCGGCTCCAGATACCCGTCGCCATCGTCATCACCGCTAATGACCGGCCCCGTGAGCACCAGCCCTTCGAGGTCCTTGCACGTCCATTCGACCATCGTCGATGGGTCCGTGGGCACGCACGTACTTCCCCCACCTGTCGATCCCGACGACATCGCCGAGCTCGCTCCTCCACTGCCACCCGCACCATTGTCGTTTTCGGGCTCGATAACGACCTCGTTGGAACATGCACCGAACAACGTCACGCAGGCAAGACAAGCAAGAACCTTTTTCATCCTCGAATCATGCACCGAATTCGAGCAGCCTGTCATCCATCTTTTCCGTCGAAAATCCGCTCGAACGTGCGCGGTTGCCTTTTCGTCCGCTTGCAACGCGTCTCGCCCCGCAAATAACACACCGTAAACGCTCGCCTCGGCTCATCCGTTTGGTTTGTCCCGGACCGATGCCACACGTTATTGTTCACGAGCAGCGCTTCTCCCGCACGCGCCGGCACGAATACGCGGCGCTCTTGCACCGGCATCCGCTCCACGTGTTCGGGAGGAACTACGCCTCCGAGCGGCGTGACCAATCCATCCAAATGCGTGCCCGGAATGAATTCGACGCACCCTGACTCGACGCTTGCATCGTCGAACGTCGTCCAAATCTGCACGAGCGGCGGACGATCGAGGCCCCAAAAGATGCCCCCGTCTTGATGCCACGGCAGATCCGTTCCTCCTTGCGCAGCCTTGTTGAACAGTACGGCGCGATAAAGCGTGATCGGGCCCGGCGCGAGCGCGTGCACAATGCGCTCGAAGATCGAATTGCCGATGTAGGCGCGAAACAGAGGATCTTTTTCGAGCTTTTCGATTTTACGATATTGCAACGACGGTCCGACAAACCCCTGGCGACGAACGAGATCATCGTATTTGCCAGTCGCCGAATCGTGTTGGAAAAACAGCCCTTCGTGCTGCACTCGCCCCAGCATGATGTCGTCGGCACGAGCGCGCAGCGTTTCGATTCCCTCGTCGGAGAGCACTTTTCCAAGCCGCGCGTAGCCAACCCGAGCCAGCTCGTCAAGCGCCGCGGGAATGTCGATCTCCGCGCCATTTACCTCGAACGAAGTCATCGTGCGTAACTCGCGTTCGTCCCGGCAAACGTTACGTGCAATTCCTCGATGCGTCGTCGTCCTTCGGGCGAAATGACTTTGCCACTCGCATCGATCGCTGCATCGAGATGCTCGGTCGTGCCTGGCCCGACGAGAATCGAATCGACGCCCGCGGTACCCGCCAAGAATGCATAGGCCAGGTCCACGATGGACATTCCTTCACTCGTCGCAATGTCGCGATACGACTCGACTTGCTCGAAAAACCCTGGCGTCCAATAACGTTTTTGGTAGAGCGAGTTCTTTTCGAAGCGGGATCCTTTTTGCGACGCATCGGGCGAAGAGTGTTTGCCCGCGAGCAGCCCACCCGCGAGCGGATTGTACACCGACGAATGCAGTTTGTAGTGGCGCGCAAAACGAAAATATTCGAGATCGAGCTGCCGAATGAGCACATTGTAGAGCACTTGCGAGATCACGGGGCGAGGCATTCCCTGATGTTCGGCGCGGTAAAACATTTCGAGGATCTGCCACGACGCATAATTCGACACGGCCCACGCTCGGATTTTTCCAGATGCCAGCAGTGTTTGGATCGCGTCGAGCGACTCTTCGATGGGCGTCGCGTAGTCGGGCACGTGCAAGTAGTAAATGTCCACGTAGTCCATCGCGAGCCGGGACAAACTCTCGTCGATCGCAGCCAAGATACGTGCACGGGACAAACCTTCGGGTTTGCCACCAACGCGGCCAAATCCAACCTTCGTCGCCACCAGCGCGAGATCACGCCGATCACGTAGAGCTCGACCGAGCACGCGTTCCGATTCGCCATCGACATACGCATTCGCGGTGTCGAACAGCACGACGTCACGCTCGAGCGCTCGGTGCACGATGCGCACGCTCTCCGCTTCGCTGGTGCGTTTGCCGAAGTTCATCGTGCCGACGGCAAGCTGCACGGGATCATGTGATGCACGAGGACGCGAGAAATGTTCGAGCGGAAAGGACATGAGGCCCGAGAAGTAGCGCAAGTACGCGCGAGGAACCAGGGACCGTGATGACTTCCCGCACCACACGCAACACCCTTGCCTTGCTCGCCCCGATTCCCCTACGTTGCTCGCCGTGAACGAACTCGTACGGTTCGCGCTCTGTGCGTATTTCCCTCGTGTCGATGATCTTCCGGGCCTCGTCGACCTTGGCGTCGAAGAGAAAATCGATCAATTTCGCCGGGAAACGACGGGGATTTTCTGGCTGGGCATCGTCATGTCGTCGTTGTTCTTCCAGATAGCTCCGCTGCTCACGCTCAAACGTCCATGGCTTGCCGTTTGGCTCACGCCTGAAGAGCTGGATCAACACGCGCATTTGCTCACGTCCCATCCGTGGTACCTCATGCGGCAAATGCCCATGATGTTGAAGCTCATCGGAGGCATGTTTTGGGCGCAATCGCCCGAGATTCGCGCGTTCGCAGGCCTCGCGGCATACCCACCGGATCCGGGTACGCGACGCACCGAAGCCGTCGTGCCGCGGTTTGTCGCGCCACCTCGTCAGATTTCGTCGGACAAACTCATCGAGCTTGGACGGCGTGAACGAGTTCGAGGACGTGAGCACGAAACCCCGAAGGGGTTGAAAGCATGAGCGGCACCGATCGTACGACCTCAAAGCAGTCTTTCCAGACAAACCACGATACGTCTCGCAACGGTACAGGCAGACACGCCACGTTCACTTCGTTTGCTCAAGGCGGCGTGGACCTCGAAGTTGACTTCGTCGTCGTCGGCAGTGGTGCTGGAGGCGCCGCGGCGGCAGTAATTCTCGCTCGTGCAGGTTATCGCGTAGCGATTGTCGAAGCCGGTCCATGGCGCTCTCCTGACGATTACCCGCATTCGACATACGGAGCAATGCGCGACCTTTTCCCAGATTGGGGAACACTGGTCACGCAAAGCCGAGCGTTATGGCCGGTCGTGCAAATGTCGTGCGTCGGCGGCAGCACCGTCAGTAACAGCGCGATCGTCGTGCGTACGCCGGGAGATATTTTCGAGCAATGGGAGCGCGAGTATGGCATCCCCGCGAAGGACCTCGAAAAGCGAGTATGGGGCCATCAAGACCGTCTCGAGCGCGAATTGCACGCGACTGAAGTTCCCGTCGATGCTCGCGGATTATCGAATACGATGGCCATGGATGCCGCCGACAAACTCGGTTGGAAATCGCATTACATGGTTCGTTACGTGAAGGATTGCGAAGGTTCGGGGCAATGTTTGCAAGGCTGTAAACGAGGCCGCAAACAAAGCATGAATCTCAATTACGTACCCGAAGTGCTCGATCGTGGTGGGTATGTATTTTCTTGTGCGCCGGTGAAATCGATTCTATTCGATGGCACCCGTGCCACAGGCGTGACCGGTCGATTTCGCGATCCTGACACGCGTCGAAGCGGCGCTCGGTTTACGGTTCGCGCAAAACGCGCCGTGCTCATTGGTGCGTCGGCTACGCAATCACCCGTTTTACTCGCCAATAGCGGCTTTCGCTCCCGAGCGCTCGGCACGTTGTTTCGTGCCCATCCGGGCAGCGGATCGTTTGGAGTGTACGATAACGTGATCGATCAAAATGTCGGAGCCACGCAAGGTTGGGCGTCGACGGCATTTCGCAAAGATCCTGGTTTGAAACTCGAAACCTTGTCGCTTCCTCCCGAAATGGTTGCAGGACGAATGCCGGGCGGAGGCACCGAACTGGTGCGTCGTTTTCGCGAATATCGTCATTTGGCGATGTGGGTCGCGGCCGTACGCGCCGAATCCGTGGGCACGGTCAAACCGAACCTTTTTGGCAGCCCCGTCGTCAAATACATTCTCGACGAGGCCGACATGCGCAAACTCCGCACGGGTTTGTCCTTCGTCGCGCGAATGCATTTCGAGGCCGGTGCGCGCGAAGTCATTCCAGGAGTGTATGGTTTGCCATTCAAGATTGGCCCCGACCAAGTGCGGCTCGTCGAAGAAGGAC
>CAZETM010000765.1:0-4827 GCA_964514885.1 uncultured Polyangium sp. | reverse complement strand
ACACCGGCGATCTCGTCGTATATCTCCAGGCGCCACCGGGGCATGGCAAACAAACGCTCGCCGAAGCGCTCGCCGCGTCAATCGGAAAAACGTTACTCGTCGTCGATGGTCACGCCGTCGCGTCCGCTCCCATCGATACGGCTATCGCGATCGTTCGCAATGCAATTCGCGAAAGCCGATTGCTCGATGCGGCCCTCTATTGGGATCATTTCGATGCGCTTTTCGTAGAATCGCACGAACCCCTTCGCGCCGCGTTGCTCGATGCCGTGAACGAATTGCCTGGTCCAACGTTTTTCGCAGGCGCAGGGCCTTGGGAACCGACCGATGCTTTGCTGGCTCGACGATTTCTACGCATCGATGTGGATTTGCTCTCGAGCACCGAGCAAGCCATTCTGTGGAAAACCGCGCTGGGGAACGACGACGGCATCGATTCCAATGTCGACCTTCAGGCGATCGTGAATCGTTATCGCTTGAGTGGTGGGCAAATCCGAGATGCCGCAGCGACGGCCCGATCCATGGCGCTTTTCCGCAACCCCGAGGAGCCCCGCGTAAATGAAGACGAGCTTTCCTCCGCCTGTCGGTTTCATGCAAATCGCCGCCTGTCCACACTCGCCCGAAAAGTCGATTCCACGGGCTCGTGGGACGATTTGGTATTGTCCAAGGATCGTCTCGAAAGGCTTCGTGAAATCTGCAATCATGCCCGATACCGTTCCACCGTGTTCGACACCTGGGGATTTGGTCGAAAACTCACCTCGGGCAAAGGCCTTGCGCTCATGTTCGCCGGTCCTCCGGGCACAGGGAAAACAATGGCAGCCGGCGTCATGGCGCGCGAGCTTGGTCTTGACTTGTATCAAATCGACCTCGCCGGCGTAGTGAGCAAATACATTGGCGAGACGGAGAAACACCTGGCACGTATATTCTCCGAGGCCGAACAAAGCCGCGCAATGCTGTTTTTCGATGAGGCCGATGCATTGTTTGGAAAACGAACGGAGATCAAAGACGCTCACGATCGTTTTGCGAACATAGAAATCAGTTATCTATTGCAACGCATCGAGGCATACGAAGGCGTGGTCGTGCTCGCGACGAACTTCAGTCGCAACATCGACGACGCTTTTGTGCGGCGCATCCAATTCATCGTCGAATTCTCGCTCCCCGAGGAAAAAGAAAGGCTTGCCATTTGGGAGCGCATGTTTCCACCGACCGTGCCTCGTGCTCCCGGCCTCGACCTGCCGTTCATGGCTCGGCAATTCGAGCTTGCGGGCGGAAATATTCGCAATATCGCCGTTGCTGCGGCGTTTCTCGCTGCTTCCGAAGCGTCACCGGTGTTGCAGAAGCATTTGCTTCACGCCACGCGACGCGAATACCAGAAAATGTCGAGGGTCATCGACGATGGTAAATTCGTGTATCGTGCCAGAGAATTAGCGCATCCCTGACCATCGGGCAGTGTGCTGAGCTTCGGAACGTTTGGTTGCTGGATCGGCACGGCAAACGCGCGAAGTGATGATCGTTGGCTCAGTTCTGTTGCGTCCTCTGTACAGGATGCGCTATGGGTGAAGCCATGCTTGATCATCACACGCGGCTCGACATGGCCACAGGGCAATGGTTTGTAGGATTGAAAATCCACACTGGCATCAAGAATGGCCGGGCCCAGCCTTTCATCCTGGGAAGCTCGCTTCGAATCGACGGAGAACGCAAATGAAGAAAATTACCATCATCGGCGGCGGACAATCGGGGCTGCAACTGGGAATTGGCCTCTTGCAGGCCGGCCATCAAGTGCGGATCGTGCAGAACCGTACGGCGGAAAACATCGCCACCGGGCGCGTGCTGTCCAGCCAGTGCATGTTTCACAATGCAGTGCAGAACGAGCGCGATCTAGGAATTGATTTCTGGTCCGACAGTTGCCCGCCGGTGGAGGGCATCAATTTCATGGTGCCGAATCCGGATGGTTCGGGCCGCAAGGTCATCGATTGGGCGGGGCGGCTGGACCGCAATGCTTATTCGGTGGATCAACGAGTGAAGGTGCCGGCTTGGATGGCCGAATTCAGCCGTCTCGGCGGGCAGATGGTGATTGCCGATGCTGGGATTGCCGAGTTAGAGATGTATACGCGGCAGGATGATCTCGTGATCGTCGCCTCGGGCAAGGGCGAGATCGGTAGGCTGTTCGTGCGCGACGCGGAGAAATCGGCCTATGAAAAACCGATGCGCGCACTGGCGCTGACCTATGTCAAAGGCATGACTCCTCGTGCGTCGCATAGCGCAGTGCAATTCAATCTGATCCCCGGCGTGGGAGAGTATTTCGTCTTTCCCGCGCTCACCACCAGCGGCTTGTGCGAAATCATGGTGTTCGAAGGCATTCCCGGCGGGCCGATGGATTGCTGGGGCGATGTAAAAACCCCCGAAGCACACCTTGAAACGTCGCTGCGGATCCTCGGCACGTTCCTGCCATGGGAGGCGGATCGCTGCCGCAATGTCGAATTGACGGATGATAATGGCATTCTTGCTGGCCGTCTTGCCCCCACCATCCGGCATCCGGTGGCCACTCTGCGCTCGGGGCGCAACGTGCTGGGGTTAGGCGATGCGGTTTGCTTGAATGACCCGATCACCGGCCAGGGCTCCAACAACGCTTCGAAGGCGGCGGCGGTTTACTTGCGACGCATCCTCGCCCACGGTGATCGCCCATTCGACGAGGCATTCATGCAAGGGACATTCGACGAATTCTGGGATTACGCGCAATGGGTTGTCCGCTGGACCAACTTGATGCTGCAACCGCCACCGCCTTTCATCCTCGAAATCATGGGCACCGCGTGTGCCGAGCCGCGCCTTGCGCATCGCATGGCCAATGGCTTCAACGACCCGCGCGACTTTTTCCCTTGGTTCGTCGACCCCGCTGTTGCCGCGGCGTACCTGGTCGAACTGAGGGCTGCGTAAAACGCGTTTCGCGTCGGCACTGCGCCTTTCAATCGAGGTGGCGTCTCTCTCCGCCGCACTTCACTGACGGCCCGTTTGGCGTAGGATGCTGGCAAGCGTGACTACCTCGGTCAGCCCAGCATGCGCGCTCCCTGAAACCGTACTCGCGCGCCTCGCATACGCTCACGCAGCGCTGTGTTTGGCGCAAACACGCTCTCATGCCTCACCGAGCACCGACAATTCGCTCGATTCGCTTGCGACCTCGATGATCGATCGCACATCCGGCGTGAGCCGCTGTCAATAGGTAAGGTTTGGGCTCGGATTCAGCGTAAAGAGCATTGGCTGGCCCTTCATATTTCCGCCTGCGAGGATGCGACCGTCCAGTGAAATGGACGTGGAGCCCAAAATTCCAAGCGGATGACTGCTTTGAGCTATCCAACGCGGGCCCGATCTCGGATCGAGCGCGAGGATGAAATGCGAATATGAAACCAGGACGATGCCACCCACCTCGTTTGCGGTGGCATCGGGCGTAAGCATGGGTACCAGACCGAGCTTCACTTTCGTGAATAGCTTTCCCGTATCGATATCGTAAACTTCGACGCCAGAGCGTCGTGGGACCCAGAGTTTGCCGAAGGCGGCTGCTGGCGTCGAGGGAAACTGCGATCCGTCGGCCGGAGTTTCCCACAGGATCCGCTGCAATGGCGCCTCATAGACGCGCTCGGTCGCATCGAGGGCAATTACGTTGCCGCGTTCGCCTTGCACAAAAAGGCGGGTGTCTGTCGCCACGAGCTTTTTTGGCCCATACCCGATCGGCAAACCAATGGTGAAGATGTCGTTACCATCCTCCATCTTGAATGCGTACACGGTTTGCGCTTTCGTTCGCAGGAAGATCCGACCAGCGGCGATCGTGAGCGGTCCCGGTCGTCCGTCGAGTGGCTTTTTCCAGAGCAGATTGCCCGAACTGGCGTCGAACGCATGAAGCTCGGCCGGATCATCTGTCGCGACAAAAATGCGAGCGCCATCCGCTGCAATTATCCCTCGGTCGTCATGCTTCACGATGCCGAGGGCTTTGCGAAATCGCTCCTTGCCCGTCTTGCTATCGAGAACGACGAGATCGAGCATTTGGTGATTGTCCACAAATCCCGAAATCGTGCCATCGCCCCGCGCGACACTGCCAATGCTCGCGCTCGCGAATGGGAAAGACCACACGGGTCGAAGGCCCGCGCGATCGTGCGCTGTCACCGTGCCCGATGTGCTATGCACAAATACCAAAGCGTCGTCGACGAATAGACCCGCCACGTACGCCTGTTGCTCGAGCTTGGAGTCGATGAGGACGCGGGTGAAGATCTCCGCATAGGCGCCGTTAGCGAACCGCTCGAATTCCGTGGGGTTGACCGCTTCGGCTTCCTTCATGAGCGCCACGGCGCGCGGTATGTCGCCCTGTTCCGCCGCGATCTGCGCCCGAAAAGAAAGGGATTTGGCGTGGATCTCATGCTCTTTGGGTACCGCCGCGAAAGCATCCTCGGCCTGCGTCCACTGTTGCGCACGAAAGGCCGACAACCCGCGATTGTAGGCTTCATTTCCAGCGCGTAGCCTTGCCATGGGGGATTCGCCAAGGTGACAGCCGACGAGCACGAGCATTGCCGAGACGAACGCTACCTTTCGCCATTGTATAGAATGCATGATGTTACCTCGTCTCCAAGCTGAAGGGAATGGAAGGGCTCGTTTCGAGCGAGAGCAGCAGCGACATGCGCCGCTCGAGATCATGAGCGGTCACGAGCAACGTGTCGCCGGCGAGTGTGGCGAGCTTTCGGGGGACGCGCGTCGTGGAATAACTACTCATTGCATATCGAGTGCGACCTTGCGGGTCGAAGATGACGAGCCCCGCATTGCACGTCGCCCATAAAACTTCGCCTTGCC
>CAZETM010000764.1:0-4831 GCA_964514885.1 uncultured Polyangium sp. | reverse complement strand
ATAGCGCTCCCGGCCTTCGTACGTCGTGGCGACATCCATCCCGCCGATTGCGCTCTCGACGGTATCGAGCACCTCGCTCACGGTCAGTCCATAGCGGGCAATCACTTCGCGGTTGGGCACGACGTCCAAGAAAAACCCACCAAGCTCGCGTTCTGCATACACACTGCGCGTCCCGGGAACGTCGCGCAGCGCCCGTTCGAGTTGGTCGTTGATGCGCGTGATCTCCTCGAGGTCCGGCCCGAACACCTTGACCCCAATCGGCGTGCGAATGCCCGTGGAAAGCATGTCGATGCGCGCTTTGATCGGCATCGTCCAGGCGCCTTGCACACCAGGCGTCGTGGTTTTCTGATCGAGCTCGGCAACGATTTTTTCGAACGTCATGCCCTTTCGCCACTGGTCGCGAGGTTTGAGCTGCACGATCGTCTCAAACATGGAAAGGGGTGCCGGATCAAGCGCCGTTTCAGCTCGTCCAGCCTTGCCGAACACGCGCGCGACTTCCGGAACTTCGCGAATGCGTGTATCTTGCCAAATCAGGAGCCGCTGTGCTTCGGCGATGGAGATGCCTGGAACCGTAATGGGCATGAAAAGCAGATCGCCCTCGTAGAGCGGTGGCATGAATTCCGAACCGAGACGGGTGAACGGAAAAACGCTCGCGACCATGAGAACGACTGCGCCCGCTAGGACCAAATATCGGAAACGCAAGCACACGCGTAGGACGGGTCGATACGCCGCAATGCACACGCGATTGATGGGATTCTTCGCCTCGGGTAGAATGCGTCCCTTCAAGAACGTCACCATCAATGCGGGAACGAGCGTGATGGCGAAAATTGACGCGAACGCCATCGAAAACGTCTTCGCCAATGCGAGCGGCGTAAAGAGTCGCCCTTCTTCACCTTCGAGGGTAAACACGGGCAAAAACGCAATCGTGAGCACAAGCAACGCGCCGAACATGCTCGGGCCAAGCTCACGCGCGGCCCCAATGACTATCTCCGCACGAGGTGTCTGGTCGCCCTTGGTTTCCGCTTCTTCGATTTTCTTGTGCGCATTCTCCACAAGCACGCACGCCGAATCCACCATGTCCCCGAGCGCGAGAATGACTCCCGCAAGCGACATGATGTTGATCGAGATGTTCAGGTAATAAAACGTTATGAATGTTGCTGCCGTCGCAGTGGGCAGGGCGATGGCCGCGACCAATGCCGAACGTACGTGGAAGAGAAAAACGAAAATGACCAGGATGACGACTCCAAGGATCTGCACGAGGTTCGTCGCAAGCGTCTCGACCGATTCATTGATGAGCCCACTGCGGTCGTATACCGGGATGACTTTGACCCCGGGCGGCAGCGAAGGTTTTATCTCGTCGAGTTTTTTCTTTACGCGATCAATCACGTCGAGAGCATTTCCGCCATAACGCATGACGACGATGCCGCCGACGACTTCGCCACGACCATCGAGGTCCACCAATCCGCGGCGAATGTTTCCTCCAATGACGACATCCGCCACATCGCGAATACGAATGGGTGTGCCTCGGGCATCCGTCGCAACGACGGCGCTTTCGAGGTCCTCTTTGCGCTCGACGTACCCGCGCCCACGGAGCACGTATTCGTGCTGCGCCATTTCGATGACGCGACCGCCGACTTCGGTATTGGCGCCACGAACAGCGCCGGCAATCTGTCCGACCGACACGTTGCGTGCCTTCATGCGCGCGGGATCGACCTGAATCTGGTATTGCTTCTCGAATCCACCGACGCTCGCGACTTCCGCCACGCCTTCGAGCCCCTGGAGCCAATACCGCAACGACCAATCCTGAAACGAGCGTAACTCTTGCAAATCGTGCTGGCCGCTTTCATCGACCAGCGCATATTGGTACACCCAGCCGACGCTCGTTGCATCTGGACCAATTTGCGCCGTCACGCCTTCGGGCAGCCTGACCTTCGCCAGCCCTTCAACGATGCGCGAACGAGCCCAATAAATGTCCGTTCCGTCTTCGAACACGACATAAACAAAGCTCATTCCGAACATGGTAAAACCACGAACGGTTTTCACCTTCGGCGCACCCAGAAAGGACGTGGATATGGGGTACGTGATCTGATTTTCGATAAGCGTGGGACTGCGCCCCATCCACTCTGTCGCGATGATGACCTGCGTGTCGGACAAATCCGGCAAGGCATCGAGCTGCGAACGCCGAGCACTCCAAACGCCCCAGAGAGACAACCCCGCGGCCAGAAGGAAAACAAAAAATCGCTTCCTCGCGGAAAACTCGATGAGTCGTTCGATGAGGCCCATATCAGTGTGCGTGTCCTGTCTTGCCACCCGTGGCGCCTAAACGACTTTCCGAATCGAGTAGAAACTGCGCGCCTGTCGCGACTTTATCACCAGCGGACAAACCATCGTCCACTCTGTAAAATCCGCCCGCGAGTGGTCCGAGTTTTACTTCACGCGGTTCGGCCGCTTTCTCCCCGACCACGAACACAATCGAGCGGACGCCGGTTTGAATGACCGCGCTCTCGGGCACCGCGAGCCCTTTGCCAAGCGGTAGATCCATATTCACCGTGGCAAAAGATCCCGGACGAAAGCGACGATCCGCGTTATCGAGTTCAAAGCGAATTTTGATGGTGCGCGTCGCTTCTTCGAGCGTTGGCGGGATAAACGCCACTTTTCCCTCGATCGTCTGCGAAACACCCTCGATCGTCAGTTCGGCTTCGTCACCAAGTTTTACTGCTGCGAGGTCCCGCTCGTACACGTCCGCGAGCACCCACACGCGCGAGAGGTCGGAAAGGAGATAGAGTTCCATGGAGGGATCCACATACATGCCCTCAATTGCCTGTTTGGCGACGACGATGCCGGATCGAGGGGCAACGAGCGGAAATGTGCGCCGGGCTTCGCGTGTGCGTTCAAGTCGCGCCACTTCGGATTTTGGTACGTCCCAAAGCAACAAACGACGACGTGCTGCTTCGAGAAGTTTGCGTTGTGCCGATGCTTCGGCTTGGGCAAACTCGCCGGTGCCAAGCGTCCACGCACCTTGTCGTTCGAGCAAAGCCAAAAATTCGATTTCAGCCGCATGAACCTCTTGGCTATAGATGCTGCAAAGCACCGCGCCGGATTTCACTTCCTGACCTATGAAGTTCACCCGAATGCCTTCGATGAACCCACGAACCTTCGGATGCACGTGGGCGGTGCGTGTCTCGTCGACGGTCACGACGCCGACGGTACGCAATTGTCGAGTAAACTCGCGCTCTTCGACGGCTGCCGTCGTAAGGTTGATCCGCGACGCACTCTCGGGTGTCAGCGGCACTGGAGCATAGCCTGATGGCGCCATTCCTGGCATATTGCCCGTGTGACCGGCATGGTCACTCGGTTGACTCGCTTGGTTACCGGCGCCGCTCTGCGTTGGGGCGCGATGCCCCGCGTGCGGATCAGCTACAGACGGAGCCGATAGTGGCGCAGGTTTTGCGGCGGGATCATGCGTCTCCGGCGCATTACTTTTCGAGCACGCGGCAAGCACGAGCCCTGCCAATGCGGCCATTGCCCATGACCATGCACTCTTTGGTCTCACGGTTTACCGCCTTGCGAGACGGGTGCACCGATTGCGCGTTCGAGCTCTGCTGCGGCAATTGCTCGCATGACCTGCGCTTCAGCGGCTGCGAGTTGCGTTCGTTGCAGCGCACGTCTTGCGTCGAGCACCGTGTTGAGATCGGCTCGGCCGGTTCCGAAGCTGGCGAGTGTCGACTCGAAGCTCTCGCGGGCTTTGGGCGACACCACGTCACGGATGAGATCGACTTGGCGCTCGGCTGCTTCCAATCTGGCGAGTGCTTCGGCCACTTGAGCCCGGACCATCGCGCGCATTGCGTCCTGTTCGGCCGCCGCGCTGCCTGCCCGAGCGTCGAAAGCGGAAGCGCGGCGTGATTGGCGCGTGATATTAAAAATAGGCACGGTCGTTCCGACCATCGCACCAAAGGTCACGGGCGCGCCCATGTTCTGATTGACCCAAACGCCGACCATGAAATCGGGCGCTGGTTCGAGCCGCGCGAGGCTCGCCATGGCCCGAGCTTCCTCGCGCATTGCGCCCATAGCGCGTATTTCCGGACGATTCGCAAGCGCGCGGTCGATGAGCGTCGCGAGCGACTCTCGGCTGACGGATTTTGGAGGGGGCTCACCTGGATCAAGGATATCCACATCGACCGGCTTGTTGCGCAGCGCATTCAGCATGGCCACCATCGCTTTGCGCTCGCCGTCGAGGTTGATCAGCTCGATGTCCAACGCCGACACCTCGACCTGGGCCCGCGCCACTTCGTGATGTTCGGCTGTTCCTGCACCGTAACGGCCGAGCGCCGCATTGGCGACCGTTGCGGCAAGGCCGCGTGCCGCCTTGGTGATCTCGCGACGTCGAGCGTTCAGGAGTAACATGTAAAACCCACGCTTCGCTTCGAGACGCAACTGGAGTATCGACGACTCCAGGCTAGCGCCCGCAACGTCTGCCGTGCGCAACGCGGCCGTTTCCATGAGGCCGAGCTTGCCGGGCCACATGAACATTTGCCCGAGCTGATAGCGAATCATGGGCATTTCGGCGACGTCGGGCACGTTGTCCACCATGATGTTCAGCGTCGGATCCGGATAAATGCCCGTGGCGGTTGCTTCCCGCTGAGAGGCGTCACGTCGCAGAGCGTTCGCTCGAAGCGAAGGACTTCGCGCGAGCACTTCAGCGACGAATGTGTCGAGGGCGGCCTCCTGTGCGATCGCCGACCCACTAGAGGTCGCCAGTGCGGCAAGAAATACGGCCAGGGAAAATGCCGAACGTAGGGACATGCGTGCATGGGATGCACGTGGCATGCCA
>CAZETM010000763.1:0-4838 GCA_964514885.1 uncultured Polyangium sp. | reverse complement strand
CGCAAAGCGTTGCTTGATGGGACCTTCTACGATGCAGTTCTATAAATATAGCGTCAGCACGGGTTATGAGATGCTTCACTGCGTCGAAAGCCCAGGATGGGAGGTCTTTTCTGAGCTCGATGGGACGCCACGATCTCAAAACTGGACACCGGTCAAAGTTCGACGCGTCCGCGTCAGTCGACGTGAAGGATCTCGACCTTCAGATAGCCCCTACTATGGCGGCGAATGTCTCATGTTCCGTCGTTCAGCCATAGCTGCGCTTCAGGACATCTTGGATGCCCACGGCGAGCTCTTACCGCTCGAAGACGAAGGCGGTGTCGAGCTGTATGCGTATAATGCGCGCGCGCTTCATGCATTCGATGAAGTCAACTCGATCGGCTCTCGCGACGAGCATGGTAAAATCCAGAATGCCGTACGACACGTATTCATTCCGTCCGTTGTCGAAGGCGTCGATATATTCAAGCACGCTTGCGACCAAGCAGGTGCGATCTACGTCTCCAGGCGTTTCTTCGAACGATGGAGGCAAGCGAAACTAAAAGGGTTGGACTTTAGGTTGGTGTGGGACTCGGAATTGCCCCACGACAAACAACCGGGGCGTTTGTACCCGGTGGAGAAGTGAACGAATAAGCCAACCGGGCGGGTTGGACGGGCGACTTCAAACTGGGCGCCATCTTCAAGGATGGCGGAGACCAGCGTTATCGTATGGCTCGATCACGACGCCTCGTAGCGTTGTTTGGTCAATCAACGATGACCGCTCAGGTGTGATCTTGACATCCGCCCGCATCCAGGTCTTTGTCCTCCCCATGCAGCGCTTTTTCAACACGGCCGGGCCGTGCAAGCCTGAGATGCACTACATGATCCCCGCGGCTGAGCGCTTACCGGATGCGCCGAGGATCATCGATCAGCTCGGTTACTTCGTCGTGCACGCACCAAGACAGACGGGGAAGACCACCACGCTTCGAGCGCTCGCAGAAAAACTCACCGCGGAAGGTCGTTACGCCGCGCTGCACTTTTCATGCGAAGCAGGCGCGGTGGCGGGAGATGACTACGAAGCGGCGGAAAAGATCGTGCTCGATACTGTGTCACGGCAAGCCGAGTTTGCGCTTCCGGTCGAGCTGCGTCCGCCTTCATTTCCGAAGGCGCCGGCGGGTAGCCTCGTAGGTGCTGCACTCAGCGCTTGGGCGAAGGTGTGTCCTCGACCGCTCGTGCTTTTCTTCGACGAAATCGATGCCTTACGCGGAGAGAGTTTGATCAGCGTGCTGCGCCAACTTCGTGCCGGGTACCCAAACCGCCCCGAGGGATCCCCCGCCTCCGTGGTTCTTTGCGGCTTGCGCGACGTACGCGACTACAAGGCCGCAAGTGGCGGCGATCCCAACCGTCTCGGGACGTCAAGCCCCTTCAACGTCAAGCTCACGTCCATGCGTCTGGGCAATCTGGTTCCCGACGAGGTTGCGGCGCTTTACGGCCAGCATACCGCGGAGACAGGACAAGTTTTCACGCCTGAAGCCATGACCCGCGCTTTCGAGGTCACCGGTGGCCAGCCGTGGCTCGTCAATGCCCTGGCGCGGGAAATCATCGAGGAAATGCGCGTTCCACGGGCCGAGCCCATCACGGCTGCACATGTCGATCAAGCCAAGGAACGCTTGATTCTCGCCCGCGCAACGCATCTCGATTCGCTCATGGACAAACTCATGCAGCCCCGCGTCCGCCGCGTGATTGAGCCGCTGGTCACCAGCTCCGATCTTCGCCTCGATGATACCTACAACGACGACGTTTCCTACGTGGCCGACTTGGGGCTCGTCGACAAGCGCCCGCTACGTATTGCCAACCCGATCTACAAGGAAGTGATTGTTCGGGTGCTCGCGAGCGGACCGGAGGACATGATTAAAGACGAACCGAAAGCATTCGTTTTGCCCGACGGTCGCTTGGCATTTCGACGCATGATGCAAGCCTTTGCCAAGTTTTGGCGCGAACATGGCGAGATCTTGGCAACGCGCATGCCTTATCCCGAAGCTGGTCCGCAGCTCGTGATGATGGCGTTCATGCAGCGCATCGTCAATGGCGGTGGGTATATCGATCGTGAATACGGCATTGGCCGAAAGCGGATGGATCTCCTGCTGCGATTTCCGTACACCAAGAAAGACGGAACGCGGTCCGAACAGCGACGAGCGATCGAAATCAAGGTATGGCGCAAAGGAGAAGTCAACCCGCTCAAAAAGGGGTTGGCTCAATTGGACGAATACTTGCAAACACTGGGCATGAACCGCGGAATGCTGGTCATTTTCGATGCGCGCGCAAGACTCGCACGGCAAAAAGTGCGCTACGAGGACTTGGTCACCAAAAAGAACCGAGCGGTTCGCGTCATGTGGGCGTGAAACGGCCGTTAGAAACTCAGATCAAGCCCGCTTCTTCCAAGAACGCTTTTTCGACGGCTGCGTAATCGACGGGGACATCCAGCCGCGCGAGCACCGAATAGAAACCGAACTGCAACCGATTGAGGAACAGCATTCCAGGCGGGAGCTGCACGAACTTGCCGTCTGCCTTTGTCAACACGGCATCTTTCATATTTTTGACGCCCTCGACGAGCGAAACCACGTATGGGCGCGTGATGTTATACGGCGACTTGAAAATCGGCTCGAAACATTGACGCGAATACTCGATGGCCAACTTTTCGTACACGCCGCCATTCGTCTTCAAAAGCTTCTTGGCCACTTCATTGAAGGCTCGTTCGTCTTTGCGCAATGCCACCACGTGTAGCACCCTGGCCAGTTCCAGCCGGTCTTTCTCGATGGGTTGCACACAGCCGAAATCAAGAAACACAATCGTGCCGTCTTGGAATATGTAATTGCCTGGATGTGGGTCGGCATTGAACATGCCCCCGACGAGATTTCCTTTGAACACGAATCGCCACATCGTACGAGCAAAGTGTTCGCGGGTTTTCGCATCCGCAAGGCTTGCTTCTTCCAAGGTTTGTCCGCGCGCGAGCATCGTCGTGAGAACTCGTTTGGCACTGCGATCGTCGATTACCTCGGGAATACGAATGGCCGGGTCGTCTTTGTGCATTTCCGAAAACAAACGCTGACGTCGAGCTTCGAGTTCATAATCCAGCTCTTCGGTAAAACGTGCCCGCAGCTCGGCCATGACCGCTTTCGGATCCAGCTCTTTCGGGCCCAGCACCGACGCCATGTTGCCCATGATGTCGGCATTTTGCAGATCGCTCTCGACGGCTTTGGCAATGCCTGGATGTTGCACTTTGACCGCGACTTCACGTCCGTCTTCGAGCCTGGCGCGATGCACCTGGCCAATCGATGCGCTAGCGAATGGTTTTTCGTCCCATTCCACGAAAAGCTTGTCGATCGGCGCTCCAAGTTCTTCTTCGACGATTTTGCGAATCGCTACGGGTGATGACGAAGGAGCCGCCGAACGGAGCGACTTCATGGCCGTTTCATAAGCATCGCGCTGCGCTTCGGGAATCATCCCGTCGACATAACTGGCCATTTGACCGGCTTTTGCGGCCAGCCCGCGCATCGTGCCCAGCATTTCGGCGGCTTTTTCTGCTGCAACGTCCGCCGATGACGATGACCCACGCAAAAGGCTCACGCCCGTGCGCGCTCCCACGCCTGCAAGGCGTACGAATCGCCCAAAACGCCCTTCAGGAATCTTTCGCTCGTTCGTCATGCAAAAACCGAATCTTCAATCAAGGTTTATCAATCCAACGCCCGATGTCGGGAATGACCGTTTTCGCCAAACGGTCCAGCAGTAGCTCCAGCGAGTCGGAACTCGAAAGCAGCGGCCGATGCATAGGGCGGATGAATCCCTCGGTCGAGGCGTGATCGAGAAATGCGATGAGATGATCGAAGTAGCCGCGGACATTGAGCAACCCTACCGGTTTTTTATGGTAGTTGAGCTGCGTCCAGGTGACGACTTCGAATATTTCTTCCAGCGTGCCCCAGCCGCCGGGCAGAGCGATAAAAGCGTCGGACATGCTGGCCATCATCGTTTTGCGCGCATGCATGCCATCGACGACGAACAGCTCGGTCAAGCCGTCGTGTGCGATTTCGCGTGTTTTGAGCTTTTCAGGAATGACGCCGTAGACTTTGCCGCCAGCGGTTAGAGCGCCACCCGCTACGGCGCCCATCATGCCTACGCGGCCTCCGCCATAGACGACGTCGATGTTTTGCTTGGCCAAGTAGGCTCCCGCTTCGCGGGCAGCTTCGAGGTAATGATTGCCGACTCCGCCGGTCGAGCCGCAGTAGACGGCGATGCGACGGAATTGCGAGCGGGAGCTGGTCATGGGCGGGAGAATCGTCCATGGTGCGGACAGGGGCAACTGAAAAGTGCACCCGGGCGGATTGAGCCGCTTTTACGGCGCGATATGAACGGCTGCTGCACCGTCGACGATGCCTGCAGTCCACGTCGTGAGGGCTGTGCCGGCGACGGTGGTGCTGTAATAGCCGCCGCCGCCAAAGTACGTGTGGGTCGTGCTGTTGATGAAGAACGAGCTCCACGCGGGTGAAACTTTCAAGTACGAATCGCGCACTTCATTGAGCCCAGCGGCGTATTCGGCGCCAGAAATTGCCGACGGCAATCCGTCGATGTTTTGGCAGTTGTTCTTTCCGAACCCATAGAAGTTGGCAATGGTGCCGTCTTTGTCGGACGAAACGAGGCCCAAGTTTGCGTCGGGGTATTTCGCGCCGAGCAGTTTCCAGGCATTGGACAAACCTCCACCCGTGGACAGACTGCAGTCGACACAATCGGCGGGGAGCGTATCGTTTAGCTTGTAAAGGTCGCGCCAACGTTGCTGTAGGCACGGGGGCATGTAGGTATCGCTCATGGGC
>CAZETM010000762.1:4356-4848 GCA_964514885.1 uncultured Polyangium sp. | reverse complement strand
TCGAGACGGACAACTTGACCCCGCAAGAGCGCTTTCGGATGAAAGATGAAGCGATCTGGGAGGACACCAAGATCGAGAGTGAAGCCAGAGGGGAAAAGAAGGGGAAAAAGGAGGGGCTCGTCACGGGAATCATCGACATGTGCGATCTCCTGGGCATCGAACTCGACGAAGAACGCAAGGCTCGGCTGGAGCATCTCGATGTCGCCGCGTTGGATGCTCTGCGTACGCAGATCAAGCAGACGAAACGCTGGCCGGGGTGAAGGTCCAGGTATCGATCACGGGGCCGAGCCATGCGTTCGAGTGCCGAACACGGGGCATTCCGCTGTGGCTGCAAGGAGACTGGCCAGCAAAATTGGCAGGTTGAAACCCTGGACCTCGAGCTTGTAAGGTCTACCCCATGGTCGACTTGATCGCGATCAGCAGCTTGTGAGGTCAACCCTGCGACGAAGCGAACTGGACCTCGAGCTTGTAAGGTCTACCCATGGGGCGACT
>CAZETM010000762.1:0-4256 GCA_964514885.1 uncultured Polyangium sp. | reverse complement strand
TGATCGCGATCAGCAGCTTGTGAGGTCAACCCTGCGACGAAGTGAACTGGACCTCTAGCTTGCACGGTCTACCCCACGGTCGACTTGATCGCGATCAGCAGCTTGTGAGGTTAACCCTGCGACGAAGTGAACTGGACCTCGAGCTTGTAAGGTCTACCCATGGGGCGACTTGATCGCGATCAGCAGCTTGTGAGGTCAACCCTGCGACGAAGTGAACTGGACCTCGAGCTTGCAGGGTCTACCCATGGTGGAGCGTCAACAAGGACGCAATGGGTTTCATGGGGGCCTTCAGTAGGTGACCGAAAGGTTCGCGCCGAAAAACTCGTTGTTTTTCTGCAATGATGCCACCGGCAAGACCGACACACTTGCCGTCGGTTTGCCCTTCTTGGCTTCGGCGGCGCCCTTCGAGTCCGCCCAACGGATGATGCCGCTAATCATGATCGGAAGGCCAATGGCCGCCGGCAGAAACACGCCCGTGCAATAGGCGGCACCCTGGCTATCGCATTGAGACGCGCCCACGGCGATGTTCACGACGCCATATGCCGAAACAACCCCGCCAATGATCGCAGCGACATTCCCAGGATGATCGATATCGGTGACCTCGTTGCGCGGGATCGTATTCGTATCCCCCAAGCCCTGAGTCTCGATGAATAGTTGTTTCTCGTCGCTGCCGACAATTTTCGCGTCGATCTCCGGTGCGCCCACGCGAGTAATCGTGGCTGTCGAGCCGCATCCGATAGCTAGGGCGGCGAGCGGCATACAAAGAACCAGGGTAACGTTTGGCATGACGAACGACATGAGAGCCTCCTTCAGAGTGATGTTGGAGGCCCCATGAGCAGCTACCGTGCCATCCGGGTCGCTCAGGTCTTCGACCCACAAACAAGGCGACGAATACATCAGCGAGCGAAGCTGACGTCAGTGTGACGTCAGCGCAGCAGGACTGACGCATCTGCGTCAATAATGTTGCCGTCATCGGGCTTCCCGTTCTACGATGCCTTTCATGTCTGCCGACGTTCGGACCCAACCCGACAACATCACGCTCGATAGTCAAGGTGCGGCAGCAGTTGAGCGCGATTCACGCACGCTCGGTCTGACGATTCTGTACCATCCGCGCCTCGATCGAGTCGGCGAACGTGTGCTTCTCCGCGAGCTATCCGGGCAAAGCTTGGTTTTTGTATCGCGTATCGAGCCGCTCTTCGCGTCGCCCGGTAAATCCGAAGGCGAACCGCTCGGCGACGAACATCTGAGCCGCAAGCCTATCGTGCTCGCCAGAACGACGGACGGCGGCGTTCGTTTCGATACGGGCGAAAGCAGTACCGCCGTGACGCTGCGCGGGAATCGACTCCAGGGCAGCACGAATCTCACCATCGAAGAGATCAATCGTGGCGTCGTCATCGAGCTTGGGCACCGCGTGGTCGTGTTATTGCATTGGCTTTCGTCTGTCGACAAACCTTTGCGCGCGAGCGATATTGATTCGGCAAGTGAGTTCGTAGGAGCGAGCGATGCGCTAAATCGAGTGCTCTCGGATATTCACAACGTCGCGGACCTCGTGTTGCCCGTGCTGCTCCGAGGCGAAACGGGCAGCGGCAAAGAGCTTGTTGCGCGCGCCATTCACCGGACCAGCCCGCGGCGGGAAAAGCCATTTGTCGCGGTCAATCTCGGAGCCATTTCCCCGGCGCTCGCCGTTGCTGAACTGTTTGGCGCGGAGAAAGGGTCGTTCACGGGATCCATCAAACGTCAGGTGGGGTATTTCGAGCAAGCGCACGGCGGCACGTTGTTCCTCGACGAAATCGGCGAGGCGCCGGTCGAGCTTCAAGTCGCGTTGTTACGCACGCTCGAAACGGGCGAGATCCAGACAGTCGGCGCGTCGCAAAGTCGCAAGATTGACGTCCGCGTCATTGCCGCGACCGATGCGGACCTCGAGGACAAGGTGGAAACTGGCGCTTTTCGCGCGCCGTTGCTGAATCGATTGGCCGCATTCGAGGTGTGGATCGCGCCTTTGCGAGAACGACGCGACGATATTGGCCGGTTGCTCGTGCGGTTTCTCGAAGAGGAGCTTCGGGAGGTCGGCGAATCGTCTCGATTGGCGCCGGCGACTTCGGCGGCGAAACCTTGGCTCCCGGCGTCCATTGTCGCGCGCCTCGCGGATTACGATTGGCCGGGCAACGTGCGACAGCTTCGGAACGTCGTGCGGCAATTGGTCATTGCGAATCGCGGCAAAGAGCGCGCGGAGATGATCCCCGCGGTCGAGCGGCTGCTCGTGAGGCAAACGTCGACGCGGAAAAACCCCGTCGCAGCATCGGAAAGTCCTGCTCCAGCAAAAACGCCTGCGGAAAATCCGGCTGCAATTCGGCGAAAGCCTGCCGATGTGACCGAGGGCGAGCTACGCGAGGCTTTACGCGTTTCTCGTTGGGATCTCGCGGCTGCGGCGGAAAAACTCGGTGTTTCACGCGCGTCGATGTATCTGCTGTTCGAGCGGATTCCGGGTTTTCGAACGGCAAGTGATCTCGATAAGGAGCAAATCATTCGATGTCATCGCGAGCTTGGTGGGGATCGCGCTAGAATGGCCGAGCGGCTCGAGGTATCGGAACGGGCGCTGGCTCGGCGTATTCGGGAGATTGGTTTGCTTTGACCCCTGCAAAGCGACCGGAACACGTCAAGAAGCGCATTCGGGGGCCCGGAAGCAATGTACCCACGCGTAAAGACTTGGATCTAGGGGTCCGAGATCCCGCGTCAGTGCTGCGCGCGTACATGGCGCTCGCAACGCTCGAGGTCTTTGCGAGATTGTTCCTCGGTGAATCCAAGCAAGCGTTTGCGCACATCGAGCGGCATGCAATACGTCGTTGCAGCCCATAACTTCGGGTTCTCGGCGTCGCGTAATGGTTCGACGTCGCGAAAAACCACAATGGTTTTGTCTTCCAATGCCGCGACGATGCGCTTGCCGTCCGGGCTCCATGATGCGGTATCGATTGCCACGTTGAACCGGTACAGGATGAATGGCTCTGCCATGCCGTCCGCATTCCAGATACGCAGGGTGCCGTTGAACGACGACAAGACGATACGCGTGCCGTCGGGGCTCCAAGGCCGATCACCGCGCAGATTTATCAAGTCTTCTTGGCCGCGCAGGACGAGCGGTTCGCCCCGGTCATCGGCGTTCCAGATTCGTAGTGTTTTGTCCTCTGCCCGGAAGACGATGCGGCGGCCATCGGGGCTGAATGCTACCCCAGTGCCCCGGTCCTCGTGACCGCGCAGGATAAGGGGCTCTCCCGTCCCGTCCGCATTCCAAATGCGCACCGTATTGTCCATCGACGACGAAACAATACGCCGGCCGTCGGGGCTCCACGCCACCCAATTGACAACGCTTTCGTGGCCGCGCAGGATAAGAGGCTCTCCCGTTCCGTCGGCGTCCCAAATGCGCACCGTCTTGTCCATTGACGACGAAACAATACGCCGGCCGTCTGGGCTAAACGCTGCCGAGAGAACGGTGTTCTCGTGGCCACGCAGAACGAGCGGTTGCCCCGTACCGTCAGCGTTCCAAACGCGTACCGTCTTGTCTCCCGATGCCGAGACGATACGCCGGCCATCGGGACCAAATGCCCCCACAGAAACCCAGTCCTCGTGGCCACGTAAGATGAGCGATTGCCCCGAGCCGTCGGCATTCCAAACGCGCACCGTCTTGTCGTCAGACGTAGAGACGATGTGAAGACCGTCGGGGCTGAATGCCGCAGCGCAGACGGTGTCGTCATGACCGCGCAGAACGAGCGGTCGGTCGGTGCCGTCAACGTTCCAGACGCGCACCGTTTTGTCGGCCGACGCCGAGACAATGCGCCGGCCGTCGGGGCTCCATCCTGATCTCCAAACGTTCTGCGCGTGACCACGCAGGATAACTGGCTCGCCTGTTCCGTCGGCATTCCAGACTCGCACCGTCTTGTCGAAAGATGCCGAGGCAATACGAAGGCCGTCGGGGCTAAACGCCGCCCAATAGACTCGGTCCTCGTGGCCGCGCAGAATGAGTGGCTGACCTGTCCCGTCGACATTCCAGATCCGTACCGTCTTGTCGCCCGACGCCGAAACGATACGCCGGCCGTCGGAACTAAATGCTGCCCCGAAGATCCTTGCCTCATGGCCACGCAGGACGAGCGGTTGGCCCGTACCGTCAGCGTTCCAGACTCGCACGGTATTGTCTTCCGATGCGGAGACAATGCGCCGCCCGTCTGCGCTCCACGCGGCCCCATTAACGCCGGCGGTATGGCCGC
>CAZETM010000761.1:0-4854 GCA_964514885.1 uncultured Polyangium sp. | reverse complement strand
GAATGCTGTTCATGGACAGTCCCCGCGACGATACATCCGATGAACTTTACCTCACCCGCGGCGCTTTTACCATTGCCGCCGTACGCGCAGACACCGAAACCAACGGCATGGAGGCTGGTTTCGCGACGGTGCATAACGTGCGCGCCAGTCGGCGCAGTGCCACCGGTCGACGGTAGAATCAGATTCAACTGGATTTCTTGGTGCGTTTGCGTTTGGGTTTTGGCGCGGGCGGTGGTACGGATTGCGCTTCGATTTCTATGAGACGTTGCCGGAGGTCGGATTCGTCGGGGAGGGTATAGCCCATTTCGGCAGCCAAAGTTAGCGCTTGTCGAATTCCCTCGGCCTCTTCATCGGTACCCAGATTTGCGCGAAGTGTAATGTTCTCACGTGCCAATCGTCCAAACTGATGCATTTTATAGGGCCGCTGGTCTGCAAGCGCCGCCGCGAGCAGTTGCCGATGCGTCAAGTCTAAATCACGACCGCCGACCAACCAAATCACCAAATGCCCGGCTAATGCGTCGTATGCTTGGGCTAACGGCTCGCGAGCCAACGTTCCTTCGGCTCGCCCGACCAAAGCTTCTTCAAATCCATAGAATGCACGCTGCGGAATCACATGTGTTTCAAGTCCAATCGTCCCCTCCTCCCACAACCCCGCGTTCACACCGTCAGCAAACCACTTCTGCTTTTTTGCAAACCATTGCTGCGTCAAATACGTTTCTTCCACAATCGGCACACGACTCAGGCATAAAAAAGCCGTAGCCTTCGGCCTGCCTGCACGTTGCTCTGGAGAAGCATTCGCAATCGATCGAGCTACGCGCTCGATGCCTTCAATGGATTGCTTGTTCGGCGCCGTCATGAGTACCACGGCATCTGGAATTTGAATCGTACAAATGCCCCCCGGATCGGTCAATCCCGTGCGACTGTCGATCAGCACCACATCCGCATGTTCGGCAAGAGTATTGCGCAAATGCTCGAGAGCCGCTGCCCCAGCACTTTCCGAATAAAAACGTTTCCAATCGAATCGCCCCAATCGCGCATCGTAGGAATCATCTTGCCGCCCAGCGAGCAGAAGACGTAAAGAACCCTGGCTCGGTTTTCCCGGACCCTCTTCGATGGGAACGAGATACGATACAGGATCGGGCGGCGCGGGTGCATTTTCACGCAACGCTTCTTCCCAGGCTTCACAATAATCCAAAACACCAGGTGATTGCGTGATGACTTTCGGCGAAAGCTCGAAGAATGAATGCAATCCTGGAGCTTCCAAATCGAAATCCACCGCCACGACCTTCAGTCCATGTCGATCCGCGAGACGAAACGCGACATTCGCCAAGGTCATCGTGCGCCCAACGCCACCTTTGAACGCGTAAAACGTAATGACCCGTCGATTCGGGCGCGTCGTCATAGGCTCACTCCAGCGTGCACGCTGCCGCCCACGCGCGGAGGTTGGGTAAGTCCCGGAAATGTTTTCATCAATGCCCATGAGGGAGTCGATCGCTGCGATGCTGGTAATGTCGTGACCGGAACATTTTGCGAGAAAGGAATCCCCTTCCGCATGTTTTTATTGAAAGTTGCGATAACTTTCCTTAGTTCTTTGGCGATATTGAATCCGAGTCGATCCGTGGGCACGATTTGATGAAGTGGCTGATTGGGATTCTTTGGATATGTCCGCGTGAGATAGTCCATGTACTGATCAACGAGCAAACCTGGATCGCCATTGTCGAACTCAGGTTGCAGCGTGAGCATTCGGAACTGGAGCAAAAGCAAAACTTGCGCTTCGATTGCCTCGTCCGAGCCCCACGCGCGGGGGGCCGCTAGCATATCGCTCATCCGCTTGTCGATCCAGTGCATTATCGTATCTTGAAGTGTTTTCATAGTACCTTGTCGGCGTCTTGAATGCCCGGGTCGATGGTTGCAGGGTCGACCATCTCGATGCGCATCACCTCAGCGAACTCCCAGTGATCCGCGACGTATCCGGTGGATGGATCGTAGCCCTTGGAACCTGTTATGGCGTCGACCGCGTGTCCTCGCGTATCGACGTACACGTGCTCCTTCCACCAAGGAATACTGGAGTGTTTGGGGACGAGCCACATGGCTCCCTTCGGCGGACGCATGCGCACGGCACTCGCTTTGGAATCTTTCCTCTGGGCAACACGATAGACAATTCGGGCGAGCGCTGCGCACCTCTTGCTCTCGATCCCATGGTTGGCGATCCCGTCCTCGATCTCCTTGCGCTCTCCCTTTGTCCACTTGATGCTCACACGCGCACTCTAATCACAAAGATATGGAAAGGGCAACGGATCAAACGCATTCTCGTGCCGCTCCACGGAAATTTCCGCCGGCACGTGGTTCATCATGTCCCGCTGCGGTCCGCTCAGGCTCGATGGCTTGTTGTACGGATCCATGAACGTGAACTTTTTCTCGCCTTCGTGAACAAATTCGAGTAGGTAGGCGAGTTCTATGACCACCTCCGTCTTCGCTACCTTCCTCGTTGCCGCGGCAGATCAACCTGGGCTCGTGGCTCGCCTGGCCGGTTTTTTCTATGGCGCGGGCTTGAACATCATCGACGCCAGCAATCACACCGATGTGTACGTCGACGGCGGCGCGCAATTTTACATGCGCATGGTGGTCGACGTGTCGGGTTTGTCCGCGCCTGCGGCCAGCGAAGCGCTCGGAGGATCCTCCACACGCAGCGCGCTGGAACGAGCGTTCGGTTATTTGGCGACGACGCTTTCTGCGCAGTGGAGCATTCAATACAGCGACAAGGCGCAACGCGTGGCCATTCTATGCACGAAGGATCCGGCGTGTCTTTACGATATCGTATTGCGCCAACGGTCGGGCGAATTGCCTTGCGAAATTCCGCTCGTGATTTCCAATCACCCGACGCTCGAATCGGTGGCCGAGAGTTTTCGCATTCCATTCTTCTGTTTGCCCGTCACGCCGGCGACCAAGCGGGACCAAGAAACGCGGGTGCTCGAGCTTTGCCGACGCCATCACGTAGACCTCGTCGTGCTTGCTCGATACATGCAGGTATTGACGGAAGAATTCTTGAATGATGCGCCGCCCGTGATCAACATTCACCACGGGTTTTTGCCTGCGTTCCAGGGCGCCAAACCTTATCATCAGGCGCACGCTCGCGGGGTGAAGATGATTGGCGCGACGGCGCATTATGCGACCAAAGATCTGGATCAGGGGCCCATCATCGAGCAAGACGTGGCGCGCGTGACGCATGCGATGGGACCGGAAGAAATGTCGCGAATGGGGCGGGATGTGGAACGCGTGGTACTTTCACGCGCGGTGCGAGCGCACCTGGAGCGTCGAGTGATCGTGGAAGGGCGGCGGACCGTGGTTTTGTGACGTATTGACTCGGCCGGGAACGGGCTCAAAAAAGATTGAGATATTTCTCCATACCCGACCGCGAATGCGTTATGATGTCGAGCCATGCGTGTTCAATCGGCCGTACTTTCGACTCTCGCGTTACTTTCGCCGCTCGCAACGATTGGCTGTCCGAGCACTTATGGGTGTGACCCGCCGTCGGAGCCATTCAACATCGACCAGCCGGTGACCGGGGCCGATATTCAGGCGCTCATCGATGCCGGTTCGACGACGAGCGCCACATGGAGCACGCTCGAGTGTAGCACGCTCTGTCGGGAGGCTTATCGCCGAACGCGCGGATGGGAGATGGGCGGAACTTCGAATTGCAAACACACGCTCCCGGAGAAGCTGGACGGGACCGGGGCCGAGGGCAATGTCACCTGCTCGGGCACTGGTTACCAGTATTTTTGCGAAGGTCGGCGCCCACTGGAGCACACCGAAGCGGGCGACGAAGATTGCGTCGATATTGTCGGCCGCAACCTTGCGGCAATGGCGTACCTGGAGGCTTCGTCGGTGATTGCATTCGAGCAGCTTGCGGCGTGGTTGCAAGGTCGGCGGGCTCCGGCGGAGCTGGTGGAGCGGTGTTTGGCGGCGGCGGAAGACGAGCGCCATCACGCGCGCTGGTTGACGCAATTGGCCACCGAACGTGGTGCGAATGTTCCTGTGCCAATGAATTCGATAATAGCGAACGAGCCGAGCGTGCTCGAGGTAGCTTTGCATAATGCGGTCGAAGGCTGCGTACACGAGAGCTTTGCTGCGCTCATGGCGGGAATGCGTGCGAAGCGAGCTGGCGAATTGCAACTGCGCCACGTATTTGCGCGACTTTCCGAGGACGAAACGCGTCACGGCCAGCTTGCGTGGGATTTGCACGATTGGCTTATCGAGCACCTCGAGCCAGCGGATGCGCGAATGGTGGAGCAGCGCCGTCAGGAAGCGCTGGATCGATTGCCCGAGCGGGCGAGGGAGCTGCAGCGACGATTGCCCCAGGCGCTCGGATACATGGGCGGCGAGGAAGCGGAGCGGCTCGCTTCAAGCTTTGCGATACGCTTGGCCGCGTGATCATGTCCCCAGCCGCACATGCATTCTCGATAGGCACTCAATCTGACGATTGGCTCAACCAACCCGGCGCACGCGAATCACGTCCACTTGCTGTGCGGTCGTTGCTACAGCAACCGAATAAGTTCCTGGGCGAATCTCACCCACGACGACTCCGTCATGTGCCGTGATGTCGTTCGGCATTGCTGCGCCAGGAAAAGCGGAATCGAATAAATGAAGCGATCCGCCCGATAGTTTCCAAACAAGCGACAATTCGCGCCAACCGGCTTGCTCGGCTTGCGCCACGTATTGCCGAGCAGCGGTCTCATGCAGCTCCTCGTCTGCATAGTTGCGCACGATGTAGCCCCCGTCTGCATCGGGTAACCATGCCGTCATCAATTCTGCATCAAGAATGAGCGCGGCTCCATCGCCTACGGTCAACCAACC
>CAZETM010000760.1:0-4870 GCA_964514885.1 uncultured Polyangium sp. | reverse complement strand
ATGGCGCGACGAAGCCTCCGCCGCCACCACCGCCACCGCCACCGCCACCGCCCCCACCGCCGGGGCCAAAGCTTCCGCCGCCACCTCCATTGATTGTGAAGCCGAAGGGGCCCGTAGAAGCGGCTGACACCGAAGAGCCGGTGGACATTATCGAGGCCATTGAAGTCAATGTGCAAGGTGAGCAATCGGTGCCGACGAAGCTTCGTGAATCAGCCGAAGCGGTAAAGGTCATTGACACGCAGCAAGCGAAGCAGCAATCGCGCGATTTGGGACAAGTGTTGGCGAGCGTCGAAGGTGTTGCGGTTCGTCGTTCGGGCGGCCTTGGATCGTTTACGCGGTTTTCGCTGAACGGTCTTTACGACAATCAGATTCGATTCTTCATCGATGGAGTGCCGCTCGACATTGCGGGTTTTCCCGAGGGTGTGGCGAACGTACCGGTCAATTTGATCGAGCGGATCGAGCTGTATCGCGGGGTTCTTCCGGTCCGTTTTGGCGCGGATGCATTGGGCGGGGCCGTGAATCTCGTGGGGCAAGAGCTGCGCGATGCCAACGCATACGTGTCATTGCAGCGTGGTTCGTTTGGTACGTATCGCGCAGCGGCGTCGCTGGGTTATCACCATAAGCCAAGCGGGGTTGTCGTGGGAGGGGCCGCGTGGCTGGACGATACGCGTAACGACTTTCTTATTGACGTCGAGTTGGCGGACAAGTCGGGCAGGGTTTTTCCCGCCGTCATTCGCAGGTGGCATGATCATTACCGATCGTATGGCGGAATCGTGCAAGCGGCGGTCGTGGGCAAACCGTGGGCGAAGCGTTTGTCCTTGCAACTGTTTGGACTGACGTACGACAAGCAAATTCAACACGACGCGATCATGAAGCGGCCGATTGGCGAGGCGACGTATGGTGCCAGCACGATTGGCACGACGGTTCGCTATGACCAACCCATTCGACCGAATGTGGAATTGAATGCGGTTGCGAGCGTCGGCCGGAGAACCATTCGATTCGTCGACCTGAGCGAATGGGTGTACGACTGGCTGGGCAACCAAGTTGTGAAGCGTAGCGTACCGGGCGAGCTTTTCCGTGAGCCGCATGATGTGACCATTTGGCAAGACAGCCTTTTTGCGCGTCCGTCGCTCGAATGGCGAGTCAAGCCCGAGCACGTCGTGCGGGTGTCGACGACGGCTCGTTTTACGGGACGAACGGGAACGGACAAGGGGACGCTGACTCAAGGCGGTCGTGATCCGCTCGAGGGTGAGCGGAACATTTTCACGCTCATGTCGGGGATCGAGTATGAGCTGAATGCGTTGAAGATGCGCGATCCCAAGAGCGAAAAGCCGTACAATCCATCGACGGACAATCGTCTACAAAACCTGATGGTGTTCAAGCATTATTTTTATGATGCCGAAGCACAGCGGGTTCCCGTTGGGCTCACAGTGCAAGATCTGGATGCATCGGGATACCGGTTCGGCGTAGGCGACAGTTTGCGTTTTCGCGCTTCGAAGCATATTTCGGCGAAAGCTTCGTACGAGCTGGCGACGCGTATTCCGAGTGTCGACGAATTCTTTGGCGATTCGTTGTACGTCATTCCGAACCTGCTGGTTCGACCCGAGTATAGCCACAATGCGAATGCTGGTATTCAGGTCGAGACGCGCCGCACGAAGTTCGGCAATTTCTCCGTCGACGCGGATTGGTTCTTGCGCGACATCAGCAATCTGATCGTGGGGCTTGCCGAGGCCTTGGGGACCATTCAATACCAAAACGTCGAAGGCGCGAGGATTTGGGGTGTCGAGGGGTCGGTCAAGTGGATATCGCCTGGGAACTGGTTGGTGCTCGATAGCAATGCCACTTGGCAAGATGCGCGCAACGTGTCCACGAAGGGCGTATTCAAGGAATTCGATGGCCAGCGCATTCCGAACCGGCCGTGGCTCTTTGCGAACTGGTCGGCGCGATTTCAATGGCGTAAGGTGCTCACGTCGGACGACGGCATTTCGCCGTTTTACAATGGTCGGTACGTGCACGAGTTCTTCCGAAATTGGGAGGGCGTGGGGGACAAGGACTTCAAACTCTTGGTGCCGACGCAAATCGCGCATACTGCGGGCATTTCGTACTTCAACAACGTTCCTTACCGTACGAGCGTCACGTTTGAAGTGGACAACTTGACGAACGCCAACTTGTACGACTTTTTTGGGGTCCAAAGACCCGGTCGAGCTTATTCCGTCAAGGTGACGGGAGAGCTGTAGAGTAAACGATGGAGGTATTGCGATGAGCTTGATGAAACTTGGATCGTGGCTTGTGGTTGCTCCGGCCTTGTCCGCGCTTGCGTTGCTCGGGCTAGGTTGCGAGGAGAAGAAGGCATGCGTGGGGGCAGAATGCCTTGGGAGCGGTGGTTCCGGCGAGGGAGGCAATGCGTGTCCTCCTCCGGTCGACAATGCCAACGTGGGATCGCTGATCGCGATCAGCACGATTACGTTTTCGCCCGATTTGTCGATGCGTACGGACACGATTCAATTCGCGGACAAACTCAGCATCGATGGCAAATTCGACGCTACCCGCACGATTGAGCTGGCCGGGACGAACTCGACGGTCTGGCAGTCGAAGAACAATGGCGAAATGTTCCTCGCCGAGGCCGACACGGGCAAGGTCATCAAGTATGGCTTGGCCACGGATGGCAGTATCGAAAAGAAAGGCGAAATTGGTTTTTCGGCCTATGGCGTGACTCAGTTCTATTGGACGTTGGTTGCCATGGAGTCGTCGACGCACGCGTTCTTGTTCGATGAAAAGACGTTGCAAGGATTCATCTGGAATCCGGATTGCATGACGATTACGAGCAATGTCGATCTCAAAGCCAAGTTCAATACGATGGAAGGAGGCACGGCCTATTCGGTTTGGCGCGAGATTCAGACCATTCAGGTGGACGGGAAGTTCTTTGCGTCGTTCCATTACTTCGATCCGTCGACGGCCGTGATTCTTCCGCGCTCGGGTATGTTGGTGATGGATCCGAAAGACGACAGCTTTACTGTCGTTGAGAAGCCGAATTGCGCGGGCTTGCATAACTCGGTCCTCGGCAAGGATGGCAAGATCTATAGCGGATCTGGCGTGATTGCTGCGGGCGCGAACTTTCTCGGCGTGCCCGGCGCGATGTGCGTAGCCCGATTCGATCCAGCGACGATGACGTGGGACGAATCGTTTGCCCCCGACGTTCCGAAGCTCGTGGACAGCGTGGACGTCCAATATGTGGGTGGCTTGTTCAAGAATGCGAGCGATCCGATGGCGCCCGCGTATGTGCGCGTGCTGCTCAAGGCAGGCGTGCCGGCTGGCATTACGAATCCGTTGAACGTGGCAGCCGCTCCGCTTTGGAAGACGTACAAGATCGACGATCTCACCAATCCGATGATGGTGACGGACAGCGGAGCGCCCAATGCGGGTGGCATCATCTATCCCATTGAAATGGATGGCAAGACCTACGTATCTGATGCGTTGGTTCCCGCGGGCAAATCGTGGATGATCGACTTGTCGGTCGATCCGCCGGCGCGAGCGCTCGAGCTTGCCGGCTGGGGCTACTACGCCGCCAAGTTCCACTGAGATAGGCTCTTCGCCCCCTCTCCGCGAAGCCGCGAGGCTGGAGAGGGGGCAGGGGTATTGAGTGACATGCTCCCCGACATCGAATCCCTCTTTGCGCCTTTGGGCGCGACTGCGTTTTTCGAGCAGCATTACGAAAAATGCCCGCTTCTTTTGGCGGCCGAGGACGATTCGCGTCGCGGGCTTCTGTCGCACGATGAATTGCTCGGTGCGCTGGCGCGGCTCGATGCTCCGCCCGAGGGGCTGGTGTGTTTTCCGGAGCAGTTTGGCGTGACGATGGCCGAGTTATGGACGAAACCCGAGCTATTGAACGAATACCTCGAAGCAGGTCATCCGATTGTATGGAACCGAGCGCGTGGGGTTTTTCCTGGTATTGATTCATTGACGGAGCTGTTGGCGAATAACTTTGGCGCCCACGTGTGGCCCAATGTGTATGCGACGGGAATGGCGGGCACGCCGTTCGATATGCATTTCGATGCGCATGAAGTGATCACGATTCAATGTGCAGGTGAAAAAGAGTGGACGATTTCCGAAGTACGGGTCGATCGTCCGGTCGATGTGCTCGAAATGGAAGCCGCATTGGCCTTTGCATTACGGCAGCGCCGAGACGAGGCCGAGAAACGCTCGTGGGGCACGTTTAATGCACGCCCTGGGGATCTCGTGTACATTCCGCGGGGGCAATTTCATAATGCTCGAGCAATAGCTGGACGATCGCTGCACGTGACATTTGGCATTCGATTGCCGACGGGGTTCGACCTGGCCAAACAGATTGTCGCGGAGATGCTTGGGGATTCTCGAATGCGCGAATATCTATTGCCGCCGGCATTGGATCCAGCGGGGAATCGCACGGAGGCGTGGTCTGCCGAGGTTGCTTCGCGAATCGAAAAGGCGTTCGCCCCGCGTGCAACGGTGGCTGCAGTTGAGAAGATGCGCGAGGCATGGGTGGAAAAATCGGGGCGTGGTGGGTGAGGCGGCATACGCGTGTAGCGTCCCCAAATTTCGCTATTGACGTTGGTTCTGGTTTTGTCGGACAATATCGCGCATGAGTGACCACCGTGTCGCCCCTGGAGACATTTTAGCCCGCAAATACCGCGTCGAACGCGTGCTCGGCCAGGGCGCCATGGGTGTGGTCGTCGCTGCGACGCACGTAGAGCTTGGCCAGCTCATGGCGCTCAAGATGATGCTTCCGGACAAAGAGCACGCACCGGAGATGCGGGAGCGGTTCTTGCGCGAGGCGCGGGCGGCGGTGCGTTTGAAGAGCCAGCATGTGGCTCGCGTACTCGATGTCGGCGCG
>CAZETM010000759.1:0-4873 GCA_964514885.1 uncultured Polyangium sp. | reverse complement strand
CGTCGCCGATCTGCCCGAGCCGTTCGACAGCACCTTCCCAGAACGTCCGTCCCACGACCGCGGCTCGTCCAAACGTGGCTCGTTCCGGTGCCTCCAAACGATCCAGTCGAGCCTGTACGATGCCTTGAATCGTAGGCGGAAGCGTAAGCGCGCCAAGACGATTCGCGTGCATGGTCCAAACATCGTCACGCACCTCGATGACGCCGACGTCGAGCAAGAGGTGCATGATTTCGTCGAGGATGAGCGGGTTGCCCTCGGCGCGATCGGCAAGTGTCCGGACAAACTCGACCGGAACGTCGTGCACCCGGCGCAATCGATCCCGGATCATTTCTTCGATATGGCGACGCGTAAGAGATCCGACGTCGATGCGGTGATGCGTCGCCTTGCCCTCGCCCCAATGCGGGCGTCGATCGTACAGCTCGGGGCGCGTGGAGCACACGACGAAAAGCGGAAGGTCTTCGACGCGTAATACAAGCTCGTCGAGCAGATCGAGCGTAGCATCGTCCGCCCACTGCACATCGTCGATGAGGAGAATCACGGGCAAGAGCGTTGCGGCATATTGAACGAGCCGCGACAAGGCTGCGGTGATTCGGTATTTGGCTTGTGCACCGCGGTCGTCGAGTGAAAGTGCGTTGCTGGGCTTCGTGCCCGCTTGGTGCGTTCCGAGCAAGCTGGCGACTTGGACCAGCGCGTCTTCGAGGTCTTCCCGTGCAGCCGAGCTCGAAGTAACGGAAAGCTGCGACCCGTCCACCGCGCCGTCGTTCTGCCGCAACCGAGCGCGTAACCAGCGGCTGCCGCAACGTAGACGCTTCAACAGTTTGTCCGGGGGATCGCCCTCCGAAATGCCGAATCGCGCTCGAATCGCCGAAATCGCCAAACCATAACTGGTGTCCGCGGTGAGCGCCGAGCCTTGCGCGGTGACCAGGATGGTGCTGCGTGGATCGGTCGTGAGTCCCGAGACGATATCGACGAGCAAGCGGCTTCGGCCCATGCCCGCGGGGCCGACGATCGTGACGAGCGACGCGCGTCGTTCGTCGATGACGGTTTCTAAGACGTCGTGGAGACGCTGCTTTTCGGCGGAGCGTCCTACGAGCTTGGTGTCGAGCCCGCAAAACAGGTGCGACGACAAAACGTTGCGTGAAGCCGTGGGGCCGGCCAGTCGAAACGCTTGTTCGGGCACCCCAGCGACATGGATGGGCGCGAGCGCGTCGACACGAAAACGCCCGCCGATCTGGCGACATGTGTCACGGTCGATCACGATCGCGCCGAGCGGCGCAGCGTCCTTCAATCGGCCTGCCGTCATGACCGCCTCACCGACCACGGACAAACCTGTGCTGGTCGCATGGACGGCGGGTTCCATGAATACGCGTCCCGTGCCGATTCCGATGCGCACAGCGGGTTTGACGCCACGTGCGGACCGCGGCATGGGCACTTTCGCAATGGCGGCAAGGATACGCAACGCTGCATGCGCCGCGCGCTCGGCATTCCCATCACTTCCGTGCAACGCTCCAAAAACGCCCAGGGCGCCTTCCCCGCCCTGCTGAACCACGTCGCCACGCATGGCCCGCACGTGTTCGGCGATTGTCGCCAAACAGCGCTCGAGCACGTCGCGGACTTCCCCTGGATCCAACCGTTTCAACAGTGCCGTGGTTTCGGAAAGGTCGACACACAACACGGTGCAAATGCGGTTTTCTCCCGCCGGCGGGGGCGGTAGGGTCGCAACCGTAGGCATAAACGGCTCGGCCGCAGTGGAGGGATGCCCTACGACCACCGCACTCGACGAGCTTTCGTACAAGGTTGTTACGTCTGTCGCGAACGGGACACGCGCCTTTTGCAACGCCTCCCAGAACTCGCCCGCGGTTCGAAAGCGGTGGATCGGGTCCACTGCGAGCGCTCGTTGCAGCGTGTTTTCAACGGCAACTGGCGTTGCTGGTTGCCGTGCGAGAAGGCTCGGGCGGGTTGTCGGGTCGCAGGAAGCGGCGCGAAGCTCATCCAAGTGTATGCCCGTCAGCGCAGGCGTTCCGGACACGGTCTCGATAACCATGAGCGCGAGTGCGAACACGTCGGTCCATGGGCCGGTCCTTCCGAGACGAGGGTCGAACTGCTCGGGGGCGCCGTACTGCGGCGTAAATGCATGGAGGGCATGGGGATCGTCTTGATGAAATGGCCTCGACGTGGTTGTGTCGAGAAAGACTTGGGCGAGGCCGAAGTCCAGAATCTTCGTGATCAGGCCGCGGCGCGTTCTTGCCAAGAACACGTTGGCTGGTTTGATATCGCAATGCGATACGCCTTCGTCATGCGCGACGGCGAGCGCATCTGCGACGGGCGTGAGCAGCTCGATGGCTTCTTCGAAACGCATGACGCCGGTGTGCCGTGACAGCTTTGTCTCGAGCGTCTCGCCTTCGAGCCATTCCATGATCACATACGGCGTCCACACGCCTTGGGGCGAGGTTGCTGCGCCTAAGTCGAGGGCTTGGACGATGCCTGCGGTGCGTGTCGACAACTGGTGCAAAAGCCTTGCTTCGCGCTGAAATGCGTCCAGAAAGGCCTTTCGTTGGTATTCGTCGAGGCGACTGGGGAGCTTGAGGCACTTGATCGCAACGGGCGCCCGGAGCGCAAGGTGCGTGCCGCGGTACACCACGCCAAACCCACCTTCACCCGTTACTGCCTCGACGGCGTATTTCCCATCGATGGTTGCATTCGCCCAGCCCAGGTGATCGTACGACGCCATGTAGGCGGGGGAGTCTATCGCGACGAACGGAAGAGGGTCAAATTTTCAACCTACCGAGAGGAACGACGCATGCACAATCGACTACGATTCGATCCCGTGCCGCCGCAACAGGCGGTAAAGGTACGCCCGATCCATTCCTGCCGCGCCGGCAGCTCGCGCCACTTTGCCATCGTGCAGACGCAGAAGCGCATGGAAGTACCGCCGCTCGAAATCTGCAATGGCCCGCTCACGCTCCGAAGCGTACGGCGCGTTCGGGTCGATGACAAACCCCTCCTCCGTTGTCACGTTTTCATTCTCGGCCTCGATCGTCGGCTCGATGGTGCGAAGAATCAAGCATCGTTCGATGTAATTGCGTAGCTCGCGCACGTTACCGGTCCAGACGGCATTTCGAATCTGCGCCATGAATTCGGGGGTACGGAGCTGATCTGCAGCCTCTTTCGGTGCTCGCAACGACGTGATGATTCCTTCGGCAATGGCGGGAATGTCTTCGGGGCGTTGACGCAAAGGTGGCATTCCGATCGTGACCACTGCAAGCCGAAAATAGAGGTCCGCCCGGAACCGGCCAACGTTGACTTCCGCCCGAAGATCGCGGTTTGTTGCGGCAATGACGCGTACGTTCACCGGTCGGTACGTATTCGCTCCAACGCGGCGGACTTCACGCGCCTCGAGCGCCCGCAGGAGCTTGGGTTGCAAGTCGATGCCGAGCTCCCCAATCTCGTCGAGAAACAACGTGCCCCCCGACGCTTCTTCGAATGCCCCGACACGTTTGTCCGTCGCGCCGGTAAACGAGCCTTTTTCGTGCCCGAAGAGCTCACTTTCGAGCAGGTTGCCGTGGATTGCCCCGCAATCGACAACGATGAACGGCCCATTGCTTCGAGCGCCTTTCTTGTGGATTGAATGGGCGGCCTGGCTCTTGCCGGTGCCGGTTTCCCCTTCCAGCAGCACGGTGGCATCGCTGTCGGCGGCACGCGCGAACATCGCAAACGCTGCACGCATGGCGGGCGAGACGCCGGTGAGCGACCCGAAACTCGTTTCTTCGGACAACGGCACTCGGTTCGTTTCGGTGCTGAGCTCGAATCGAAGGACGGTTTTCCCCACCCGAATGAGGCTACCCACGCGGACGAAGGCATCGAGCACGCCAACTCCGTCCACCACCGTGCCATTGCGACTTTTCAGGTCTCGGACACGAACGCCGCTTTCATCGACGAGCACCTCGCAATGAAACCGCGAGACGGTGGGGTCATCGATGACGAGGTCGTTGCGAATGTGTGAACCGATCGAACAACGGTCGGTCGTCGATTGCCAGGTGACGCCGCGCGCGGGCCCGTCGACGACGGTGAGGCGGAAGCGGCGGACGGTGCCTTTGGCGGCGTGACGGGGCTCGGCGACCCAGGCCGTGTTGCCTGCGGACTTTTCGGCGCCTGCCAAGTCGTCGAGCTTCGCGTCGATCTTGCGATCTCCGATGGACATGGCCGGGACGGTACCACCAATTTTTGCGGTTGCCTACGGGGTCGGTGCGTTTTTCGGAGCCGAACCATCCAGAGGATTTGGTGGGCTCGATGCATATGGACCGACTCCTGGCGCAAGCGGCAACGGGCGAGCAAACGCCGTAGGTATACATAGACTTGACCGGCGCGTCCTCGCCTGACGTCCCATCACCACGCCCCTCCGACCCGCTAACTCAACCAAACCCGCCCTCGCCACGCTCCTCCGACCCATCAACTCGCCCAAACCCCTCATCGACGGCGTGTCCGAGTAAGACATCTTCCTCGAACGCCCCATCGACGGCGTGTCCGAGTAAGATATCTTGCTCCAACCCCCCATCGACGGGATTTTTCTTGGTCTTACTCACATTTCTGTTGCCGCGCCGCTTACTTCTGATGTTTCCCCAAGGTCTTGCTGTGGTGAAATGGAGTTACACGGATGAAGCTGGCGAAGCAGAACTCGTCGAGAGTCGCTTGACGCCGCAAGATCATGCATTGTTGAAGCAACTCCCTTATCCTGGCGGCAATTAAATGACGCCCATGAATCGCGTATTGCAGCAGGTCGTAAACTTGGTGATCTCGAGCGGAAAAAGCAAACGCTCATTCAAGCCCACGAATCCAAAGAAGGCAAAGTAGGTCTTGCCGACGTCGCCAAAGC
>CAZETM010000758.1:0-4886 GCA_964514885.1 uncultured Polyangium sp. | reverse complement strand
TGCCAAATCGACGGGGACGCAAGAAGATGACGTGATCCTCGGTCGTGGCCTCGAGGTCCGGAAGGAACGGGGTCTTGTCGACGTAGAAGTAACCTTGTCGACGGATTGCGGCAAAATCGCACTTGGCGTAGGGGACTTTCATGACTGGCTCGCGGACGACGGTAGCACACCGAGCGACGAGGGGACGAAAAACTTACGATGGGCATTCGAGCGAGGGAACTCGGGCGCGTGCGCGACGAAGGCCGCGATTCAACAATCGAGCGGAAGGCGGCTCATTGGCAATAGAATCGGCTGTCGATCCGAATCAATCACGAACTCGCTTTTCCCGACAATTCCTCGAGCAACATATTGATGAGCATATGCCCATCGAATCTTCGTTGCCCGTCTTCCTCGTGCCCTTCGGCATACGCAATCGCAAAGGATAGCGGCACCAAAAGAGGCTCGCCTCCGAGCACGCGAGCGGCCACCGCCGATAATGCTGTCGCCATGCGAATCGATATCGGAATCCGATTCACGACGACTTCGCCGATTTTTGCACAATTCTCGGGCGGAGACGAAACCAAATACTCTCGGCAAGCCGAGGGGCGCAGCGTGTAAATCGAACACGATCCATTTTCCAAAAATGCGCACGTCGTTTTGCTTCGGTGGTACGCGACGAGCAATTGCCGCACTTCGTGCTCGGTCGTGTCGGCAATCGCGTGGGCGTCGATCCCGACGGATTCGAGCGCTTCTTCCGCCGCCACGATACGCGTCAGCACCTGTTCCTGCCGAGCTTCCGACATGCCAGACACGACGTCGTGGATCATGAATGCTTCCGGTACCGAAATCGGCACGAGCTGATCACAACACGACGCACAACCTTTTTTGCACGTCGGCGGACCGACGATAGGTAATTGTTTTTTGACGCCCATCGTGACGATCTCGTCGTCGAGGTGCAGGACGCTGCGTGCGAGATCGGCAAGACGCATGGGCTCGCTCGGAATGCGCAATGTCGTGCGGAGCGAACCTTCGGGGGTGCCGAGTTCGAAGGTAAAAACGCTTTGGTGAGCTTTGGACATAGAAAGCGGGCAGAATCAGACCTGACCCGCGGCCGCCTGTCAAGCGGTTACGTGCAGAAGCATTCAGACTTCGTAGAAACCGATGGCATTTTGCAATTCGTCTCGTCGAGACTTGGCGCTACTCGGCGTGTCCGTGGTGCTCGGACCATCGATTCCAATGGAAGCAAGCGGCGGGACGACAAGACCACAAGCGGCCGCGACGGGTTTGACGTCGTTCAAGTAGTCGAGCATCCCCGCGGATGGATCTCGTTTGCGCAGTCCGACCCGCACGGCATACTTGGCGCCTTCGGTGTTTGGCCGGCCAAACGAAAGCAAACCCAATTTGAGCCACCGTTCGAACAGTGCCTGTTTTTCCAAGTCGTAATCGCCCGTCCTCGTCATTTCGATGACGAGCTGCTCGCCGAGAAGCTGATGGCCGCGTTCATCCTCGACGATTTTTTGCACCAGTCGTCGATAAGGCAAATAGCTCGAGTCCTCGTATTCGCATAGTTGCCAATACCCGCCTCGATCGTAAAGAAATTGCGCCATAGCCAGCTCGTAAAAGCTCTGGACGAACGGAATGGGGCGCGTGGCAAGCCTGTCGAAAACGACCGGCTCGATGCTCTCCCCCGTAAATTCGGCATACATCCGTGCAACGTCCTTGTAATGCTCGGTCTCTTCACGAATGTGCCAAACATAATATTCGAGATGCCGTAGGTCGGGAACGAGCGACAAACCATAACCAAAAAGCTGCACCGCGGCCATTTCGCGGTACGCTTGACCTTGCATCATTTTTACCAGCGTTCGAAAATAGCGATCATCGTCGCGGCCATTCGCCGTGTCCATAGTGTCCCCCTCCATTTTCCGACGCTATTCGATGGTCTATCTAGAGACCAGGGTTGCACGATTTCGTGCTTCATTTTCGTGCACAACGAGAGCTTCTTCGACTTCGGTGGCGATCATTTCCGCAAGCTTCTGCGCAAGCGCCCGACCTTCTTCTGCAGTTGCTTCCGCGGGCGCGCCCGTGTACGCAGCGGTCATCCCCATCGCCAGAAAGTTCGATTTCCCGTTACGAATTCCGTCCGAAAGGCTTGTAGAAAGCGCCGGCAACTCCGACGCCCGGGCGATATCGACGACGTTCGGCTCTGCCGCAAGCACAATCGAAGTTTCGTAACGCCCTGCATGACACGCGCCACTCTTGAATTCAGCCGACAACGTGCGTGCAAAACGTCGCGTCAGTGGTGAAGCGACCGAAGCTCGCCCCGACGGAAATCCTTCAATCGCTTTGCGAACGGCCGAATCGTGCGCAGGCTCCAGGTGATTGTTCACCAAACATACGTGGACAAACCCAGCGTCGAGATATCCAGCCACGACAGCATGCAAGAATGCGACGAGCGCCGATTCCTTCACACTCACCGCCCCGGCAAACCCTTCGGCAAACTTCGTCACGCCATAAGGAACGCTCGGTCCCACGAGCGCCATGATGTTTTTCGATTGCAACAGCTCAGCACCACGCTCGGCCGCCGCCTCGCCAATGATCGTGTCTGTTCGGAGCGGCAAATGCGGCCCATGCGGCTCGACCGACCCGACTGGAACGAGCGCGACCATGGGCGAAGTTCCCTGCAGCAGCGGACGAAGCGTTTCGGTCGTAAAGTCGGCTAGGAAAAAGCGGCGAATTTGCATACGATCGGACCCGTGTGTGACGTGTGCAACGACTAGCACGACTTGCGAGCAGTCGCGAGAAGGTGTTGCAGATTCCCTACATAAAGTTGGTTTCTTTGCGATTTTGCAGCAAAGTGTTCGCCATGGACGTGACCTCGAAGGACGTACCGACGGCGATCATTCATCTGTACCGCGGCGAGCTTGGACGAATGACCGTCTACCGCACACGGCTGGATACGACGACGAACTGGGCGGTGGGTACGAGCGCTGCGATTACGACGTTTGCTCTCGGGCAAGAACGCGCCCCGCATTTCGTATTTTTGTTGGCGGTATTTCTGGATCTGATTTTCTTGTCGATGGAAATTCGACGTTTTCGATTTTATGAACTCATACGAATGCGTGTGCGTCTTTTGGAAGTAGGGTTTTACGCTATTATACTTGGGAAAACTCCTCGTGAAGGCTGGGAGGACGCGATTTGGAAAAGTCTCGAAAGCCCCAAGGCACCCATTGGAAGGCTCGCAGCGGCTTCTGTACGACTTCGGCGCAATTACCTATGGCTGCTGCTCGCGGTGTATCTCGGATGGATCGTCAAGTTGTCGTATGGGCAGGCGGGGATCAGCGAAAACGCGGCTTTGGGAATTCTGCCTGGGTCAGTGGTATTTGGGATTTCCGTGGCGCTGATGATCGCCCTCGGTGCGGTCGCAGCGAGTTATCGATTGCCCGAAGAGGAATGAGCTGTCGAGGGTGTCGCCGTCGGTGCATCCCCGAGCATGTGCAGATCTTGGCGATGGCATCCGCCTGGGGCGATTGAACAAGCGCGATCGCTTCGTTAACCGTTCCTTCGGTCGGGAGCACATTGGGGGATGACGTGCCTTGCAGCCGGGTGTAGACCGATCGGTTGGGTGCGGGGAATTTGCCCGTCTACGATTGATTCTGTTCCATGGGGCACGACAAACGGAGGGACCTGTGATGATGCTCGGACGACGGCGTTGGATCGCGACGGCCTTGGCGCTCGGTGCGCTTGCTGCCGTGAGTGTTGGATGCGGCAAGAAAACGGACGGGGGTGCGTCGGGCGATTCCGCGGCGGCGACCGAGTGGAAAGTCGGCGCGTACCTGAGTTTGTCCGGTGCCGACACCCAGTTCGGCATGGATACGAAGGAAGGCATCGAGCTTGCGGTCGAGGAAGCGAACGCCAAAGGCGGCGTCAAGGGCAAGAAGGTCAAGGTCCTTTTCGAGGATGACAAGTCGAACCCACAAGAAGCCTCCAACAAGGTCTTGCAGCTCATCGATCGCGACAAGGTGATCGCGTTGCTTGGTGAAGTGGCATCGTCGCGTTCGAAGGCGGGCGGCATCGTCGCGAACAAGAAGAAGATCCCGATGATCACGCCGTCGTCGACGAACTTGGACGTGACCAAGGTCGGGCCGTTCGTCTTCCGAGTCTGCTTCACGGATGACGTGCAAGGGCAGATGGGCGCGCGGTTTGTCTCGGATAAACTCGGCAAGAAGAAGGTCGCGATTCTCTTCGTCTCTGACGACTTGTACTCGTCGGGTTTGGCGAATGAATTTCGTACCGAGGCGAAGAAGCTCGGCATCGAGATCGTCGGTGAGAAGAGCTTCCTGAAGAACGAGACCAACTTCACGACGTATTTGAACGAGATCAAGGGCATGAGCCCGGAAGTCATCTACGCACCGGTTTACTACAACGCGATGGTGCCGATCGCGCGACAGGCAAAAGCGGCAGGCATCCCCGGATCGATGTTCGTCGGCGGTGATGGTTGGCACTCGGATTCGCTCGTGAACGACGCCGGCGAAGAGATGGAAGGCGCGTTCTTCACGAATCACTACTCGCCCGATATGCCGTCGGAAAATTCGAGGGTGTTCGTCAAGAAGTACAGCGATCGTTTCAAGCGTGAGCCTTCGTCGCTCGCGGCTCAGGGCTACGATGCAGCGCTTCTCTTGTTCGACGCGATCGGCCGCGCGAAGAGCGATTCGCCCGAAGCCATTCGTGACGCGATCGCCGAGACGAAAGGCTTTCAAGGCGCGACGGGTGCCATCACGATCAACGCGGAACGCAACGCGGACAAACCCATCGTGGTCGTGCAGATCAAGAACAAGAAGTTCACGTATTACGACACCATCGGCGACAAGAAGTAGTAGCGCCTCACGCCTCACACCTCACCCTAGCCC
>CAZETM010000757.1:0-4905 GCA_964514885.1 uncultured Polyangium sp. | reverse complement strand
TCGATCGCGGCGATGCTGCATTTCCTCGATGGAGACACCGAACGTGGCGTGGCGACCACATCACGCGTGCTCGATGCCGCGTTTTTCGCACCTCGGCTTGGTGGTCGATCGCTTGGACCTGCGGATCCCAAAACCGTTGCAGCCGATGCGCGCGGCGTGCTTTCGGTCGTCGCCGTTCTAGCGGCAGATGCAGGGTTTCCGCTGCTTGCCGGTGATGTTTGGTCGCTCGTCAAGACCACGCTCGCTCCCGACACCGACGATCGCGCCGTGGCAGAAATCCTCGCCAACTTGCCCATCGCTTTGCGTGCGGTTTCATCAGCCAAACCTCCACTTGCGCGAGCCACGCGAGGCCTGCGCGTCGTGGCCGAGCCGCTCTCGTGCACGGAAGACAAGGTCGAGCTGGGTGGCTACGAAGCTCCCGCGTGTGACGAATATCCATTTGCCCTTGCGCTTCGAGCGGGCGGTGCGTTGCGAAAACTCCCCCACTTGCGACGTGACCCAGGCAAACCTTGTTCCGATTCGCTCAAGTCGCTCGATGCGTTTCTCGTGAGCGTCGAAAAGGGCGGCTACGATCCGGATGCTTTCACGCGTGCCGTCCGTGAACTCGTTGCAGCAAATCGCGCCTACGATGCGGCGGTCCTGCTCGCTCGTCAGCGCCAGTCGTCGCACTGCAATCCCACGCTTCTCGGCGCTGCGCGGACGATCGGTCGCTCTCCAGCGGTTGGTCGCAACTTACGAGCCGACGTGCTCAGCGTCGCGGTCAACTGCTCCCTTCTCGACGACAAGACCCTCGACGACATTGCCACGCTCGACGCGGACACCAGCCAACTTGCCGATCTCGGTCGTAACCTGACGCTGCTCGCGTTTGCGGCTGAGCTTGGGGTCACTCGAGCTCGTTGGGACGTGCTTGCTCGGCTCGCGAAAAGCCCCACGTTTGTCTCGCGATGGCTCGATACGAATCCGCGTGCAGCCTTGTTTGCCGTCGTGCTCGCTCAGGCGGCGTCCATCTTCTCGAAGGACCCGTCTGTGGCAGATGCAGCGGCCGGTGCTTTCGATCTCTTCTGCGTAAAACTGCCCAAGACCGATGCGGCAGCGTGTGATGCGGTCCTTGCTATGCGTCGATCGACTGGATCGCCTGAGCAGGCTCGGATCGCGAAAGATTCCGTCGTCTCGGCATTGCAAAGGGTCTCCGCACTTCGAACCAAGCGGTGATAGGCTTCGCGCCCGCCTCCAACTTTGGAGGTATTGAGGTTCGTCCGAGGAAACCGCATGGCTCACACCACCGACAAACCCACGTCCGAGGTCAAACCCCATCGCGACGCGGGCATTCTCTTGCATCCGACGTCGTTGCCTGGTCTTCACGGCATGGGCGACATTGGAGCGGGCGCGCGTCATTTCATTGACTGGCTCGCGCTCTCGGGTCTTGGAGCGTGGCAAGTTTTGCCGCTCAACCCTACGGGCAACAATTGTCCCTACGTTTGTTGGTCGGCGTTTGCGGGTAATCCGCTGCTCGTCGACCTCGTGGGCCTTGCCGAAGAAGGTTTGCTCGACAAAGGCGACGTTGCGCAGTCGCTCCCGCACGGGCACCTCATTGATTACGATGCTGTACGTGCGTTCAAGGAGCCGCGACTCGAGAAAGCGGCGGCCAGGCTCCTCGATCATCCGAACCATCCGCTCTACGCCGAGTTCCGGGCATTCCGCGAAGCTGACGCGTCGTGGGCCGATGATGCGACGTTATTCTGGGTCATCAAGCAAAAGAATGGCGGCAAGGCTTGGTGGGATTGGGAGGCCAAGCTGCGCGATCGTGATCCTGCAACGCTCGATGCTTTGCGCAAACAATACGCGCGCGAAATCGACATTCAGGCTGCGGTCATGTTTTTCTTCGAGCATCAATGGTCCAAGCTCCGGGCGTACGCGAAAGCGCACCACGTCAAGATCATTGGCGATTTGCCCATTTACGTCGATCGCGACAGCGTCGATGTTTGGTCTCATCGCAAGCTCTTTCAATTGAACGAGCTTGGCGTACCGCTCAGCGTTTCTGGAGTTCCGCCGGACTATTTCAGCAAGCTCGGTCAGCTTTGGGGCAATCCGCTTTATGACTGGGCCGAGATGGCCAAAGACGACTACCAATGGTGGTATTCGCGTATTCGTCGCGTCTTGGCGCACACGGACATTTGCCGAATCGATCACTTCCGTGGATTCGCCGCTTATTGGGAAATCCCGTACGGATCGCCTGATGCGCGTTCGGGCAAGTGGATCAAGGGGCCGGGCCTCGCGTTTTTCGATGCATTGAAGCGTCATGGAGGCCAATTGCCGCTCATTGCGGAGGATCTTGGCGATATCGACGAAGACGTCAACGAATTGCGTCACAATGCAGGTTTGCCTGGCATGCGCGTATTGCAATTCGGGTTTGGCGGCGACGCAGACAATACGCATTTGCCGCACAACCACGAGCCGGACAACGTCGTTTACCCGGGAACGCACGACAACGATACCACGGTTGGCTTTTTCACCTCGTGTGATCCACACGTTCGTGTCCACGTGCAACGATATTTGCGAGTCAATGGGCATGACATTGCGTGGGACTTCATTCACGCGGCATTCGCGTCGGTGGCGCGTACGGCCATGATTCCCATGCAAGATGTGCTCAGCTTGGGATCGGAAGCGCGGATGAACAATCCTTCCACGGTCAAAGGCAATTGGCGGTTCATTTTGCAAGGAAACCCATTCCGTCACGATCTCGCTGCGCGTTTGCGCGACATGGCCGAGCTGTATGGACGTTTGGCGGTGCCACCGACGCCGCCGGTGAAGGAAGCGCGATGAGCCATCAATACCGAACGACGCGTGTATCGTGTCCGCTATGCGGAAGCGCCATGGAGGACCGTGCCGCGTCCGATGCAATCGTGGACGTTTGTTCCGATTGCCATGCGGTTTGGATTGATTGGTTCGATGGGGATATCGGCACCCTTGCGGCCGACATCCAGGTTCCGAAGGTGATTCCGCAGAGTCTCACGGACAAGCGACCTTGTCCGAGGTGCCATGTGGATCTCGTTGCGGAAAAGCTTTATGGCCACGGGCCGCACGTCTATCGTTGTGGCGATTGCTCCGGCGTGCTCGTTCCCTCGGCGGTACTCGAGGAAGTGGTCGGGATGGTCCCGTCTGCCGAGCAGCAAGACTCGGCGGATGACGGCCCCATTGCTCGAGCGATCGCCAAACTGCGCCGCGTGTTTGGCGCTTCCAACTAAGCGTCCCTTACCCTAGGAAAACCAATCGATGCATCCCCTGCACGACATCCCTGTGTCTCCGTCGGCCATTCAAGAGTTCGTTCCGGCCGTCATCGAGATCCCTCGTGGATCCAAGCTCAAGTACGAGTTGGACAAACGCACGGGTCTGCTCATGCTCGACCGAGTGCTTTATTCGTCCGTCCATTATCCGGCGAATTACGGATTCATTCCGCAAACGCACGCTGGAGATGGCGACGCGCTCGATATCATGGTCCTCATGCAAGAGCCTGTGCATCCGTTGACCATCGTTCGAGCTCGGCCGATTGGTGGGTTTCGCATGCGTGACGACAAAGGCGTCGACGACAAGATCATTGCGGTGGCGATTGATGATCCTGCGTATGCGCATTATCAGGAAACGGCTGAGTTACCTCCGCACGTCGTGGTGGAATTGCGCCGGTTTTTCCAGGACTACAAGGTTCTCGAGGGCAAGTTTAGCGAGGTCGATACGCTTTACGATCGGCAGCACGCGCTGGAGGTCATCACCGAGTGCATTGCCACGTATCAAGCTGGTGCGGCGTGGGGGAAGCCGTAAATCATAGCGTACCGAGTTCAGCCATGAACGGTGAATAGTTGTCGGGCCCGTACCCGGCATCGAATATCGCAAAGGCGATGACCTCGAAGTGATCTCGATGGTCGACGATTTCTTTACGATAAATCCGAGCCACCTCTTCGGCGGGATTTCTGAACGCGCCACACCCGAACGCGCCAAAGACGACATGGCGAATCCGGTTTGTCTTCAACGTGGCAAACTGCGCTCGAATTTGGCGTTGCGCGATATTCGGGTCGAACGTGCCGCCCTTGCCGAGATCTCGAGCCGCAGCTCTCAATTCATAAAATGGGAAAATCTCGTCCTGTTCGAGCCATGGATATCCAAGATCCTCGGCTTTCCGATCTTCTGGCCCTCGAATACACACCCGTGGATGACTCGAATCCAGGTATACCGCTCCGTCTTCGCCCGAAAGTAGCCGAGTAGCCTCGGGCGTGTAACGGTCGAGTTCAGCATTGTAGAGTGGCGGGCCAATGTGGAAATGGCAATCCGTCCTGCGGTACATGTTCTCTTCTTGAGCAATGGCTCCTTCGACATAGGCTCCCCCGGGTTTGTAAGCGTTTGCCATATTGAGCACGGCGAAGCAGGTGCCGAATTCCTTGGTGAGCTTTACGGTCACGTCGCCCCAGTCGCCCGGCAGCACGAGAACTTCATTGACTCTGCCCTCGGTTTTCGCGTTCTGATTCCAGCGCGCCAGATTCTTCAGAGCCACGCCCCGGTAGCGGTCACCCTCGGCACAGGTCGAGAATCGTTCGATTGTTTCGCGAAGTACGCGTCGGCGCTTGGCGCTTTCCGGACTTGTATACCGACCGGTTAACGCAGATTCATCGTTGATGAGTGGACGACCGACCATTTGTACGCTCCTCGAGCGGCATTCCAGTCACTCCTTGTCTGCATGTCAAGCATGATCTTGCAGTGGCCTCTCGATCGACGACCGAGGAGCCGTCTTGCGCTCCGAAAGTGGACGTGTTACCAAACTCGCCATGAGCATGGTCGAGGTCGTTCCACTCCGTTACGGCACTGCGTTCAAGAAAGCGTTTTCCGATCCGGAGGTGTTTTCCGCCTTCGTGCGTG
>CAZETM010000756.1:0-4911 GCA_964514885.1 uncultured Polyangium sp. | reverse complement strand
GCGCGAAGCCCTCCGCGCCGCTCGCCTCCACCACCCCACATCCCTCAATGCCCGGAACGGCCGGCAATGTCGGCTTCACCCCGTAGGTCCCTTCGATCGTGTTGAGATCCGCCGGATTGATCGGCGCCGCTAAAATCCGGACCAATACCTCGCCGGCATCTGGTGCCTTCGGGGAAAACGGTAGCAATTCAAGAACCTCTCCGGGTTTGCCGGGTTTACGATATACGAGTTGCCTGCCAGACGGATTCGATAGCTCGGAAGTCATGTCTGGATTGTGTCAGAATCATTCGAACTGCCAAGTCGTAGATACACGAAATCTGAATAGGCTCGTTCGATCCAATTGGATTGATTGATCGCTCCGTCATTGGCTCAGATGATCCGGTTCGTGAAGTTGGCCGAGCGGAGCTCATCAACAAATACGTCGTTCGTTCGCGAAAACTACAAATGGCACAACAACTGCTATCAAGCGACGGCGTTAGCTCAAAGGCTCGACATTTGAGCGTCTCAGGCCGTTCGAGATGGTAACAAAGGGAGCTTTCATGGATCAGTGCATTCGCGAAATCGTCATTCTTGGGGGTGGTACCGCTGGATGGATGGCTGCCACATACCTGGCCAAGGCGCTCCAAGGTACTGTACGAATCACCGTCCTGGAGGCTCCATCCATTCCCAAGATTGGTGTCGGCGAAGCGACGTTACCCAATCTGCAACGCGCCTTTTTCGACTTCCTCGGCATTCCCGAGGACGAGTGGATGCGAGAATGCAATGCATCCTTCAAGACGGCCGTCAAATTCATCAATTGGCGCACGCCTGGGGAGAGCACACCAGTCGCCAGGTTGATCGATGGCCGACCCGATCATTTCTATCACCCCTTTGGTCTCTTGCCGGCATATGATCAAATTCCGCTGTCCCATTATTGGCTTCATCAGACATTGCGCGGAGAAAATACCGATCCTTTTGATTATGCGTGTTTCCGCCAGGGGCCCATCAATGACGCAAAACTCGCGCCCCGATTTTCCGATGGCAAACCGGCGGCGGTCTACGCTTGGCACTTCGACGCGCACCTCGTTGCAGCATTTTTGCAACGTTTCGCGACCCAGCGACAAGGCGTCGTGCACGTGCAGGAAGTACTCGAACGCGCAAAACTGCGCGAGGATGGTTTCATCGAAAGCCTCGTGACGACAACGGGCCGCGAAATCCAAGGCGACCTGTTCATCGATTGCTCGGGCTTCGGCGGCCTGCTCATCAACAAAACCATGGACGAGCCGTTCATCCACATGAACGATCACCTGCTCTGCGACAGCGCCGTCGCGACGCCGATTGCACACGACGACGAAACGAATGACATCGAGCCCTACACCTCGGCCATTGCCATGCGGTCGGGTTGGACCTGGAAAACCCCGATGCTCAGCCGCTTCGGGACGGGGTATGTGTATTCGAGTCAATTCACGAGCGACGACGACGCGATTTTAGAATTCTGTAATCTCTGGGGCATCGATCCGGAAAAAACCAGGCTCAACAAGATTCGCTTTCGCGTCGGGCGCAATCGGCATGCCTGGGTGAAAAACTGCGTCAGCATTGGCCTCGCATCGAATTTCCTCGAGCCGCTCGAGTCAACGGGCATCTTTTTCATCTACGCCGCAATCTATCAGCTCGTCAAGCATTTCCCCGACAAACATTTCCACCCCGTGCTCATCGACGGGTTCAATCACGAAATCGAAACTATGTTCGACGATGTGCGCGACTTCATTCAAGCGCACTTCTACTTTGCGCCGCGCATCGATACTCCCTTCTGGCGCGCGAACAAGGAACTGCGCCTCTCGGACGACATCAAGTCCAAGATAGCAGCGTACAAGGCCGGATTGCCCGTGAATCCCCCGTTGACCGAAGGAGTCACCTATTATGGCAACTTCGATGCCGAGCTTCGTAATTTTTGGACGAACGGCAGCTATTACGCCATTCTCGCTGGCTTGGGGGTTTTGCCCGAACGCACACTACCAGCGCTCGTCCACAAAACGTCGGGCATCGCAGCCGCCGCCGTGGAGCTGGCGCAAATCAAACAAGAACAGAACGAGCTGGCGGCGATACTGCCCAGCCATCATCGATACCTACGCCAACTGCACGCGCGGTAATTTCTCGACTTCTCGAGCCTGCGATGGTCATAACGTCAAAGAAAGACGACACATGGCATTTGACACCACGACGCAAGACGCCCTGTTCCGCTGTATCAGCGCGGGGCACGCCTGGTTCGAGACACGCGGGATCACCGCCGAAATTGGTTACGACTTCGACGTGTTCCATGCGCATCTCGACCGGCTCGACTACGACCGTGTCGAGACGCGCAACATCACCTTCATGCCGAAGCTGAATAACCTTGGTCCGACAAACGCGCATTTCGTCGTATTGCGCGAGATCGGGCGTGACGCGCCAATCGGCATTCTCGCCGCCAGGCTGCTGCCGCCGGCGCCGAACCTTGCCGAATTGTTCCGCAGCAAGCGCTATCTTTCCGACCGAGACGACACCGTTTCCGACCAAGAGCGCCACGAGTTGCCGGAGTTCGAGATTCTCGATCCTTCAATCGCCGCCATCGCCGGCCGCATCACCTGCAGCGGCAATGCCTTCATCGTGCCAAGGTTCAGGTCGAGCCAACTGCCGCCTCACATGCGCGGGTTTTCGACGAAGCTGGTGCTGCTCCATCGCGCGCTGACGCTGCACCGGTACGAGCCGGATTGGCACGTCACGATGATGCGCCAGGTGCAGCGGGACCGCAATATGGACGTCGCCACCTACCGGCTGCCGCGCGCCACGACGCCCTGGCTGAAGATCAAGGGTTTTGTTCTGTTCGGCTCCGCCGAGAGGCCTGCCGACCTATTGCCCGCGCTGTCATTCGACCCCGTTGCCGTACAGACGGTGGGCAGTGCCAGCAATCCGCCGACCTGACGGTAATCGCTGGCCAGCGGTTCCGACGCGTAATGGCCATGTGGCATTTTGCCAGGAGGTTACGTGGGAATCGAGGGCCAACCGCCACCAAATCTCGTGTGCCGATTCGGCGACGTGCTGAAGCTGCGAAAATTGATCATAATAGCCGTCAACATCCAGCGCTTAGCGGGCGTTCCGGGACGATGGCCTCATGCCGCGCAAGCTCAGACCCAGGCCTTCACGGCGGCTGCGCTCATCAAAGTTGGCATCGCCAATAAGCTCCAGCACCGATTCGGTATCCGCGCGTTTTTCCGACGGACGATAACGACCCGCCAGCCGAGTCTCGGGCGTAAGCTGGCTGCAAGAATAAAGCTCCCACATTTCTTGCGCATAAGGGCGCGGCATCCTTTCGGGCGCGAAACGCGAAAGAAAGCGCTGGAGATTGTCGACGTCGCGCAGCAGCAGTTTACGTGCGTTCTGATTGCTCGATGCGTCCACGGACTGCGGGAAATCGATGACGACCGGCCCATCCGCCCCCATGAGCACGTTGAAGTCGGAAAGGTCGCCATGAACGATGCCCGCGCATAACATTCGAATCACTTCTGCCAACAATCGATCGAAAACCCTCGCCGCCTGGTAAGGCTCCAAGCTCACTTCGGCGAGCCGCGGGGCTGGGCTGCCTTCGGCGTCGGTGATGAGCTCCATGATGAGCACGCCGTCGATGTAGTGGAAAGGCGTCGGGACTCGCACGTTCGCGGCGGTCAGCCGATAGATGACGTCCACCTCGCTCGATCGCCAGGCGGCTTCGTCCTGCGCCTTCCCATGGGTCGAGCGTTTGCTGATCGCGCGTTGGTCGCGACTGTTGCGCACTTTGCGCCCCTCGGTGTATTCCGCCCGGTTCTTGAAGGTCCGTTTGTGCGCCTCTTTGTAGACCTTGGCCACCCGCAGCTCGCCGCCGGAGCGTACCAGGAAGACCTCCGCCTCTTTTCCGCTCATGAGCGGGCGCACGACCTCTTCGATGATCCCCTGGTCGGCCAGGGACGTAAGACTGCTCGGAATTCGCATGTTGTGCTGGCTTCTCTGCTGGCAAATGTAGGACCGGACAATCCGGACATGCTCGCTGCACGACGATGCGACGACCATCTTGCGGCCTCGTGGTCGAGACCTTCGATCCACCCGCGATCCTTTGACGCAATCCGTGCGCCATTGCAATCACGGACTGACATTCCTCGCAGATAGTGCACCACGTACGCGTTTTACGCGTGACACGAGCCGCCGATGTCGAGTGTCGCCGCGCTGTCGTCGAGCTTGGAGGTGTACGTGCCGCTCGCGTGGGGCGGCTCCCTATTTCGCCGGCCAGGAAGAAATGGGTCGTCACGCCCGAGTTTGCACCTCCCAAGCTTTGAGCTAGCGGCGACCAGTCGTTCGTACGAACCAATCCCCTTTGCGAGAAATTCCAGGGGTACGCTCGGCCTTCAAGGTCGGTACGGGATGGTTTGGCAGGAACCGCTGGACGGGCTGGAAGCAATCGGGGCGTCGGCGACGCGAGAGGGTAAACGAAGGTTCCCGGAGCGTGCTGGTGGGCCAACGCTCCGGGATTGGTGGATTCATGCAATGGGGGCGGGCGGAGTCGCATTCGGCTTCGTAATGCAGTGAATAGCTCGGCCGGCACATACGCAAACGATACATCAGCGATGGCTGCCCGCGGGCCGAATGGCAATCGTTTGGTCTCGTGCAAACCGCGGCGTGGATTTTCAAAAAATCTTCGACCCTGCGAAAAGACTTTTTGCAGCCACGGTGGAAGGCGACGAGGTTCGCGTCCGTTGTGGTGACTTGACACGTGATGAGCCTCCTGGCAGTGTATGCGCGTTCGTGAGGAGTTTGTCGTGAAGAAGTTCATTCCGGCGGTGGGGATCTCCAACTTTCGCAAATTGCGCGAGGCGAAGTACAACTTCGTGGACAAGTCGTACTTCATTCGGGATGTGCTTTCAGATT
>CAZETM010000755.1:0-4918 GCA_964514885.1 uncultured Polyangium sp. | reverse complement strand
GCTTCAAACTCCGGGCCAACGCCCCGAAGGGCCAAAAGCGATTTCCTATCAGCTCCACCACCTTCTCAAAACCGTCCCCATCGCTTCCCTTCTTATGAGCATGATTTCACCCTCCACCCAAGCCGCCGAAACACCCTACACCGTGGATCGCGTGGATACCAAAACCCTCGCCGCCTCCGACAAGAATTGGATGGCCCATACCCGCTTCGGCATGTTCGTCCATTTCGGTCTCTACTCCATCCCCGCCGGCGTCTGGCAGGGCGAGGAAATGGGGCGCAATCACTACGCCGAGTGGATCCGCACCCAATGGGGCTGGCCTCGGCCCGATGGCGGCATCCCCAAAGCCGATTACGACACGCTCTTGTCTCAGTTTAACCCCACCCGCTTCGACGCCGACGAGTGGATCCGCCTCGCTGCCGAGGCCGGCATGCGCTACTTCGTCATCACCAGCAAACACCACGATGGCTTCGCCCTCTGGAACTCCGCCGTCTCCGACTACGATATCGCCGCCACCCCTTTCGGCGCCAATGGCCGCGATCCCCTCGGCGAACTCGCCGCCGCCTGCCGCAAATACGATGTCAAACTCGGCTTCTACTACTCGCACTGGCAGGATTGGGAGCACTCGGGCGGCGCGCTCCCGCCCTGGCCCGAGGCCAAGGGCGATCCGGCGCTGAAGCAGCCCACCGACGCCGAGTTTGGGCGCTACTGGGAGGGCAAGTGCCTTCCCCAAGTCGCCGAGTTGATCGAGCGCTACCAGCCCGTGATGTTCTGGTTCGACACCTGGGGCAAGGGCGCCCGCAACCAGGTCACCGCCGCCCGTCGCGATCAGTTGATCAAACTCATCCGCGATAAAGCCCCCAAGTGCATGATCAATGGCCGCATCGCCTCCCACGATCCCGCCGGCGCCGACTTCATCTCCATGGGCGACAACCAATTTCCCACCGCCGCCAATGCCCCCAAGGTTCCGTGGGAAACCCCCGCCACCATGAACCACGCCTGGGGTTACCACCGCCTCGATTACCAATGGCGCTCCTTCGATGACCTCCTCAATTCGCTCCTCACCAATGCCCATTACGGCGGCGCGATCACCCTCAACGTCGGCCCGCTGCCCGACGGCTCTTTCCAAAAAGCCGCCACCCGCCGCTTGAAGGAATTCGCCGCTTGGATGGCCATCAACGAGTCCGCCCTCCAACCCTCTTCGCGTAGTCCATTCGCCGATACAGACTTGCCTAAAAACGTCCGCGCCACCCTCGGCACCGACGCCTCCGGCCCTCACTTCAACCTCTTCGTGCTCTCGCCGCTGCCCGCAGGCGAGCTCACGCTTCCCCAGCCGCTGCAACTCGCCACCCCGACCACCGAGTTCCGCGCCCAAGTCCTTGAGACCCGCGAACTCCTCAACGTAAAACTCAACGCCGAGGGCCGGCTCGTGATCACCATCCCCAAGGAGTTAGCGGGCATTGACCACCCCGTCATCCGCGTCGGCCCGGCCAGCTCCATCCCGGCTCTCTACGAGGACGGCACTCCGGTCGTGCCCATCACTGGAGCCCGATTCTATCATTAAGAGCCCCCCCTAAACTCTACCTAGTTCTTGCTACCGCGCCAAGCGGCAGCCCCTTGGCTATGCCTCCCGCTCCGTGCCACCCAAGTGGCCGGAGTTTTTTCGCCCACCTCTTATGAACTCATCCCGTATTCGATTCGGCTATTCTGCCCTGCTCGCGCTTGCCTTGGCCTCCCAGCCTGGCTTCGCGGCTGCTGAGTCAAAGGCTGCACTCCCCCTCCCTGCCATGCACAGCCAGTCTAAACCCAGCTCTTCCACACCCGAATCGGCCCAGCCCGCGCCCACCCCGGGTCAGCCCGCCAAAGCCGCTAAAGCCACCGCAACCTTCGAAATCGGCCCTGATGCGTTTCTCCTCAACGGCCAGCCTTTCGTGATTCGTATTGGTGAAATTCACTCCGCCCGCGTGCCGCGCGAATACTGGAAACACCGTCTGCAAATGGCCAAGGCGATGGGCTTAAACGCGGTCTGCGCCTACCTTTTCTGGAACCAGATCGAGCCACGCGAGGGTGAGTTTGATTGGTCTGGCATGGCCGACATCGCGGAGTTCTGCCGCCTCGCCCAGGCCGAGGGTCTCTGGGTCGTGCTACGGCCCGGCCCCTACGCCTGCGCCGAGTGGGAGATGGGTGGTCTGCCGTGGTGGTTGCTCAAGCAGGAGGACATCCAGTTGCGCACGAGTGACCCTCGGTTCATCGCCGCCACGCGACGTTACTTGATGGAGGTCGGACGCCAGCTCGCCCCGCTCCAGATCACCCGCGGCGGACCGATCCTGATGGTTCAGGCGGAAAACGAATATGGCTTCTTCGGCAAAGACGCCGCCTACATGGGCGAGATCCGCCAAGCCCTGTTGGATGCCGGTTTCGATGTTCCGCTCTTCGCCTGCAACCCCGTCTGGCACCTGCGCAACGGCTACCGCAAAGACCTCTTTCCCGTGGTCAACTTCGGCTCCGATCCCGATGGGGCCTTCAAGAAGCTCCGCGAAATTCTCCCGAAAGGCCCACTCATGTGCGGCGAGTTCTACCCCGGCTGGTTCGATACCTGGGGCCAGCCTCACCACCGGGGCAACGTTGAGAAATACCTGCGCGACCTCGAGACCATGCTGAAGATGAACGCCTCTTTCAGCATCTACATGGCGCATGGCGGCACATCCTTCGGCTTCACCACCGGCGCGGACCGGCCCTTCAAACCCGACACTTCCTCCTACGACTACGATGCGCCGATCAGCGAGGCCGGCTGGACCACGGATAAGTTCTTCAAAACCCGCGAGCTTTTCGCCCGCTATCTCCAGCCCGGCGAAACTATCCCCGAACCACCTGCCGCCTTGCAGGTCATCGCGTTTACTCCGACGCGCTCCAACGGTTTTGCGCCGCTGCTCGCCAACTTGCCCGCCGCCCGCCGCGCCGAGCGTCCGCTCAACTTGGAAAAACTCGATCAAGCTCATGGCGCCGTGCTCTACCGCACCACCCTTCCCGCCGGCCCCGAGGCCGTCTTCGAGGCCGAAGCCGTGCATGATATCGGACAACTTTTCCTCGACGGCGTGCGCGTCGCCACCTTCGACCGTCGCAGCCGCGTCTTCCTCACCAAACTACCCGCCCGCGAAAAACCCGCCGTGCTCGAGTTACTGGTGGAGGCGATGGGACGGGTTAACTTCGGCATCGAAATCCACGACCGCAAAGGCCTGCAAGGCCCGGTGCGCCTCGGTGACGCGGAGCTCCTCAACTGGGAAATATTTTCCCTCCCGCTCGACTCCGCTCATCTGGCCCGCCTCGCCTTTCAACCCGCCTCGCCCGCTCCCGCCGCCGGCGTTCCCCACTCGTTTTCGCGCCCGGGCTTCCACCGCTTCGAGGTGGAGCTCAAGTCGGTCGGCGATACTTTCCTCGACCTGCGTCCTTGGGGCAAAGGCATGGTCTGGGTCAACGGCCGCAATCTCGGCTACTATTGGAATATCGGCCCCCAGCAGACGATGTTTGTCCCCGGTCCGTGGCTAAAGCCGGGCCGTAACGAGTTCATCGTCCTCGACTACTTCGGCGATACCGATGCGGAACTCTCCAGCCTCGAAAAACCCATCCTCGATGTCCTCCGCCCCGAGCTCGATCTCCTCGGCCGAAAAGCCGAACTCAAGCCGCTCCGGGTTGTGGGCGCAGCCGCTCACCGCGGGGTCTTCGCTCAAGGCGGCGAGTCGCAGCCGATCACCTTCGCCGCTCCCGTAAAGGGGCGCTACTTCGCACTCGAGGCCTTGGATGCCCACGATGGCGGCGCGTTCGCCTCCATCGGCGACCTCAGTTTGGTGCGGCCCGACGGCAAGCCACTCAGCTCTCAGCTCTGGAGTATCGTCGGCGTGAGCAGCCAAGAGACTGTCGCCGATGCCGCAGGCGCGGGCAACGCCATCGACGGCCAGATTTCCAACCACTGGCTAAGCGGTTCGAAGTCCGCCTACCCGCACTGGATCGTCATTGATCTGGGCCGCGAAGAATCCCTCGGCGGCTTCATTTATGTTCCCCGCCAAGGCACCGCCGCCGACGCGCTCGGCCGCATCAAAACATTCCAAGCCTTCGTCGGTTCCAAGCTGGAGCTGATCCCTTAACCGAACTCCCCCGCATCCTCGGTATGAAAACGCTGTGCCTGCTCTCCGTCGTAAGCGCTCTCGGCGCTTTCGCGCTCCACGCCGAGCCCCCGCCCGCCGCGCCCCGGCCCAATATCATCTTTATACTTTGTGATGACTTGGGCTACGGCGACGTCGGCGTGTTTGTGCAAAACCAACGCGCCGCCCGGCAGGATCGCAGCCTCCCTTTCTTCGCAACTCCGCACCTCGATACGCTGGCGCGTGAGGGCGTGAAAATACCCCAGCACTACGCCGCCGCCTCCGTGTGCGCGCCGTCCCGAGCCTCACTGCTCACCGGCCTCACCCAGGGTCATGCCAGCGTGCGCGACAACCAGTTCGACAAAGCCCTCGCCGATACCCACACCCTCGCGACCGTCCTCCGTCAGGCGGGCTATGCCACCGCCGCCCTCGGCAAATGGGGTCTGCAGGGCGGCGACGACGAGAAAAACGCCGCCGGCACCCCTGCGACCTGGCCCGCCTACCCCACCCGCCGCGGTTTCGATTTTTTCTTCGGCTATGTCCGCCACAAGGACGGCCACTTCCACTACCCCAAGGAGGACCGTCGCGAGGTCTGGGAAAACGACCGCGAAATTTCCGCCGGTCTCGATCTCTGCTACACGACCGACCTCTTCACCGCGCGCACCAAAAAATGGATCGTCGAGCACAACGCCGCGCAGCCCGCGCAGCCGTTCTTTCTCTACCTCGCCTACGATACCCCTCACGCCGTTCTGCAAAATCCTCCCACCGCCTACCCCTCCGGC
>CAZETM010000754.1:0-4923 GCA_964514885.1 uncultured Polyangium sp. | reverse complement strand
TGCCGCCCCCAAGGTGGTTGGGTTGCCGCCCCAGTGTTCCCAATGCGTTAACGAATTTGTCTCGCGACGTTCCAAGGGGTTGGGCACGCCCACGTCTGCAACCCATGACGCACACGTGCTGCTCCGTAGACGAGGGCGTCTGCTCGTCCGACAATCGCGTCTGCGTTTCCAGAAGATGACGTCACCGGAGTCAGACGCGTGCGTCTGCCTCTTCAGGCATCGACGTCTGCTTGTACCGGCGATGACCTCACCAAGCAAGGCATCGTCGTCTGCTGCATCAAACGTGGATGTGCTGCCTCCTCACGCAATCGTCTGGATCCCGCGACTTGGGCGCCTTCGCTCCATCATGAGGTCGTCTTTGGGGGCAGGCGTCGAAAAAATGTTTGCGACACGTTGAATGATTGACGGACCGTTGCAACGAAGATGAAGGAGCACGATGTCGGCATCGACATGACGCGGCCAAGAGTTTGGCACGGTGTGACGATGTTCGTCGTTGGGCCCGTTCATCGATATACCCCGCAAGGAGGAATCCATCATGGCGCAGATTCAAGGCCCTGCATATACTGGACAAACCTCGTGTGACCTTTCCGATGTGCAAGATGTGCTCGTCGATCTTGCTCCGGGAGCGTTGGTGAGGTCTCGTGTCGAGCAAGACGGCATTGCCGCGGTGCTGGTCGAGCTATCGCGCGTGATGCCGGTGCACGCAGAGGATGCGGAGATTCGTGCGGCCATTTATGATCGCGTGGTGGCGGCGACGGGTAACCTCGAAAAGCTTCGGGCGCATGAAATGGCGCTCGAAAAAATGCTCGAAGTCGTCCGGGAGACGAAGGGGCTCATGATGAACAATCGCGAGCATGATTTGAGCGTGATTGCAGCACGGGCCGTCGAGACGGCGAAGCGGCAATCGAAGCCGGAGCTTTTGGCATTGTTCGAGAAAACGATTGCGTATCGGTCGCAAGTCGCGCGCAAGGCCGTGGCTACGCGGAAAAAGAACAATCTTGCGGCGAAGAGTGAAGAGCTAGCGCTGCAATCCAGGGTGCATCCGGCCTGAAGAATGTTGGGCCCGTTGGCGGCGAAGCTCGAGCCGCCAACGGGAGCGATGCGCCTCTCACCGACCCCGGAACGTCCCACCGGTCGCCTTCGCGAGCGCTTTAATCACCGATTCGCGCGCCGTCGTGTAATTCCCAGTCCCTCCCGCCACGGTCGTCGCGACCACGATCTCGCCTGCCTTCGCATCGAATACGAATATCTCGATTCCCTGTTTGCCGTCACGATAGACCGCGATCCAGGGCATACCGAATGCTTTGGCCAGTCGATTACCAAAACTACCGCCCGGCTCACCTCGCAAGGTCGAGGACAGGGGATTTTTGGGCCCCGTCCAAACCAAGGCATTACTGAGTTCGCCACTCAGGTACAGATTGCCGTAAGACATGTTCGTGTCTGGATCGGCCAATTGTGACGCGTGAACGATTTCGATGTTTTGCTCGTCGGATCGACCTTCAATCCACACTGGCCCGGGCACGAGCTTTTTCTCGCGCACTTCGAAGGCGCCTGGCGCAGGCAATTTCGACGCCATTTGTTGCCACATCCCGCGTTTCGCCATTCCTTGCGGCGCGTATTGCACCAGCACCTCGGCTGTCGTCGGGCCCCCGTACACCACATTGCTGACGAACATTCCGGCGCAGAAGGCTATGCCTGTCACGATTCGCAGCGCTTTCCCGTCCGTGCTCGGGGTCGCCGTATTGCGCGCTTCGATCGCCAGCAACAGTAGCCACCCGAAGACTGCGAGCATCAAGAAACCAGGAATCAAAAAATAATAATGGGTCTCCGAATTGAGCGACATTGGCCGGCCGTCGTACACGACCGGTCGAACGAAGGGTTTGAGCGCCAGGACGAGCCCGAGAGCCAAGGAAAACCCCGCGCCCAGATATCGTCTGCCCGTCCCATACAAGACAAACCCGGCGATGCTCCCGATGACCGCCATGATGACCGTGCGGTTCGTATTGTCATTACGGTCGAGAAAAAATACGGTTGGCGGGGCAAGCAGCCCGAAAACGCCCACCAAAAGCGGCAACATCGATTTGCCCGCCAGCCCTGGCGCCGCGGGTGGGACGGGATCGACTGGTTGCGGTATTGCTGCTTGCTGCTTCGCGGATCCCAACAGCGAAACGTCGACTTGGCAATAATTGCAGCGCATCGCCCAGGCTCCGGGAGGAACCTGGAGCGGCGCGCCGCAGCGGGGACAATGATGAACGCGAGGTTCCACGGGTCGAAGAAAACGTGATCACGGGCGATATGTCAATGGCTTCGAGGCGTATCTCATGCTAGCCCTGCTCCCATGTTACCCGGACTCGAAGGAAAAGTCGCCATTGTAACGGGCCATCACAGCGGCATCGGCAAAGCCGTCGCATCGCTGCTCACCGAACATGGCGTGCGCGTGTTTGGATTCGATTTGCCCGACATCGACCTGCGGGATCTCGAATCGCTCGGACGGCAGGTCGATGATGTCGCGGCCCGTGAAGGGCGTCTCGATATTTTGGTAAACAATGCCGGCGTTACGCATTTGGGCAATCTGCTCAATACGACCATTCAGGAAATGAAGGATGTTCTCGCGGTCAACCTCGAGGCGCCCTTTTTGCTGATGAAGGCAGCCATTCCGCATATGGTCCGCGCGGGCGGGGGAGCCATCGTGAACAATGCCAGCGATCAAGCTTTTATTGGAAAACGAGACAGCTCGATTTACGGCGCGTCAAAGGCTGCGCTCGCTCAGCTCACCATGAGTTCGGCGCTCGATTGGGGCCCCAAAAAGATTCGAGTCAATTGCGTTGCTCCAGGCAGTACCGACACTCCCATGTTGCGCAAAGTCGTTCAAGAATTGTCCACGATGCGCAATGAAGACATGATGCCGGTTTTCCAATCATCAATCCCTCTCGGTCGGCTCGCCGATCCGCGGGAGATCGCCTGGGTGATTACGTTTCTAGCTTCCGACGCGGCATCGTTCATGACTGGGGCCATCATTCCCGTGGACGGCGGCGGAGTCGCGCAATGAATCAGCCCGTCGTACTCATCACCGGCGCGTCTCGGGGTATTGGAGCGTCACTTGCCCATCGCTTTTTTCAAGGTGGGTTTGTCGTCGCGGGAGCTGCCCGTTCGCCGATTGCTTCGCCCGACGTTGCTTTGGCGCTCGAATGCGACGTAAGCAGCGCGGCTCAAGTCAAAGCAACCATTGACACGGTGATTGCACGTTTGGGTCGCCTCGATGTCGTCGTCAACAATGCAGGTTTGGCCGGGCCCAATTCGCTCGACCCAGCCGATGACGATTCGTTTTGGCATGCCGTGATGGGTGCGAATTTGCACGGCACGTATTACGTGTGCAAAACCGCGCTGCCCTATTTGCCCGATGGACGCGGGCGCATCATCAATATCGCTTCGGTGCTCGGATTAAAAGGCGTTCCCGATCAAACGGCATACTGCGCAGCAAAACATGGCGTCATTGGTTTTACCAAAGCTCTTGCGCTGCATGCCGCGCCCAGGCGCATTACGGTCAATGCGATTTGTCCCGGATGGACTCGCACGGCCATGGCCGAAGGACGCATGCGCGATTTGGGCCTCGACGAAGCCGCGCTTGGCAATTCCGTGCCGCTGGGTAGAATGATCGAACCGCACGAAGTGGCGGAGCTGGCGTTTTATTTAGCGAGCGAATCTGGGGCGGGAATGACAGGGCAGGCGATGGTGATTGATGGCGGGGCATTGCTTTAGTGCGTATTGAACAGGTTTTTGCTCCTCAGGCCTCCGCGGCGTCGAATCAGTCGGTGCGGCTCTGGGATGCGGCGACGTGAGCAGCGCTTCCTGTGCGATCGAAAGCTCACGGCGCTCGCCGCAATCCTGGTTCACAAAAACCTCGAACGACGGATGCGTTTTGTGCGGGTAACGCGCATCGCTACGATGTAGACTCAGCCGCGATGAGGTCACACCGTACACGCATCGAAACATTGGGCATCAACCGCGTTCGTCAACGAATTCAGGCCTGCGGACGCATTCACGCCACCTCGTTCTTCTTGCTCTGGGGCTTGCTGACCCACTTGGGCTGTGAATCCGAGGTTGCAAAGACTTGTCGTGACAATTACTTCAAAGCCCACGGCTTGATCAGCGGCATCGAGGCCAAGGAGGCCAAAGACTTCGACGGTGTGCAATCAGCGCTCGACGCCGTGGAAAGTGCCCTTCCGCATTGCCAAAAAGCGAACGCGCACAAAGAAGTTGCGGAGCTGGAAAAGGCCCGGCGGACGTTGCAATCGACCGCGAATCAGTTGCGCAGTAACGTTTCGCGCAAGGAATTGAGTCCCGAAGAGCTGGACAAACTCGTCAAGGACGGCGATCCGAATTGCCCGAAAGGACAATCGTACAGTTATCGAAAAACGGCCAAAGTCGTAAAATGCATGGGCCCGCAGCTCGTGGGATTCACGCGAGGCCAAGCCGAAGAGTATTTCAAGAATCGAGGGTTCAAGCTAAAGGTCGAAGGAACGCATCTCGATGCCGAATTTGGACCGGAATCGTACCATTATGAATTTTCCGGGTCGGATGCCAATGCCAAAACGTCATGTTTGAAGGTGTCGGCCATGCCCGGCATGTCTTGGGAAGAATCCGTTTCCCGCGTGACCGGCGCGCATCCGATGCATTTGAAAAAAGGAGCCACCGTGCGAGCTGAAGACGGATCGAAGTGGCCCTTGGCGCATATCGAGAACGAAAAGCAACCTGCGTATACGCTGGGGAAATGTGGGAACTGACAGCGCCTCATGACCCGCATGCGCGTGCCGATGTAGGGTACTTGCCCGAACGATTGCATTTTCCAGGCATTTCCCACGCATTGACACCCGTTCAATTTCTCCCGAGCGTCGTGCGGCTTGATGCCCCTGTACAAGCTAC
>CAZETM010000753.1:0-4923 GCA_964514885.1 uncultured Polyangium sp. | reverse complement strand
GCCGGGTCTACACCATCGGCCGATCGTTCGCAAGAGAAAAACACCAGCCACCTAGTACCCGCATCGCATTGAATTCGTCGCGCGCCGCAGATCCTCCCCTGCTTAAGCCAAGCAACCGGCGCCGCTGTGCTGCGTGCTCCGCTGTGCCACGACACAGTCGACGCGATCGACACACCTTCGAATCCCGCGCATGTCAAGGGCCTCCATGTTGGGCGCGTGAAGATTCTTGTCTCGTGTGCTACGTGGTGCGGTGGTAGCTTGACGCGCACGTTCGGGACGTGTAGCGATCGAGCGACGACCGCTACACGCTCGAACTTCGGAGGACACGTTGAAGCGATACGCAATCATGATGGCTACCGATAATTATCGTGACGCCAATTTGCGGCCCACACCTTTCTGCCATAATGATGCCAGACGCCTCCATCAAGCGCTTGTCGAGTATTGTGATTATGGCGAGCATGACACGCTTCTCGAACTGCTAACGCCTGAGACCAATGTGACACCAGGACAATTGCTCGAAAAAATCGCACGTACTGTGCAAGGAGCCAGCAAAGGAGATACAGTCCTATTTTTCTACGCCGGACACGGCACTTTTGATCAAAACAGCAACGAAGCATTTCTGATTTTACCGAATACGGACCCCGGCAACCTAGCGAATACCGCAGTAAGCCTTCGCGACATAAGCAAGGAATTGCGTCAACAAGACATGACGTGCGTTCGGATCTTCGACGCTTGCCATAGTGGTCTCGACGTCAGGAGTTTATCAGCGCCAAAGGCTCGCGAATTTGTTGACGAAATCACCTCAGAAAATGTATCCGGGTGGATCACTCTCGCCGCTTGCCGATCAGATCAGTATAGCTACCCCTACCCTCAGCGAGAACAGGGCATATTTACGTTCGCCTTGTGTGAAGCGATAAAGGAGCACGCGGAGAACACCTCCATTTTACCTGAAACATTAAAAATAGAGGTATGTCGTAAGGTAGAGCAGATTTGTCGCGAGCTGAGCCTCATACAAGTCCCAGTCATGAATGGATCGATTGCAGGGAATGCGCCCATTGCGAATCGACGAAAGCCAACGCGACAGCTTCCCGGACAAGCCGATGTCAAAGCGAGCGACGTCATTGCTGAGCTTTCCGAAGCAAGGCGCAACGCGCCCAAAGCAGCCACAATGACTGAGCGAAACGATCGGCTATCTTTGAGCATTAAACGTGTGCGACATACTCTGGACAAATTTACGGGGGAATTCTCAGTATTCGGGACAAATGTCAATGTGGAGGGACCGAGCACCGCGAACAACCTCAATCGTGACGTTCACCCGCAAGTAGTTGATTTTGTGGAAAGGTTCCAACTCGCTCCGCGGCACGAGATACGAAAAACCGTTAAGGAAAAGCGGCGAAGGAGCACAATCGATGCGCTTCTAATGCTTGAGCCGGAGGTGACGACGTTAACGAATTACTTTATTGCTCAAGATTACTCACTTCCTGAATCGGTCGTCACAGTCGATGTCTTGCCTGATGATTTTGTGCCATTGCTGCACGTGTATTTCTACCTCATACCGCTCCAAATGCGGGCGTGCCTCCTGTCAGGTATTGCGTGTAAAGGAGTTGCAAGTCCCACTGAGCAAAATTTAGACATCAAGGCCCGTGATCACGTATATCTCGATTATGGCGACGACGACTTCGATAGAATTGATCGATTCGTCGCAGAGACGGTGGATCGATTTAAGAAGCATGCGAATGCTTCAATTGAGCATCGCCTTCGAATAATTCGGCGCGAGCAGACGCTCTGAACTTCAGCGGCAATCCGCTCGCCACCGTCGTGTTCACAACGCCGCCCTCTCCCCTGCTTAGGCCAAGCAACCCTCGCCGGTGTGCTGCATGCTCCACTATGCCACGACACAGTCGACGCGATCGACACACCCACGAACGCTCGCCCCAAGCCGCAACGCGTGGCGATCCGCTACTCGCATGCGAGTTGCCTTCGCGGCGCACGGTGCCCTTCCTCGGTAGGCCTTCCAAATCCACGCACGATCACGCTGAACTCGGTTCTCAATGGTCTCCATGGTCGGCGCGTGAAGATTCGTGTCTCATGTTTTGCAAGGACCTGTCTCACGAGGCACAGGGGCGCGAGACATGCGAGACAACACAAACGCGACGGCAAGACGCGCGGCGTGATCATGCTCGACGTGCGATCGACGCGCGGCGCGCATGCTTTCGCTTGTGCGCGTCATGCTTGCGCCGCAAGCGCAAGCCAATTCCACGATCGCCCCTTGACGGCGCAGCGCCTGCGATCGTTAACGGCTCCGCCCGCTCGTTCGCGCTCTCTATGCGCCACGCGTATGCACGACGGGGTGAAGTTCCATCACGACGCACCTCGATCGACGGCACTGCGCGTGCGCGATGTTCGTCCCGTCTTCTCGCTTTCCTTGGTTGTGCCTACCAGAGAACGAGCCGTTCTCCGCGCGGAGAACGTGCCCCGCGCATCAGACGTCACACCGAATGTTTCCCGCTGCGCTGTTCGTGGACGTGTACTCGACACGAGCGAAAATTTGACGAACGTCTCGCGTTCACGCCGTTTCGCGCGGTGCAGCAGGACGAACTGACCACGATTCTATGGGACGAATCGCGTTGATTCCACGGCGCAATTTGCAAAACTGCAAGCCGCGATGCGACGAACGAGCCGTGCATAATGATGAACCGTGCAACTCGTAGCCTGCCCTCATGCCCCAAAATTTGACACCGTTCGCGCCACCCCATACAATGCTGGCGAGCGAACCAAACACCAAGTAATCGGAGGTTTGTTATGACGAAACGCACGATCCGCGCAATCATAGCGAGCGTAGTTTTGCCGTTCACGACGGGTCTCGCATTCGTGCATGCAGAATCGAATGCCGCAGCGCAAACGGCTGACAAATCAATCGCCATCCCAAGCGCTCAGATCCATCCGCTTGCCGCATGTTCGCCGATGGACGGTCAATGTTTGTCGACTGTCATCTCGTATTTCCGACCGTCGAATTTTACGTTTATTACCATTGTTCCTGATGACGGAAAGGGTCCTGCGGGTGGGTGGCAAGAGTCGTTTACCGTGCTAGCTTTCGCCAACAATTTATTCGAAATCGTTTCGTGTCCAGTACGGATCGGTATGCCCATACGACCAAAAACCTACGGGACAATTTCTCCGAATACCGCAGCGGTTTACAGTGCAGACGTGGCAAATAACGCCGCGGCAAATGTTTGGCCGACCGAACTTCCGAACGGCATCTTTTGCGCGACATTCAAGAAAGAGATGGTTGTTCAATTCAAAGCAAAATATCCGGATCTCGGCGCGCGGATCATGAACCCATGAATCACAAGATCGACGAACTGCTGGAAATTGTCTATCGCTACTACCCTCGCGCGACCGGGTCCTCCGAATCGCCATTGAAAGGCGACGAAACGGACGAGCATCAGCGGCTCGTGGACGCGCGTCGCGAGGCGGCTCAGGACAAACGCTGGCACGATATGCTTGGCCGCATTTCGGACCATTTGCCCGGCATGATCATGAATCATTCATTGCACCTCCCAACGGGAAATCTCGATGCATGTTATTTGTTCGCCCTTTCCTTGCCAAACGCGCCAGACCACCGAACGCTTTGGTTTGGCGTGAGTTTTATCGCCCCGTACTACGTCGTGTATCGCTCGCGTTGGGTCGACGTGGCGAAAGAAGTCGAAGCGTACTCGGTTCCCTATCAAGGAATCTGCTTTTTTATTCAGGGACCATCCATTAGCCCGGAATTCGTATCCTGGATCCACGACGAAAACCTAAATCACGCGACTCTGAAGGAAGAAGACGTGTCATTCGATTTGACGACGGACGAGACGGATTATGCGGAATGGATTGTTCGGGATATTGAATCGACTTTTGGATGCCAGTGTTTGCCGCCGGAAATCGGGACGCAGATCATATCGGATGTAACGACAAATCGGCGAGAAGTCGGAGAGGCAAGGTTGTACGACTGCCTATTTACCGACGAGCACGCGTGGGTAAAACCATTGCGATCCGAGGACAAAGCCCGCGTGCGAATAGATGCGAATCGCTTGCCCACGTCCATCACGCACGTGTTGACCGTGCTCGCGGCATTCCATCATATTGCGTTGCAATGGATCGGCGCCGGGCTCGGGGGCGTGTTTTACGCCGCAACGACGGACGGTCTTCTGCGAAAAGACGAATTGCTGAAATCGATCGAGCGATTGCACACGATGGACGCGTCGAACGTTCATCCTGATGTCGTTGCCGCATTGCAACGATTCGAGAGTTTGATCATGACGTGGAATGGTGAAGGTGCGCCGCCAGAAGCGTTGATCGCTTGGGCCACGAGCTTTCTTGCCAGACTTGGTAACGACGAATCAGCGAACGCCTGATCGGTCGAATACGTTGCCCTACAAATCACCATTCGTGCTTTGCGGTATCTGATCGAGAGCGGCGAAGCGCCCGAATTCATGCGCTACGTGGATCAAATATCGAAATGGGAATCCTCGTCCGTCGAATGAGTGGACTATTCACGCCAGAACGGGAAATGAACCCACGCACCGACGTCCTTCCGAACCCTGGTCCATCGGCCAACGTCCGCAAGGCCCGCCGTTCGAACGCTGACGAGTCAACCAACATGCGATCCGGCAACGGATCGAACGCCAGCGTACTGACCAGCGCCCGATCCGTCGGCGGATCGAACGCTGGTGAGTTGACAAGTGCTCGATCCGACCTCGGATTGAACGTTTGCGCACCAACCAGACCTCAATCGGACGCACCAACGAACGCTGGTGAATGGATCAACCTCCGCTAGGACCGCGGATCGTGTGTTGGTGAACACGTCCGGAGCAGCTTTGGAAAGGCTCAACCACCGTTTTGGGGCGGAGGGCTTTGAGGGTCGGGCGTGGTGGCATC
>CAZETM010000752.1:0-4925 GCA_964514885.1 uncultured Polyangium sp. | reverse complement strand
CTCCGGCGGTTGATAGAATTCCGTGAAGATTTGGATGCGCGTCGTATTGGTGCGCCCCACGATCGTGAATCCCTCGAGCAATGGGTCGCCCAGCTACCCCGCGGTTCATCGCGTCTCGAAGTGTTTTCGCTTGCTACGAGGGTGGGAATTTATGCGGCGCCGGAGCCCCGACCGACAGGGGAAGCCGCGCAGGGTCAGCTCCTCGAATTCTGGCGAGAGTTTCGACAAGATCGCAAGCACCCGGAATCGTGGTGGAGCAGCAAGGATGGTGATTGGGGGCGGACACGGTGGCCTGAAGCGGATGCCATTCGCATCATGTCGGATAGGTGGGCGGAATGGGAAGATGGCACAAAGCATGAACCCGAGGGCAGTAACGGCGGACGTGCACCACGAGCACATCTCGGGCTCCCGATTGGGATGAAATTCAAAGATGACAAACTCGAGACGCTCGACAGGTCTACCGGACAGCGGGTGCCGGTAGTTCATGCGATACGTGGAAAGCTCGTCTATACCGAACCAACGCAGGATGAAATCATTGCGGTGGACAAGGGCAAAGTCGTGAGCGAACGCTACGCAAGTCCGGTGATCTTGTCCGTGGTTTGTGTCGGATGGAAGCCGACGCCAAAATATCTCGGCGTGGTGTTGGTAACCCCTTCGCTCTTGCGCGGTCAGGTCAGCGTCAAGCAGCAAATGGCTCGTACGTTGGACCCTGGTCCGTGGAGCGCGGTGCGAGATCGCCTCATTGGGCACATTGAACGCGCGAATTTCAAGAAAATCGGCTGAGCTCGGAGGTACGTCATGTCGTTGCGGTTGCTTTTCATCCACGCCCTCTCCCCCGTGCACGCAGGCACGGGACAATCCACGGGTGCCATCGATTTGGCCATTGCGCGGGATCGGGCAACCGGTTTTCCCGTTGTCCCTGGTACATCCGTCAAAGGCTCGCTTCGCGCACGTGCGAAGGACATGGGGAAACCTGACACATTCATCTTTCCGCTCTTCGGACCTGATACCGCGAATGCAAGTGATCACGCGGGCGGCGTTGCCATAGGCGATGCCAATCTCTTGCTCCTGCCGGCACGGTCGATCGGGGGGACCTTCGCGTGGGTCACGTCGCCTTACTTGTTGGCGCGTTTCGCGCGCGATTGCGCCGAGGCTAATCTGGGCAACGTTCCGTTGGGCAAACAATTACAACCTGCCAAAGTGGAGCATTGCGTAATTGCGACGGATTCGTGCCTCAAGGTGACGCATAAGAAACAAGGGAAGTCCACGGATGAGGTCATCTTCGAGGATCTCAATCTCGAACCCGAAAAAACCGAAGCGGTAGACAAACTGGCGCAGTTCATTGGCCAATATGTGTTCCCATCCGATGATTTTTGGCAAGAAAGCCTGCGGAAACGTCTGTGCATCGTGCACGATGAGGTGATGTCGTTCCTTTCGCAGCACGCCACGGATATCGTGGCGCGTGTTGCGTTGAAACACGAGTCGAAGACAGTCGACAATCTTTGGCATGAAGAGAGTTTGCCCACGGAGAGCATTCTCGTATCCTTGGTCGCTGCGGTCCCCAATGGTAAAACAGGCAAGGACGCGCAGGGGTTGCTTAGCGACTTTGCCGAGGTCGCTCAAGGGAGCATCCAATTCGGCGGAAAAGCTACCGTCGGTCGCGGCCGATGTCGGGTGGTCTTCTGCGATGGGGGCGTGCGATGACACGGCAACAGAAATGGGCCAAAGAAGCGTACGCGAAGGTGACCGCATATCGAGGTAAGGCGGACGAAAAGAAATACCGGACGCTGTGCATGAAAATGCCCGTGCTCATTTTGCAAAGTGGTCTGGTGCAGGCCATCGCCTTCGTGCGGTCGCGCGAAAAAAAGAAAAACGTGGGAATCGGCGAAGCCTTCTGCAACGATCTTGCCGCGGTCTACGGCATCACCGACGCAGACGGTGGGAAAGCGCTCATGGAGCAGGTCCAGGGCGCGGACGACCTTTCCGTTTACCTAGCCATGACGCGTGACCTCATTGACGTGAGCACGTGGTTTCAGCGGTTCGCGCAGAGCGAACTCGAATCCGAGGAATCTTGAATGTTCAGCCGACGAAACGTATTGCGCGTCGTGATGAAGCACCAGACCACGCATGCGGGCTTGTGGCTGGACAAATACCTGATGGCGCAGACCGAAGAAAGTAAAGACGCGACGACCAAAGGAGCGGATCGGCGCCCGCAACACACGGGGCGAAAGCAGCAATCGAATGCCACGAATGACGAGCAATCGGATGATGCCGACGGAAAGGGGAAGAAGGAATCGCTCATCCGTGACGTGCAGCAGCTCCCGATTCCCGAGGGCTACCGCAAGGCATACGATCGTCGTGTAGAGGGCTTCCGAGCGAATCCTGAAGGTTTCCTCGACCGGGAAGCGACGGTCGAAGGACGCATGATCATTGGACTCGGTGCCAAAGGTGCGCTCGAAGCAGGCTTACGGCTCGAGCATACCTGGGGCGTGCCCATCGTTCCGGGCTCCGCATTGAAGGGTTTGGCCGCGGCGGCCGCCCATCACTTGCTCGAAGACGAGCAATGGCGGAAACGTGGCGCTGATGAGAAGCGAAAAGCGACCAATTTCGACGAGCTTTTTGGTACGACGGACGAATGCGGGAAGGTCATCTTTCATGATGCATGGTGGATTCCGGAGTCCGAGAATGCAAAAATCCCCATCCACTTGGATGTGATGACCGTTCATCACCCAGACTATTACCAATATGCCGGAGGAGGAAACCCACCACCACCGTCCGACATGGATAGCCCCACACCCATTCCCTTTGCGTCCGCGTCCGGCACGTACATGGTTGTGCTCGAAGGAGAAATCGCGTGGTGTGAAGCGGCCATGGATATTTTGAAGATTGGCCTTGCCGAGCTGGGCATCGGGGCCAAAACGAACGCCGGTTACGGGCGAATGCGCTTGAATCACGAATCGGCGCTGGAGAAGCAGGAATGCGCGCAACTCGAAGAAGCGGCGCGCGCTGTCGAGACACTGAAACGGGCAGAAGAAGAGCGCGCTGCCATTGCCGAGCGCAAGGTGCAAGAGGAACGGCGCCAAGTAGAATTGGCTCGGGAACTCCCGGGCGTCATTGGCGCAATCAACAAGGGCAACGCCGAAGCAAGGGTGACGGAAGGCCTTGCACGATACAGCGGCGCGCTCAAGAAAGATTTTGCGGTTAAAGTCGTGAAGAATCTCGACCGCAAATGGTTGGAAGATCCGAAGCGGAAAGACAAACTGTGGGTGATCGCCTTGCTCGCGGCATTCAATGCGACGGATTGAATACGTGCTGGGATGTCTACCATGAACGACGAAACCTTCTCCTCGCGCCCGGCCGTAGCCGGCGCTGTCGGTGGCTACGAATATCAATGGCTTCTGGCCTGGCAACACGTCCTCGAGTTGCTTGGTCCCGATGGCGACACCATCGAGATTTCCGTCGAAAATCCCAGCGTCGACCTCGTGGATGATGTCGTCATCCGCAGGCGCAATAGCCCTGGCACTTATTACCAAATCAAGTTTTCCGTCGATGCCAAGAACCCTATCGACGAGGCGTTCTTTACAAGCAAAAAGGACGGCGGGAAATCGTTTTTGCTGCGGCTTTCGGAGGTCTTCGACGATCTGGCCAAGAGCCACGCGCATCCGAAATTGGTCCTTTATACCAATCGCCCCATGGATCCGACGCACCCCGTTCTGAAGTTGCGTGACGCCATCACGGGATGCCTTGGTGTTGCACTCCGCCGTGACGTACCCGTTGCAACGCAGAAAAATCGCACCGCATGGGCAAAGCACATCGGAAAGACCCAAGAGGAACTGTGCGTACTGCTCGATCATTTCCGGATCGAAGCGGATGGGCGGTCCGAAGTCGAATTCGAACATACGCTCGCCAATCTGATGGAATCGCACGGCCTCACCCGCGATGTGGAAAAAGGAAAATCGATTGTTCGGAACTGGGTTCGATCGGCTGACCGGCATGTTCAGCGTAAGCGATTGCTCGAAGCGATCGAAAAGCAGGGTCTTCGCGCTTCTTTGCCAGCAGCGCTGCTCGTGATTCAGGCGATCGACTTCCACGCCGATGCAGTGAAAGCAGACGCTTCCGTCGATTGGGTCGACCTGTTCGAAGGGGATAGCCCCAAGGCACGCCGGCAATTGAAGAACCCTACGCTGTGGAACGAACGCTTATACAAAGAGCTCGAGAATGCCTGCAAGCAAATCGAGGCAACCCGCAAACCACGCGTTGTGTTGCGTGGCGCTTCGCGTTTATCGACGGCATTTCTCATGGGACAATTTCTACCAGACACGCGCGGTTTTCAGCTTGAATGGGACCAGCACGGGATAACTTGGTCCACGATGGCGAAAGCTGAGCAAGTCGAAATTCCAGAGGCGACAGTCGAGTCGTTTTCCCGCGGGGATGATCTCGCGGTGAGTATCAATGTGATCCACGAGGAATTCGAGCAAGACGTTCGCGACTACATCCGCGAGTCAACCTTGCCCATTCGAACGCTTTTATCATTACGTGGTTCTGTGCTTCACAACAGGGCAATCGTAAACGACTCCCATGCAAACGGGTTCGTCCAACGAGTGCGGGCCAGGATCAACTCGGAGGTGCGCACGCGACGCCCTTCCAAGGTCCATCTGTTCATGGCCGTGCCATTTCCCGTGGCGCTCTTTCTGGGCCATCTGTGGAACCGCATGCCGTCCGTTCAACTCTACGAGGAGCAACCCTCGGGCTACGCCCCCACATTTTTCGTACCGGCCTGAGCGCTACCCGCCCCTGCGCTTCATCCCGTACGCCAGAAAACCCGCCAGCCATGCTGACGACGCCCAACCGTGAAGCAGACCCCCAAAGCTTCGGTTACCCGAGCCCTCGGAGATACCTGGATGCTCGCCCAGGTCACGTCACCG
>CAZETM010000751.1:0-4926 GCA_964514885.1 uncultured Polyangium sp. | reverse complement strand
AGCCAAAGCTGCCGACGCGGCAGAGCCAGCAGCAGAGCCAGAAACGGGCGGTTGAGCCGTCGATTCGGCGCGTACGTTTGGGAATTGGCGATCGATGACCACGGGCTAGCTCAATCCGCCGGACGCTCCAAGCCCAAGAGAGCGCGAAAGGTCTATTGACGACGATGAATGACGTTGGAACTTATATAGGGATTGCATTGCTCGTCGGTCTTTCGCTTGGTTGCCAGCCGTCATCGAAGATTGGGGCCTCGACGCCGACGGCGGATGTCGGCAAGCTACCTTCAGCAAAAGCACTCGAATCCGCGTCGAGCGTCGATGCCCCCGCGCAAACCGATCAAGCGCTGCTGCGTGCAGCGCAGAACAGCCAACCCGACGTCGTGCGTGATTTGGCAACATTGGTGAATATCGATAGCGGCACCGATGACGGTAACGGATTGGCGCGAGTTAGCGAATTCTTGGCACAGCGTCTGACGAAGCTTGGCGCGGTGGTCGAGATCCTGCCCGCAGTGCTAGCGGCTGGCAACGTGGTGCAAGGGACGTTCCAGGGAACGGGCAGTAAGAACATCATGCTGATGGTGCACTTCGATACCGTCTTCGGCAATGGCGAGGCGACACGGCGGCCATTCAAGGTGGAGGGTAACAAGGCATTCGGACCTGGCGTGGCCGACGCCAAGGGCGGCATAGCGATCATCCTGCATGCGCTGGAGATAACACGCCAACGCGGCTTCAAGGATTACAAGACCCTGACCATTCTTTTTAATCCGGACGAGGAAAAGAGCTCGCTCGGCTCGCGGGACATGATCCGTACGTTATCAGCCGGCCAGGACTACGTGCTATCTTACGAACCGCCTGACGCGGAACGCGTGATTGTGGCGACCAATGGCATCGCCCATGTGCAGCTCGACGTGAGGGGCCGGGCTTCCCATGCGGGGTCGGCGCCGGAAAAGGGACGCAATGCAGCGATCGAGCTATCTGGCCAGATCATGCAGTTGAAGGACCTGGGGGACGCGGCCAAGGGCACCACGGTCAATTGGACCATCATCCGGAGTGACGACCAGGTCAACATCATTCCGGAGAAAGCCAGCGCCACGGCCGACATGCGTATGTCCGACATGAGCGAGATTGTGCGCGTGCAGAACGACGCCAATAGAATCATTCGGAACAAGTTCGTTCCGGATACCGAAGTAAGCGTGAAGGTGGAAAACCGTCGTCCGCCATTTAGCAGGAATTCGCACAGCGATCGTCTGGCTATGCTAGCCAATCGCGTTTATCAGGAGCTGGGCAAGTCCATCGAGCCGGTCGCAATGCGTTATGGTACGGACGCAGGGTTCGCCTACCATCCGGGTCGTGCAAAGCCGGCCGTGCTCGAGGGCCTGGGCATCGTCGGTGACCGCCTACATTCGTCGGACGAGTGGGCCGATTTAGAGAGTGTGGCGCCGCGCCTGTACTTGACGGTACGCATGTTGGAGATACTCGCAGCAATGGACGCCGAGTAATGGAGCATCGTCGCAATGGACAACCCGCCGGTGTTGCTCACGCGGCAGTCCCCAGTCGCAGAAAAAGCGCGCATACTTCCCGCCGTGCTCGGCCGCGTTTTCGACCGTCATCGGCTCGTCTCGTTCGGCCTCGTGTCGATCGCGACGCATGTCGGTGTCGTGGCGTTTGGCGCGGTGCTGTACACTCGTTCCTCTTCGCATGTCGCCGCGTGGGCACATCGCGCGTTCACGGTGCCGGTGAGCGATGACGTCGTGCAGATCGATCTGCCAATGTTTGGAGCTGAAACGATCGACGGCAAGGTCGTGGAGCTTCCGCCGATCGTGATTCCACGTGGCGGAGGCGAGACGACGCCGCGACCGGATTCCGATGGGGCAGGGCGAGGTGGTGCTGCAGCGGCACAGCCTGCGGAGAACCTCGCGGATCGGCATGATGATCGCACGCTCGTGACAGCGATTCCGTCACGTTTCGATCGCAGCCAAGTGCAACGGATCGATTCGGGGCGTGAACGAGCATCACGCGAAGATTGGCGCGCGAGTCGTACGCCGATGGAGTTGACGTTCTTGTCGAGTGGTCGGACGGGATCGCGGCCGGAGCGGCGTGAATACGCGGTGCACGATCCATCGTCGGGTGGACGTCGCGCAGAGCAAGCAGCGCAAGCGGGTGGAGCTTTGGGGGCAGCACCGATGCCGTCTGGCGTGACGGAGAGCCCGCAGCCTGTCGGTGGCACGGAGCAGGGCGCTGCAGAGCCGACGGTTGGCGTGGGCGTGCGAGATGGAGCGGCCGGCAAGGACGCGCGTAAACGAGCTCCCGTGCCGCTTGCCAGGCCGTGGGTTTCAGCCGCGACGCCGTCGGTGCCAGCCGAGCAAGACGGCAAGCCCAACGATCGAGTCGACAGTGAACAAGAAGTGGCGATGGCGCAGCAGTCGATCGTCCGCGCGAGCACGGCTGGAGGGACGACGGGTACGGGTACGGGAGGACAAACCGGGCCGAGTGCGGTCGTAGGTTCCGGAGGACAAACTGGAGCGGGATCCGAAACGCGTCCGAACGGTGACGGCAAAGGCCCCGATGCGGATCAGATCGCACGAGACGCGCGTCGAAACGACTATCTACGTCGAGTCATCGCGCGCATCAGGCCCTTCACGAAGGACACGTTTCCGAAGTGGGCGATTGCCGACGGGCGGGGCGGCATGGCGATCATCTCGTTCGTGATTCGAAGCGATGGATCGGTGTCTGGTGTGCGCGTGACGCGACCAAGTACGATCCCTGAATACGACGAGAATTGCCGTCGAGCGGTGTTGCGAGCTGGGCCGTTCGATCCGCTTCCGGTCGAGCTTGGACCGCAGCTTTCGTGGTCGATGCCTTTCGGTGCGATCAATCCCGCCGTGCGTCCTCGCGATCCGGCTAACCCGTGAACTGCGGGAAAACGCGAATGAACCGCCCGGGACTGTTTGTCGGCTTGACAGGCTCGATTCGGTTCGACATAGTGCGCGCCGCATTGCGCTGAAGTAGCTCAGCTGGCTAGAGCAGGCGTTTCATACGCGCCGGGTCGGGGGTTCGACTCCCTCCTTCAGCACCAAGTCTCACGCTTCACCCCCCAAGCCCCCTCTCCACGATGTGGAGAGGGGGTTTTTTGTTTCAGGGCCTTACGACCACGTGCGTTCCTTCGCCCATCGCGTCGGTCACGCCGTGCCAACCTTCCGGTAGCGGAGGATCGGACCAGTTCCAGATCCGGCGAGCATCCACCGGCGAAAGCGCGACCGAGTGGAACATGTGCGCTTCACCGATACCGTCGCCCCAATACGTTCCGGCAAGCGAGTTGTTCGGGGCAAACTCCATCACCCACGGTGCATCCGCGACGTCGAACTCGCCGTGTACTTCGCGGCTGTCAAGCGCCTTGCTCACGAACTTCTTTTGAACTCGAAACGTTCCGCGCGTCGTCGTTGCGGCTTCGGGAGCGTCCTTGAGTACGTCTCGTCCCGACGAAATCAACGTCACGTAGACGGGCTTCTGTCCCTCGTAAGCCGTGAGAGTTTGGTTTGCCAAACTAATGTCGAGCCACTTCGTGTTGCCCTTGGCAAACTCGGGGAACTTCGTGCGCCGAACGACGACCACGACGTCCATCGCGCGTAGCCAAGTTTCGTCGCGCGTTTGTTCGTAACGCACTCCGTTTACCGTGCGGAACTTGCCAGTCAGCGCCACGGCCGTGCGTCGCTCGAACTCATCGTCCGTTTGCTCCGCTTCGCCGCGTCGTAGGGTCCACTCGTGCACGCCAACTTTGTGCACGAACGCTACAGGCAAGCCGATCTTCTCGACGTCCATGCCGTGCCACGTCGTGCCCAGCGCAGGACGCAAGCGATCAATCGCAATGACCGATCCTGATGGCGTCACGCCGAACCGACGCTCTTCGCCTCCCAAGCTCGTCGTGAAGGATCCGGCGATCGCTACGCCGCTGTTCTTGCGCAACACGCCGCCCTTCAGATCACCCGTTTTTGCAGCGATGGGCGCGAGCGGCGCGATCATTTCCTTGGGGAACAAATAAAATGTCCCCACCTTTCGTTTCGACGCTTCGTCAGCGCCATCCACGCCAGGCATGAGCACCGGAGGTCCCGTGGGAACACCGCGTGCATCGAGCGGCACATCGTTCGCCGTGGCTCCAAGCGGGTCTTCGTTCGCTTTGGCACTTCGTTGCAAGAATCGTTTGAGGTCCGGTTCTTCCGTCGCTTGCTCGGCAGGCATCGGAAGACGCGTGTAGACCGGAACGCCTTCCGTACGCGCTCGGCCATATCGATACGGCAACGCACGTTCGAGATCTGGAGCCGGAGGCAACGTTGCAGCGAGCAACAGATCCGTCGTCGCGTTTTCGCCTGCGCACACGAATCCTCGCGGCCGCACGACGTACCAGCCACGGCTGCATTCTTTGCGGGTGTGCGGGTCACGAGAACGCGCCACTTGAGTGCCCGCGCGTAGCTCACCCAGCACTTTGCCCGACGTCGACGGACGGTCATAAACGACCGTACTTCCTTGGAGCACCAACAATTTCGGGCCATCCGCGGGCGGCGACTGCACCTCCGGCGGCGGTTCGTCAGCCGCGGGCTCGCCTTTCGCGAGAGCCGGCGTACTGCCGGCTTTGCAACCAGGAGCGGTCATCGCGAGTGTGAAAAGCAGGGGCAGCCCGAGTGCGGAGCGATGGAGCGGCATCGAGACGACCCATGACAAAAGTTGAAGTGTTGGGCCAAGTCTCTGACAAATTTTGGGTCGCGTTCATCTCCGCGAAGACCTTGAAAGAGTCGTGCCCACTCGCGCGGCGTGCTCACTGATGCGTCGATGAACCGCGACGTTTTTCCACGTACGTCATGACAAACTCCCACTGCGCCTTGCTGAGCGATGCTCGCGGCCTTCGTGTCTTGATGCGCTCGAAGGCTTCTTTGG
>CAZETM010000750.1:0-4945 GCA_964514885.1 uncultured Polyangium sp. | reverse complement strand
ACTATGTCATAGCCGCACAGGACAAACCGCGCATCGAAGTGTATACGCGCCAATCCGATGGCTCATGGCTATTGCGTACGTATGGCGCAGGTGATCGCGTGGCGCTGCCCGAGATCGATATCGTTTTCGATGTGGACCAGGTCTACGCCAACGTGCTGCCGAAGCCGCCCGCAGGCGGGAACTAAATCCCCAGCCGATCCGCCACTTTCTTCTGCCACTCCACCTGCGGCGAATCCGCCGGCACGCGTTGCTTGACGAATCCCTTCAATTCGACACCCTTCGCCGTCAGAATCGTCGGATCCGCACCGCGTTCGAGCAACGCATACACCCGATCGAATTGGTGCAGTCCACCGAATAGATAGGTCACCGTTTTTCCAGACGGACCCGTCGCATTGATGTCCGCACCGCGATCGAGCAATAACAAGATGTTGTCCCACGCGTCGAAATACGCCAAACGCGTAATCAAAGGCTCTTTCTGGAGGTTCTCGAGGTTTGGATCGCCACCGTGATCCAAAAGCACCGTTAGCAACTTCGAATCTTCCGCCACCGCCGCCGATAACATCGGCGACGTCCCGGAAGGTGAAAGCACGTTGGGATTCGAGCCCGCTTCGAGCAATGCTCGCACGGCCACTTCATTGGCCGCCGTCAGCTCGTACATCAACAAATTCACATTGCCCGGCGCCATCACATCGAGATCGATATTCAACGCGCGTAAACCAGCCACATCGCCCGCTTCAGCCAGGGCAGCGGCTTTTTTCAATACCTCGTCCTGGAAGACCTCGGAGGCAGGCGGAATGCGGGTCTCGGCAGTCTCGTCCTTCATTGCCCCAGCATCTCCCCAATCGTGTTGATGTCTTCCGTCTTCTGGAACTCGAGGCCATCGATGTAGCGCGAATGCCGATCGACTCCCTCGATCGCATTCATGATTCCATTGGCCGCCCAAAGCGCTGGCGAGGTCAGGAACGTCAGTGGTCCACTGGGTCTGAATCCAGGAGAATTCTCGAATGCTGGCTGGCCGCTCGGACCGACGAGCGTATTGCCACTCGTGTCCTTTGCCGTCTGAACTGCGGGCAAGTTGTATTGATTGCCCACCGCGTCGGGCGCTAAGCCCCTGACGATGCTGCGTTCCTGAAGGCCCGTCAGAATCTCGCCGTCATTGCGGAAGTTGTTGATCCCCGAAGCGGCATTGCGATCGAGGCCATACCTGCCGTAGGTGTTGTCGTGAATGCCCGCGGCATTGAACGTATTCGCTCGTCCGCCCGTGGCCATTGCTCCAGTTGCGGCTAGACCGCCGCCCAACGAATGCCCCGTGAATTCGATAGGGGTATTAGGGTTACGCAGTTGCACGTCGCGCGCGTATTCAGCCGCTTGTGCATATTGCGGCGAGGCGTTACCCCGGCCTTGCGGAATGTTGGCGTCGAACCAGTCGCCACGAGTTCCCGGCTCCGTGCCGCGATATGCCACGACCGTCGATCCATCAATGTCAGACCGATACACAGCCGCGAAAAATCCCGTGTCTTGGTTGTCAATCTGTTCGACCCGGGTCCAGCCTTCAGGCGCGCTATTGGGATCCGCGTTGTATACATCAGCCGCCAAACGCGCGCGTTCGACTGCCACGTTATTCAGCTCCAAGCGATTCGCCGCCGCCAAAAGCCTATCCCGCTCGGGTCCCGGTGGCATGTTTTCAATCTTTTCCCGTGCCGCGGCAATCATCGCCAATCGCCGCATCATGCGCATGCGCTTGGAGTTCTTGTTGAAATAAACGTTGGGCTTGCCGTCGATGACGATGTCCTTGCCCGACAGCTTGAGCATCTGCTCGCCGTGGACATACATGTTCGCCTTCGAATTGATGAACAAACCCTCGGGCGTCAGGTTGATCGATGCCACCGAATTGGTGAACATGATCGACTGGTCCTTGGCATACAAGAACCCGACTCCCGCCTGACCGACGTTCATCATGATTACGTCGCCAGCTTGAATCAATTCCGTCGCGCCAATGCTCGACGTGCGGCTGTCACCCACGTTGTTGCTCTGCGCTTGGCCAATCGTATGGCTTTGGTTGATCCCCACACTGAAGCTTTGGCTCGCGCCCACGGTCCACGAGTCGTTGCTGGTGACGCTTCCGGTGCGGTTGTTTTGTACCGTCGAACTCTGATTGTTCTTGACTATCTCCGTAAAGTCCTTTTGCGCCTGGACGTGAATCTCTTCGCGACCCTTGGCGTCCTCGAAGGACAGTTCGTTGAAGCCACCTGCACCAGGATACGTCTCCGTCTTCCAACCGCTCTTGGTCTTGTTGTCGGGCAACTTGTAGAGCACTTGGCGAGTTTGGCTGTAAACCCGGCCCGTAATCACGGGTCTGTCCGGGTCGCCCTCGAAAAACTCGACGATCACTTCTTGACCCACACGCGGCAAGCTCAAGAAACCGTAGCCCGCGCCAGCCCAGTTTTGACTGACGCGGATCCAACACGAGCTGTTCGGGTTGTAGCTGCCTTCGCGATCCCAGTGGAACTGCACGCGTACCCGGCCAAACTCGTCCACGAAGATCTCTTCGCCCGCAGGACCGACCACGACCGCGCTCTGTACACCGCGAATTCGCGGCCTGATCGTGCGTCGCTCCGGTGAGTACGGCGCATCGGCGTAGACAGCGTCGCCCGTCATCGTCCACTCTTCACCGGGCGTGCCTTGCAGCTCGCTGCGGATCACCAAGAGCTTCTTCGCGTTGATGTCGCCACGCGGATGAGGAGTCACGGTCATCAAGGTTCCGGGGGACAAATCCACCACGTTGGTCTTGAACGAGACCACACGACGCGTGCGACGAGCCGCCATCAGCTCACGCGCAACACGAGCCGTGCCTTCTTTCTCGTTTGTCCGAGCAACACCCTTGTCATCGGCAACGGGCGTATCGCCACCCATGCCAGGCTCGAACCAAAATGCTCCGGGCTCGTACGTGTATTGCTCGTACGCAAGCTCCGTCTTCGCTCGGTACTCGCCGAAAAGTTGGTAGTCGAGGTTCTTGCGGAAGTCGAAATCACGCACGGTGACGCGTCCGGGTTTTACCTTCTGCGTGAGCTTGACCTTGGTGACGAATTCCTTCTCCGATTCCTGGTTTGGATTGTCCACATAAGGAAGCGGAGCCCTCGAACCAGGCGCCATTGGTGCGTCGGTGAGCACGAGCTTCGTCTGCGGAACGTCGTGCGTGAAGAAGTACGTGATGCCAGCTTCTTCGAGCATGCGGCTGATGAACGCGAAGTCCGTCTCGCCGTACTGCACTCGGTACTCGTGTTCGGGATACGACGCGCTGAGTTTTACCTCGGGCTCGAGTTCCCACTCGCCAAGCACTTTGAGCACGATGTCCGGAATGGTCATGTGCTGGAAGATGCGGCTGTTGCGCCGTTGAGTCGTGCGCCACAAGGCGGGGACGATCTTGATGAAGTACGTCGACAAACCCATCGATTCGGTTTGGATGAGCTCCATGTGGGAGCAGACTCCAGTCCAAATGCGACTTTGGGTGGTCAGGAAGTTGACGCCACTGTTGAAGCCAAAACCTGCGCCTTTATCGACGATGCCTTCGAGGTCTATTTCCTCGAGAGGCGAGCGGGCCAGGACGTCCACCTCGAAGAGACCGGAAATCTCTTCACGGATGGCAAAGTGCCTGACCGATAACGAGTCTTCTTTCGACGCGAAGGAAAGCTCGAGCAACGGCATACGCTCGAGAGGGTAGGCGAAAGCGGATCAGCCAAGCAAGCGTCAAGCGTTGGTTTTGGACGATGCTCGCAATGCGTCGAGCTGGTAGGAGCGGCCGAGAGCAATCGTGCGGAGGGCGTAAGGGCTGGTGTCGTACGGATCCTGCTGCAAATGGCACTCGACGATGATGCGGACCTTCATGACGACGAGCATGGGCAAGGTCTGATCGAGGTGTTTGGGCATGTAGACAGGAATCGCGGAGTCGCCGGAGCCCTTGGAGCCATCGGGATTGTTGATGGTGAGCAGCGCGCGAATGAACTCACCACCGAAAACTTTACGAATGGCATAACGACGCTGTTCCAAAAGAAGTCGCTCGACGTGGCCATCGAGGTATGTAGGGGGCAGCGATCGATTCGAGTCGCGGAATTGAGTGCGCAAGTCGCGAAGGAGCTTGTCGACGATGCCGGTGGAGCCTTGTAGATACGGGGTTTTGAGCAGTTCGCTCATGCCGTCGACGGTTTCCTTGAGCTTCTTGTCGGAGCCCAAAAAAGGAGTCATGGCGACGATGGTGGCCTTGAGCGTTTCGACTTCGTCGAAGGGAAAACGCAGTTCGCCGCCGGTGAGCGCAAGGGGCGGAGTGAATCGGCCTCGTTGATTCACGGCTTCGCCAATGACGCGGGAGATGTTTGCCGGATCGACGAGGTCGCCGTCGGAGAGGATGCCGAAGACATTGTGGCGGACGCGGGCTTTGTCGGGATCTTCGGCGGTGAGATCGCGACGTGGATCGGCAGGCTCGAAGTCGAGTTCGGTGACCAGCTCTTCCCAATAGTTGCGGATACGCGAAACGAAGGATTCTTCGTACCAAAGCAGATCGAGGACGTCGCTGGACGGGGCGCGTTGAGGTTTGGCAGCGGGCGATGTTGAAAGGGGTTTGGATGCGGTTTGAGCGGACGCGGCTGCACGAGCTTGGGCGTCTGCAGCGGCATCCGAGGCTGCGAGGGCGCTTCCGGGGCGGCCAGCGCTTGGAGGCGTCGTTGGGGAAAGGCTGGCGGAAGCGGCAACGAGACCTACGGCGGCGACAGTTCCAAGGCCCACGGCGGCGGCCGTTCCAAGGCCAACACCGCTGGTACCGAGGCCACCCGTGGTGGGCGCAAACCCACTGCTGCTTGCGCCAATGCCGACGCTGCCCGAAGGCGGAGGCCCCGAAGCCCACGGGCTGCTCACGATGTCGGGCGAAGAGCTGCGTGATGGTGGCGGAGGC
>CAZETM010000749.1:0-4946 GCA_964514885.1 uncultured Polyangium sp. | reverse complement strand
GGACAACTTGGCGCGCAACGGAGAGGATCCCGCATTGAAGGGTTCTTGCATCCGGGCCGCCGACGATGGCGATCCCTGCACGCTCGAAGGGTGCGAGGGGCAACCCAATGCGCACGTCGTCACCCCGGGCCTCAGTTGCGGCAAGAACGGCGACTTGATTTGCACCGTGACGGGTGAATGTAGCGGTTGCGCGACCGCCGATCAATGCGGCGACGGGACGTGGTGCTTGCCGTGGGCATGCGACGTCGAGAGCATTTGCAGACAAACGCCGTCGCCCAACGGTTTGGCTTTGCAAACGCAGATTCCGAACGATTGCAAGCAAATGCAATGCGACGGAAAAGGCGGCGACAAGACGGTCAACGACGATACGGACAAACCCTCGACGCCTTGTTACGACACGGTCTGCGTGGGTGGCTCGCCGATGGATACGCCCTCCGTCGAGGGCACGGCATGCAACGTGAATGGCGGCAATCGATGTGACGGCAAAGGCAAGTGCATCGAATGTTATGCGGACATCGACTGCGGCCCTGGATTGCTCTGCGATTCGAAGTCGAATACGTGTTTCAGTTGCACCAACGGCAAACGTGACGGCGACGAATCCGACAGCGATTGCGGCGGCGATAGTTGTCCCGCTTGTGCGCTAGGCAAGACGTGCAACGTCATTCAAGATTGCGGCTCCAGCCTCTTCTGTGCTGATGGCGTTTGTTGCAACACTGCCTGTGACGGCGCGTGCGAATCATGCAATCTCCCGACGACCATCGGCAGTTGCGAATTCATCGAAAAATATGGGCAGGATCCCAGCTACGCCGGGGGCATGTCGTGCCTGCCTGCAAACAATGAAGCTTGCAACGGCAACGGTGCGTGCAAGGGCGCGCTGGGTGCTACGTGCGTCGCTTCGACCGATTGCGCCAGCGGCCGGTGCAGCAGCAACATGCCCAAAGTATGCGTCAAGAACACGGGCGACATGTGCAATCAAGCCAGCGAATGCTTCAGCAATATGTGCACGGGTGGAGTTTGCGGGTAATCGATTTTCGAGAACCCCGCACACCTTGCCTCGAGGTCCTCGCCAGCTCAATTCCATAAAATAAGGCATTCCCAATGCTCCCTGGCTACCGGCTCCTCGATCCCATTGCCGTCGGCCCTAGGTCCGTCGTCACGCGCGCCATTCGCGCAGCCGATAGCACGCTCGTCGTCCTGAAATCCGCCCGGCGTCCCGAAGACGCGGAGCGTTTGCGCCAAGAATTCGCGGTCACTCGCGGATTGCCAGGTGTACGCACGGTGCGCCCCATCGCGCTCGAATCCGGTCCCGATGGTCCTGTGCTGGTCAGTAATGACGTCGGCGGTGAATCGCTCGCTACACGCATTCGTAATCGATTACCATTGCCGAGGCTTTTGCATCTCGCGCTGCAAATGATCGACGCTGTCGCCGAGGTGCATGGCGCGCGTTTGGTGCACAAAGACATCAAGCCATCGAATTTCTGCCTCGATGCCAAGGGGCAATCGGTCTTTCTAACGGATTTCAGCATTGCCGAACAGCTTCCCGAAGGCGAAGACGACTTGTCCCGCCCCGCTTCCACGGGTGGCACGTTGGCCTATATTTCTCCCGAGCAAACGGGACGCACCGAGCAGCTCGTCGATTATCGCACCGATTATTATTCACTCGGTGTAACGCTGTATGAGTTGTTGTCGGGCCGGCTGCCTTTCGATTCCTCCGATCCGCTCGAAATCGTTCATGGCCATATCGCCAAAGATCCGCCACCATTGCCTGGCGACGTTCCTGGTCCAGTCGCGGCGATTGTTTTCAAATTGCTCGCGAAAAGCCCGGACGAACGTTATCAAAGCGCATCCGGCTTGCGGCGTGACCTGGCCGCGTGCCTCGGAAGCCTGGAACGAGACGGACATATCGACAACTTGACCCTTGGTGCGCACGACGTACCGGAACGTTTTCGTATACCTTCCCGATTGTACGGACGCTCCAAAGAAATCCTCACGCTCGTTTCCGCATTCGAGCGCGTTGCGGTCCCAATCGGCAAAAGCTCGCTCGTTCTCGTGTCCGGGTATTCAGGGATTGGCAAATCGTCGCTCATTCACGAGCTTCGCCGTCCGATCATGAAAGCACGGGGAAACTTCGTTTCTGGCAAATTCGATCAGGTTCGTCGCGACATACCCTATGCGACGTTGGCGCAATCGCTCGATAGCCTTGCACTTCAATTGCTCAGCGACAGTGACGCGCGCATCGATCAGCTAAGGTTGGACTTGCGAGCCGCGCTCGGCTCGAATGCGCGGGTCATCGTCGATCTGGGCCCTAGGTTCGGCGCGCTTCTCGGCAATCCGCCCCCCATTGCAGAATTGCCTCCAGCCGAGGCGCGCGCTCGTCTGTATGCGGCGCTCGAGCGTTTTTTCGCTGCCTTGGCGACGGCCGAACATCCCGTTGTCCTTTTTTTCGACGACCTTCAATGGGCCGACCCGGCCAGTCTGCGCATCTTGCAATCGCTGCTGACGGAGGGTGACGTCGGCCATCTGCTGATCGTGGGGGCTTATCGAGACAACGAAGTCACTCCAGCTCATCCGCTCATGCTCACGCTCGCCGAAATTGAAAAAGCGCGGGGGCGAATCGAGCACATTTCGCTGGCGGGTTTGCCCGAGCAAAACCTCGAAGAACTCGTGTCGGACATGTTTTACGTCGATACGGACGGGGCGCGAGGTTTGGCGCATTTGCTGCACGAGAAAACGCGCGGCAATCCATTCTTTGCGATTCGGTTTCTCCACGAATTACACCGCGACGGTCTGGTCGTTTTCGATGCCAGCAAGGCTGTTTGGCGCTGGGATCTCGCTGCCATTCGCGAGCGCAAATATGCCGACAACGTCGTCGAGCTGCTCACCGTGCACATCGAGCGGCTTCCACCAAGCGCGCAGCGCGCCCTCGAGCTTGCGGCATGCATTGGAAACATCGTGACCGTGCACGACCTATCCATTGCATCCGGACGAACTGAAATGGAAATAGCCGAGGATCTCGCGCCTGCGGTACGCCAGCGCCTGGTTCTAGCGGTCGCGGACGGTTACAAGTTTTCGCATGACCGAGTGCAACAAGCAGCCTACGAGCGAATTGCCGAAATCGAGCGTCCAGCCGTGCACCGCGCGCTCGGGCAAGCGCTTTTGGCCCATACTCCTGCCAGCGCGCTCGATACGCGTATTTTCGATATCGTTTCGCAACTTGGACGCGGTTTGTCCGCGATGGAAAGCGCATCTCACGAAGGGCGGCAATTGGCGGAGCTCGAATTGCACGCGGCCCGAAGAGCGCGGCGTTCATGCGCATTTCGCACCGCCTCCCGATGTTCGGCGATTGGTATCGAAGCGCTCGGTCCAACCGGTTGGGACGACGCTCCCGAGACGATGCAAGACCTTTGCACTCTCAAAGCCGATTGCGATTACTTGAGCAGTGAATTTTCCGAGGCGGAAAGACTTTGCCTCGAGCTCATGCGACGCATTCCCCATGGTCCGGGCAAAGGAATCGTTTTCCGGACACTCATTGGCATTTACACGTCCACGGGGCGCATCAAAGAGGCCATGGACGTCGGTCTGGAGGGTCTACGCGGTTGGGGCATTGTGCTCTCATTAGCTCCGAGCAGCGAAGAAGTCGCCCAAAGTCTTGATTCCGTCATTTCGGCGCTCGCAGTCCGCCCGCTCGATACGCTCACCCTTCCCCCCATGAAGGATCCGAACAAGCGCGCGGCAATGAACATTTTGCTCGATATCGCGCCCGCTGCCATTTTCATTCACAAGGGATTGTTTTCCACGGCCGTCGCCACCATGGTCGACCTGACCTTGAAGGGCGGAGCAACGGACGAGTCTGCGCCTGCATTTGGTTATTTGGGCATGGTTCTCGTCGATCGCAGCGTCGGCCAATACCGACTCGGGTGGCTTGCAGGCCGAATCGCTTGGGAGCTCATGGAACGGATGGGGCTATCGGCATTACGCGCCAAACTCGGCCTCATCATCGATGTCGTCAATCCATATGGTCGGCATTATCGTGAAAATCGACGATACCTGCTCGACGGATTACGCGCCGGACAAGAAAATGGCGACCTGATCTTCTCCTGTTATCTATGTAATCATATTTTGGCGAACATGCTCGCCTGCGGCGATCCGCTCGAAGAGGTGTGGCGAGAATCGGAACGCGTCGGCGATTTCGTCAGCCGTGCGCGCGATCCCAACGTGATCGTCCTCGTCGCTACTCAAAAGCGCCTGCTGGCCTCTCTGCGCGGAGCCACCGTGCGCATTGGCTCTTTCGACGGCCCAGACTTCAATGAAACCGCGTTCGAGCAAAGCATCTCGCAAAGCCAAATGAGGCTGGCGATTTGCTGGTATTATATTCGCAAAGCCGAAGCGCGGGTATTCGGCGGGGCTTACGAAGAAGCGGCGATCGCCTCTGATTTGGCCGACGGCATGCTCTCGTCCTTCACCAGCGAAGTCGAGCTTGCCGAGCATTTGTTCTTCGGTGCAATCGCCCTCGCCGGAGCCTGGGATCACACGCTGGAAGAAAAACGAGCCGAGCGGCGACAGCGCATTGCGTCCAGCCAAAATCAATTCGCCGCCTGGGCGGAACATTGTCCAGATAATTTCACGTGTCGACGAGATACAGTAGCCGCCGAGCTTGCACGCATCGACGGTCGCCAGTTCGACGCCGAAAAATACTATGAGTCCGCCATTGCAGCGGCTAAAGCTGGCGGCTTTACCCACGTCGAAGCGCTGGTTTCCGAACTCGCCGCCATGTTTTACAGAAAGCGCGGTCTGCACATTCCCGCGCTCGCCTATCTGCGTGCCAGCCGTGACGCCTATGTGCGGTGGGGAGCCACCGGGAAAGTCCGTGCGCTCGAAAAATGCTTCCCCGAGCTGCGCGCCATTGAAGGGCCGTCCGCAGAGCATTCCAATACGACTCCGGTCAC
>CAZETM010000748.1:0-4946 GCA_964514885.1 uncultured Polyangium sp. | reverse complement strand
GTCCAACGTGGAAAGAACGGTCTTACCAGCGTGAAGTGGAGCATGCGGGGAAAAAGATTCGGATTGTCGGGTCGTAACGTTAAGGCGAGCACTCGCGCGTTTCCGCTGTACCATACTTCTCATGGAGTCGGCACCTCAGGTTTGTCGTACCAAAGTGATCTCGGTAATCTCTGGCGGCGCGCCCACGCGCATGGGCGGTCCCCAGTAGCCGGTTCCGCGGCTCACGTAAATGAACGTGTCCCGCAGCCGGTGCAGACCATCGATGAATGGCTGCTCCAAATAAAGAATGAAACGCACCGGATAGATTTGCCCGCCATGGGTGTGTCCTGATAGCTGAAGACCGACATCGTATTCAGCGGCTTCGAGCGCCGTAGCCGGTTGGTGGGCGAGCAAAACGACTTCACGCGTCGGGTCTCGGCCTTCGAGCGCCATGGCGAGATCGTGTGCGTGACCGACCGAATAATGCCCCGCGCTCCGATCGGGCACGCCGACGAGATCAAACGATGCGTCGGAATCACCAATAGGCACGCGCTCATTCGTAAGGACGACGATTCCCATTTCTTGGAGGAAGGCGATCCATTGGTCACCGCCATAATAATATTCGTGATTGCCCGTCACGAAGTAGACGCCATGACGCGCCTTCAAGTGGCGGAGCGGTTCGATGGCTGCGCCGAGATTGGCGACCGTGCCGTCCACCAGATCACCCGTAATGGCGATCAGATCCGGTTCGAGCGCATTGACATTGGCGACGACCCGCTCCAGATACGCTGGGCCCGTGAAACTGCCGAAATGCAGATCGGTGATTTGCACGATTCGCATTCCGCTCAGGGACGCAGGCAGTTTTCGGAGCGGGACTCTGACGCGCTGAACCACGAGCGCAAGGGCTTCCGCCGCACCAGCCATTGCTGTGCCCAGACCGAGCGTCATCGCGACGCCACCGAATACTCGACCCAGGGTGAGCCTCCGGTCGGGATTTTGTGGATCTCGGTGGCGTGATGCAATTCGAACGGCGGCGCGCACCGGTTCGATGAGCAGGGTGCTGCACAAGAGCAGAATGCCCACGCCCATCCAGGCAAAAGTGAGCGCGTAGAAGATACGCGTGCCGAATGGGCTCAACGTGGGCGGGTACAGATAAAGCAAGGGAATGAGCAGCGATAGGCCGAAAAGAATGACCGCGCCCGTAATGCGCCACGGCAGCGAACGACCCGTGTCTTTGACGAGGCGCAGCCATAGGTAAACATGCCAGCCTGCAATGGCGGTGAGACCTGGGACGAGGTGGGATCCGAGTGTCATGAGATGCCTCTGGGCAGGGGTGGAGTGGAAATGGCGTAGCTGTTATTGCACAAGTGTCGTCACCGTCCGGCCGCGTCGAGCACGCCCGCCATGAAATGCACCAGTTCCCATTGCTGTTTCGCGCTAGGCTGGCCCGCAAGCTCCACGTGCACGACGGCCGGCGTCACCAGCGATTGCGCCAATAAATCCGGAGGCACTTCCGACGCAATCCAGGCCGTCTCAGCCGCGGGAATCACGTTGTCCGCAGCGCCATGAAGCAAAAACACCGGGGCTTTCAAGCCGCTCAAGTTGCCTTTGGGAGAGATTGCGGCACCACCTTTCCCATCACGCGTAATCTCGTTAATCAGCTTCGGAACATCCGCTTTCCCATCGAGCAAGCTCTCCACCGTGATCCGCGATTGCGGTGACAACTCCGCTACGTGCTTTTTCGATTCGTCGTGCTGCTCCCAAAGCCAGAACTTGATCGCTTCCCGTGCCGCGGGCACGTCTTTTTCGGGCACCAAACGATCGACGTGCGAATAAAGCAACACCAATGCACCATAAGGATGCGCGGCGAGCGGTTCGTCATGACCGTCGGGCCACTGGATGTGACTCGTCTTGAAAAATTCCAGGACCCGATGGATATCGTGATGCGCCCCGATCGCCAAAACAAAACCGATATCGTCAGCAAAGGCCCGATCCGACGCGGCAAGCAAACCAAGACCTCCCGCGAAGCTCATTCCCATGAGGCCCACGCGCTGACCATGCAAATGACCACGCAGCGTATGTGCCGCTGCGCCAATGGTCTCGATTGATAACGCATCAATTCGATAATCGGCGATTTCTTTCACCTCCGGCGTGAGCACGACCATGCCCACAGAAGCCAACGCCCGGGCGAATTTCACGAGTCGCGGCTCGTCAATCGCCAATCGATGCACGCCATGGACCAGGACGAGCCCCGGTGCATTCGCGAGGCCTTCTGGTGAATACATTCGGGCCCGCACGACGCCGCGTGCCGTTTCGACTTCGGTCAGCTTTTCGATTACGACGTGCCTTCGGTACGTCGGTAAAAACCCATGGGCATTCGGGTCTGCAAAACGAAGCAAGAGCGACGCTGCCCGTACGTGACGCTCGCCAGAGCGCACGAAAAACGCCAAGAGAACGAGCAAAACTACGACGGCCGCCCAGCGAACCGATCGACTTCGCTTTTGGGGTGCATCTTTTTCGCTCATGCGGGTGGAAGCATAACAGGTCTCGGCGGCGAGAAGGTTCTGATTCGTCATGCACCCATTGTGCAGCGGGTCCTTTCGCCGCACCTGTGCCGAAGGTACTGGTCGGATGTTGATTTCGAGCATGACTTCTGGCATGGTTGTGCGTGACTCGCGTTACTCTGGGCACACATGGAACGTCCCCCGCCTACTCGAAAGTGGTTTTTGGTTGCCGGTTTGCTCGCTTGGGCCGCGATTGCGCAGCCGTTTTTGCTCCCGCTCTTGCGTGAGCCGCTCACGATCACCGACGTCCGTGTGGCACTTGGTTTGACCGCGCATATTGCTTATGTGAGTGCGTTTCTCGTGAGCACGACGCGCCAGGAAAAGCTCTCCCCGTTGGCGCGCGTAGCGCTGCTTTTCGTTCAATCGGCATCGGGGCTAGCGCTGATTCATTTGCGTTCGTTATGGCTGGAAGCGGGACTTTTGGCGATCGTCGCAGCTCAAGCATCACTGCTGTTGTCGCACCGTTTTGCTCTTGCTTGGGCCATTGCGCAGACCGTGCTGGTTTTTCCTTATTACTTGGATCGTGCCGATATCTTACAAGCCGCGTTTTGGACCGCAGGCGTGCTGGGTTTTCAGCTCTTCGCGACGACGATTGGGTATATTGCTCGTCACGAGGCCCAAGCGAGAATCGAGCTTTCGCGGCTCAATACGGATTTGCGAGCCGCCGAGATCATGCTCGAGGAAAGCGCCAGAACAGCCGAGCGATTACGAATTGCACGCGAGCTGCACGACGCCGTGGGGCATCATTTGACGGCGCTCAGCATTCAAATCGAGCTTGCGCGGCATGCATGCCCGGACGAACCCTCGTTGAGCGAAGCACAAGGTATTACGAAAAGCATGCTGCAGGAAGTGCGCGCGGTCGTCCGCGAGATGCGCAACGATCCGGCGCTGGACCTGCGAAGTGCCATCGAATCGCTGGTAAAAGTGCTACCTGCACCCAAAACTCATTTCGAGGTCACGGGAGACGCAGCAGACTTTGCCGCATTGGATCCGTTATTGGCGCATGCCTTGTTTCGGGCGGCGCAAGAAGGGCTGACAAATGCCATTCGCCATTCCGACGCCGAAAATATCTGGATTTCTCTGGTCCTCGAATCCGAACGAATGACCATGATCATTCGCGACGATGGCCGAGGCATCAGGCACATGCAAGAAGGAAGTGGTATTTCCGGTTTACGTGAACGAATTGAATCGGTCGGGGGAAATGTTTCATTCTCGTCTGGGCCATCCGAGGGGCTGACCCTCACCATTCGCGTTCCAATGCCTGGAAGTGCTGTATGATCAACGTTTTGCTCGCCGACGATCAAACCCTGGTGCGTCAAGGAATTCGGAGTTTGCTTGCGCTCACGCCCGACATTCGAGTCGTTGCCGAAGCCGAGGATGGCGAAGTCGCGCTGGCGCTGATCACGACGACGCAATTCGATGTCGTGCTGCTCGATGTGCGGATGCCGAAAAAGACAGGTCTCGACGTGCTCCAAGCGATGAAACATCGTCCCCGAGTTCCGCCGGCGATTTTATTGACGACATTCGATGATGATGCGGTCGCGGCTAGCGCCATGAGGCTCGGGGCCAAAGGATATTTGCTGAAGGATATTGGGAAAAACGAGCTGTCCGAAGCAATTCGCGAAGTGTTCAGCGGGAAAACCATTTGGAATCCCGCGGTAACGGAGCGTGTCGTCCGCGGGCTCGAAAAACTTCGCACCGGGTTTGCCGCAATCGAGGCTCCGACGGCACTCACGCCGCGTGAAACCGAAATTTTGCGCTTGATGGCGGCCGGGTCGAGTAATCGCGAGATTGCCGAACTCTTGGGCACCGCAGAAGGGACCATCAAAAACCACGCGTCGAACGTTTTTCAAAAGCTCGGCGTACGCGATAGGACACGCGCAGTGCTTCGAGCAATCGAGCTTGGGTATATTTGACCTGTCGAGTTTGCATCATCATGACCATGGATCGCCCGAATGCAAGCAAACCCCGATCTCCCAGATCGTCGAAATCGCACGGCGAGCTGCATCCCAAACGCCAGCGTGGTTTCGTTACAGTTTCTCGATAAGGATCGTCGTCTCGTAGGTGCCCGGCGCAGTCCGCACGGTATGCCATCCGCGGCCGATAGATGTGGCGGCAATCCCCCAGAAAAACCAATCTCCGTAATGTTCGATCGCCCCCTGCGAGATGCCCCAGCCGGCCGTAGGTGAGGGCTCGCGCGAGGCTTGATCCTTCCACGACGGCACGCGAACGCGAAAGCCGCTGGCCGTGATCACGGGCTCGTCTATCTTGCCGAGTAACGTAAAGGGTCCTTTTTCGTCCTGCGTTGCACGATAAAGCCCGAGCTCGTCGCCCCGAAATGCCACGAACTGGACAGGCTGCTCTCCGCCCCCCACAGGCCCGGGACTCCCCTTGACCGCGGCG
>CAZETM010000747.1:0-4947 GCA_964514885.1 uncultured Polyangium sp. | reverse complement strand
ACTTTTTCATGGATGCGGCGCGCACTTTCGCGCTGGTTTGCCCGCGTGTCAAGTTCTACTTCTTGACCACCACCATTTCACCCCCGAACGTCATCGGGTACGTGATGATTGCCACGCCGCCTTTCGGATGCGGGAACGTGACTTTTTTGAATGCAGTGGCCACGCACTCATCGACCTTGGGGTTTTTCATGGTCGACTTCACGACCTTGGCTTCTTTGACATTCCCCAGCGGCCCAACCGTCGCTTTAATGGTGACCGTTCCCTCGAGTTTGCCCTGCTTATCCGCGCCGAGCGTGTAGCAACTATCGAATGCCTTGATGTTTGCATTCAGGGCTTTTTCGATCTCTGCATTCGACATGTCCCCGATCAGCGGCATCGTTTCCGGCTTGGTCGCCGCCGAGTTTGCCGCTGTCGGCGCTACCGTTGGCGCTCCTGTCGCCGTCGGAGCCGGCGCGTCGGGCGTGGTTGCCGAAGGCGACGAAGTGGACGCGGGAGCAGCGGATGGGACCGAATTCGGCGTCGGCTCCTTGGCCGTGGGCTCGGGGCCACAGCCGAGCAGCGAGGTAACAGAAAGACAAACCAGCGAGAGACCCGAGAGACGCATGGGGCAACTTCACGCCAATTTCGGCGCCGCGTCCATCAGGAAAACGTTCACGCGTGTATTATGCGACGCGAGCCCGGGCAAACCGTCCCGACGAGATGGCTCGGTGATACACAGCTTCGTACGCGTTCGTCATGACGGCTGTGCTAAAACGCTCACGCGCTCGTCGGGCGCAGCGGGCGCGGTCAAACCTGTCCAACCCTCGAGCGGCGGCTGCCAACGCTTCGACGTCACCACTCGGAGCGAGGAATCCGGTCACGCCTTCGTCCACGATTTCCGGAAACGACCCTCGGGCATACCCGAGCACGGGTGTGCCCCACAGCATTGCTTCAATGGCGACCAAGCCAAACGGTTCTTCCCATTCGAGCGGACAAACCACGGCTCGTGCACCGCGGAGCAACGTTACCTTTTGCTCGTGATTGACTTCGCCGTGCTCGTGCACGTTCGGCAGAGACAAACGTGGCGCGACAACCTCGCTAAAGTAACTGAAGTCCCCGGGATGTGGTCGTCCGGCCAAATGAATGGGCAAACCTGCGAGCCCAGCGATATCGATCGCGCTGTGTGTGCCTTTCTCTTCGGAGTAACGGCCAATGTGCACCAAATACCCGGCGTCTTCAAAGCTTGGTGGATAGCGCTTGGGGGACAAACCGTGATGAATGACCGTAGAATGCGGTAGCGGGATTTCCAGGTCGAGCTGGCGTTTGCTGATGGCCACGTAAAACGGTTCGGGATGCGTGGCGAAAATTCGCGATATGCCCTCTTCTCGTTTATGGTGGATCGTGTACACCATCGGTACCCGGACAAACGAACCGAGGGGCACGCCGAGCGAGCTGTTCAAGTGCACGACATCGTAATGCCCGCGTGCGACTTCCGTGAGCGCCCAGGCGGCATGGTTCAATTCGTCCGCCGCCGTCGGAGGCCAGCTCGGTCGATGATAAAGCGCGCGTTTTTTACCGCTTACGATCGCGTCACCCGTCGTGAATACCGTGACGTCGTGACCACGCGCAGTGAGTTCTTCGGTCAGCTCGTAACAGAACAGTTCGGTGCCTCCGTAGCCTGTCGGAGGCACGCGAATGAACGGCGTTGAGATCACGGCAATACGCATGGCCAGTGATCGCCGGTTCCTTCACGTTGCGTGCCACGGTTTGTCGAGGCCGCTCGTCAGGACTGCATCTTCGACTCCCGCCACTTGTCGATCCCTCGCCTCACCAACTCGAAGCCGCTCGGTGAAAAACGCTTGAGCGTGTGCGCAACCCAAGCCGCGGAAGTGACCGGCATCAGCCCGATGTTTTTCTCTACCGAAACCATGATGCGATCAGCCACGAGGTCCGGCGATGGCGCACGCCCCATGACCTCGCGCCCCAGCTCGCGCGCTGCCGCTTCCGCCATGCGCCCACGATGACGGCCCGCTTCGGTGATGTTTGTCTTAATGAACCCAGGACAGATCGCCGTCACGCCGATCTTGTGCTTCTCGAGCTCGTCACGAAGCGCTTCGGAAAAACCTACGACCGCAAACTTCGTCGTGCAGTACGCAACGAGAATCTTCGTCCCGACGAGCCCCGCGATCGAGGCGATGTTGATCACGTGTCCGCCCTGTCCACGCTCGATCATTTTGGGCACAAAGTAATGACAGCCGTGCACGACTCCCATCACGTTGATTCCCAAAATCCACGACCAGTCCTCGAGCGTCGTGTCGAGCAAACCGGCCGACACGGCAACTCCTGCGTTATTGACCAGGACATCCACGGCGGGATGTTCGCGATGCACTTCGTCGGCGAACGTTGCCATCGCCTCGGCACTCGAGACGTCCACTTTGCGCGTCATCACGCGCCGTCCGAGGCTACGAATCTCGCGCGCTGTTTCCTCCAGCGTCGCTTCGTTCATGTCGCACAAGACCGCATCGGCACCTTCTCGCGCAAACGCGAGCGCCGTTGCGCGACCAATGCCCCCACCTGCGCCCGTCACGAGCACGACTTTGTTCGCGAATCGACCTGGTTTCATGAACTCAAGACAACGCGTGCGTGATCATCGTGTCAAGTCAGGTGTCGAGCGTGTCGAGCATCGCTTCCACTGCCGGCGGCCAGATGCTCTGGGACTCCGCCAGAACACCGCGCTCTTCAAGCTCGCGATAGATGGCGAGTGCACGCAGCAAGAGCGCGCGAGCTTCTTCCAGATCGTCCTTGTCGCCTTCGGCCAGGACGCTGGCCGTACGAAAATGAAACAACGCTCGTTCGGCTTGGAAAACCGCTGCATCAGCTTGCGTCACGATCGCTTGGGACTGCGACGACGTGACTTCCTGAGCCAGTTTGTCCGCGAGCGCCATGCCTTGTCGGAACGCTTGAAGTGCCTCGGGTTTGTCTCCGAGCGCTCGATGCACATGTCCGATCCGAACGTACGTCGCGGCAACGTCGCGTCGCGAAGAAGTATCGCCAAGCTCGCTCGCAAGTTGAGTTCGCAAAGACAAACAGTCTTGAAATGCTTTGAGCGCCAACGGTTTTTCTGCCATCGCGCGCAGCACGTCGCCGATGCTTTCGATGCATCGCGCGAGCGCTTGGCGACGAGGGACGGTGTCGACCGACACGGCTACCAAATGTTCGTGCACGAGTTTGGCCGATTGGAACGCATCCAGCGCGCCTGGCCCATCGCCCATCGCGAGATACGCTTCGCCCACACGATCACGCACGAGCCCGACCAGAGCGAGATGATCGTGGTCATCCGGGTGCTCGGCAGAAAGCCGTTCCGCGATGGACAGTGCGTGTCGAAATGACTTCGCAGCAGCCACTTCCCGCTCGCCCTGCAAGAGCAAGTCACCAACGGTCACGTGGCACAGCGTGATGCCCGTGACCACTCCACCGACCGCATCACGAAACGCGTATTCGCGAAACGTATCGGAATCGAGCGCTGCGGCATCACGAGGGAAGATGACTCGATCGGCAAGCGGGCCGTCATCGGTGGCGCAAACGCGAGCACGCACAGGCACCAAAACGGTTTTGCGTTGCTGCTCCATCGCCACCGCTTCGGCGATCACTGCACGAACCGTCGATCCGTCCGCGAGCGCGTCTGGGCTGATGAGCGCGACGATCACGTCGGCTGAGCTCAAACGCGCAAGCCATCCGCTATCGAGCGATTCCGCGGCAATTTCTCGCACGAGGCCTGCTTCGACGAGCGGGGTCAGCACGCCGCACAGCTCGTCTCGCAGGGCCCGATCCGACGGCTCGCAGCACACGAAAAGCTCGGCAGCGTCGCTCATGATGGCCTGCGCATCATACCGATTCTCGGCCAAAAAAGTGGCGTATCGTGTGCGCTTTCAGTGATGCACAAACAGTGATGCACAAATTTTGAGTCGCGGCCGAACCGAGCGTCCTTTATACGCAACGATTCGAAGGGATCCCTGGTAAAATGATCCAGGCCGACAAACGAACTCCGAGGACTCGGGCTTGATGCGAATCTTGATCACTGCGACGCCAGGGCTATCTGCAAGTGGGAGCGTTCCTGTGCTCGCCATTGGTGGCCTTGATCTGCGCACTCGTTTCACTCGCGATGACGTAGGTTTCGATGTTGTTTTCGCCGACCCGGACGAGGACCTGGCGGAACAAGTCATCGATGTGTTGACCCGACGATCGTGCGGTCCGCGCGACGCCGTGATGCTGTACATCGCGGCTCGTACGCTGCTTTCCGTCGAAGGCGAGTTCTTCTTGTGTCTCGATCCGGAAGAGCCGAACGTTGGAGACGCACTCGCCGACGTTGCAGCATCGCTTCGTGATGCAGCTCCAGGCGGAAAGCTCATCGTGCTCGATCTCGTCGATGCACGTGTTTCGGTGGATCCATCCCGCGCGCAAGCGCTCGTGCGTGCAGCAGAAACCGCCATCGACTTCGCGACGAGTGGCATCGAGCTGCTCATCTCGCTGCGTTCGGAAGAGGCATCAGAGGAGATGGAAAATTCGCCTCTGGTCGATGCAATGATCGGCGAGATGGACGCGACTGACCGTGGTCAAGGACTGACCGTGCGTTCTGTGTTCGATCGAGTCCAGCGACGATTGCATGGCAGTGTCGCGTGTTTGCATCACTCACGAGCGCGCGCGACGTTCGATCTTCTTTCGAGCACAAAGGGATTGCGCGACGGTTCGTATTCGGATCCGCGACCGTCGTCGGTGCACCCAGCCGTTTCACTTCTTTCGAGCGCGGATGATTCCGCTGCACCTTCGCCGGACTCATCTCGACGACGACCGATGATTCCGATGGCGCCAACATCCGCGCCGTCAATCAACCTCGCGCCTTTCGGGAGCGATTCGAGCCCTGGGTGGGAAGACGAGTGGGCGACGGTCGATCCGATTCTATTGCTTGGT
>CAZETM010000746.1:0-4980 GCA_964514885.1 uncultured Polyangium sp. | reverse complement strand
ACATCGATGCCGCGTGAGGTTGGTCCGGCCGTATGAACCTACCGCAGTAGTATTATCGGCAGATCGGAGGCGCGAGCTTCTTGGGGCAACGTTTCTGGGGTTGTGCGTGTGGCTCGAACACTTGATCATCAGGGCAAACCGCACGGGTGCCCGGGAAGCTTTGGAACGTGCAGTTCGAGAAGGTGCCAATCTGAAGGAGCTCATTGGTGTGTTGGAGCAACTGCCAGTTGGCGAAGCTGACGAAGCATTGATATCTCGGTTAGCTGAGGTTTTTGCGCGTTGGTCGGGACTCATGTTGCGTGCCGCCAGGGCGACGCTTGCTCTCGAGGTTGGGCTGAGGATTCGCGAGCGTATCCGTTTGGTTCCCTATGCGAAAGCAATCATTGAGGAATCATTGGGGGACCTGTTCGTCCGGACCGCTCGGCTGAAGGACGCCGAGCATGCGTACGAAAACGCGCTTCCCATCTACCGCGACATCAAGGATCGGCTCGGGGAAGCCAATACGCTACAGGCCCTGGGGAACCTGTTCGTCCGGACCGCTCGGCTGAAGGACGCCGAGCATGCGTACGAAAACGCGCTTGCCATCTACCGCGACATCGAGGAGCCACTCGGCCAAGCCAATACGCTAAGGGCCCTGGGGAACTTGTTCGTCCGGACCTTTCAGCCGAAGGACGCGGAGGCGGCCTACGAAAATGCGCTTCCCATCTACCGCGACATCAAGGATCGGCTCGGGGAAGCCAATACGCTAGGGGCCCTGGGGAACCTGTTCGTCCGGACCGATCGGCAGAAGGACGCCGAGCAGGCCTACGAAAATGCGCTTACCATCCACCGCGACATCGAGGATCGGCTCGGCGAAGCCAATACGCGCAAGGCCCTGGGAGACCTGTTCGGCCATACCTCTCGGCCGAAGGACGCGGAGGAGGCCTACGAAAAGGCGCTTTCCATCTACGGCGACATCGAGGAGCGGATCGGCGAAGCCAATACGCTGAGCGGGCTTGGCAATTTGGAGGCGGCTCGCAAGAATTTTCCTGCCGCATTTGCCCGCCATTGCGGCGCGCGTGCATTGCATCTCGAAATTCAAGACGCATTGGGTGTCGCTGCCGCCCAAGTGTATCTAGCACGGATCGCGCTGGCTCTAAGTCAACCGCTTCGTGCTGGCGCGCTTCTCGCCCCTGCGATCAGTTTCTATGCACAGCAAGAGGACCACTTCCACATGGTGCAAGCCCTCAAGGATGCCGCCCGGGTATTCGCGGCACCAGGCGCAGAAGAACTCGAATACGCAGCCCTCCTCCTTCTGTGGCATCACGCACACGCCATTGGACATCCGCTCGCCGCACAATTTGCACAAGGGATCGGACGACCAGTCCCGCCATCGGGGGACGAACTTTCGGCGATCGAACAAAACGTTTTCTCAGCGCTTCAAGCTTGTGTTGAGCTACTCCAGGCATCCGGTCAGGATCCCTATACGTTATCGGAGACCCCATGAATCCGCGATTGATCGTTCTTTCCGATCTTCATATCGCTCCGCCTGGACCTTTGTGTGCTTTCCAATCGGGACATGAGCTTGCAGCGTTGCTGCGTGAACAATCGCGACCAGGGACCACCGTGGTCTTTGCAGGCGACATCTTCGACCTGCTTCACGTTGACCAACACCCTGGTGTTCTCGATATGCCCGGCGCTCCCGATTTTCTGCGCCAAACCCTCCGCGCAATCAGAGACACCCAATGGGGCAACGATGTTTTTCAAGCCATCACCGCGCTCGTTCAAGCGGGGGGACGTTGCATCCTGATGCCCGGCAATCACGATCCGGAATTGCACCATCCCGATGCACGAAGCATTCTTCTCCAAGCGCTCGAGCTAAATGATCACCCCGATTTCGTTCTATACCGAGACGATGCTCCCATTCCCTTCCAAATCGGAAAGCATCGCGTCATCGTGGGTCATGGTCATCGCATCGACAAGTGGAACGACATTGATCCTGCTGCGGTTCGTCGCGCAATCGAAACGGGCCGTCGCGACGTCGAGCTTCCACCAGGATCCCGCCTCGTGCGCGAAGTCTTGCTCCCATTCAAGCGCGCGCTAAATGCACAGACCGGTCAACCACGATTTCCTTTCGTCGATTTGCTCAAGCCGGAACTGCCAGCCGTTCCATTGCTCCTGCTTTACTTCGATCCATTGATGTGCTTGAACCTGCTCGGGAACGCGTTTGGCGTCCTTCAGGCACGTCTGCTACGTCGGTTTGCTCGTCACCTGCGTCCCGGTCCGGTGCTTGGCGATGGCACGGAATTGGAGCCGCCGGCAAACCTTGACGAGCTGCTTGCAGATTCACTGGCGCAAGAAATGACAGAACGCGAGCGACGTGCTCCCTCGGCGACGCGGGACAAACTCGAGACGTTTCTCGACGGGTTTGCCGCTCCCCATGCTGGAATGTTGGCGACGCATTCCAACTGGCTGGCTCCTGTGCGAGCCGCTTTGCGCTCGATATCGCACAACAATACGTTTTTCGATACGCAGGTTCTTTCGTCGGACGACAAGGATATTGTGGCCAAGTACCTTATGCCGCTGAAAGACCCATGTATTGGTATCTTTGGGCATACACACGCGGCACGACGCGTAGAATGCGGCAATCACCTCTACATCAATACCGGAACCTGGATGGGTTTGATGGATCTTCCCAAGGTCGACGACGACGAGACGCTGCGAATATGGCTCGACAAACTCGAAGCGGGGGTCGTGCCAAGAATCGAAAGGCTCACGTATGCCGAAGTGACCGAGCACGGGGCAATGCTTCACGGAACGTGAACGGTGATTCCCGTCGCGGTCCGCTTACACCATCCGCCCCCACGCCATATCGGCGCACTTGCTTGAGTTTCCTGCTTGTTGAAAACCGCGGCGCGTGTATCGTGCTCGACGCGGACTGTCCGCATTGGACGATCGGCAAGGAGATGTTCCGATGAATAGAATCGTCTGGAGCGCGACTGGGCACGCCATTGTTGGTTTGCTCGTCCGCAGCCTCGTGGGACGCGCCGCCGCATTCGTGGTTGCGTTGGTCACGTTCATAGCGTGTGCCGGGTGTATTGGCGGTATTGGGGATATCGACGAAACGACGAACGTCGACACCGGGCAAGGCGGACGAGGCACAGGCGGTGATGGAACCGGAGGCACTGGATCCATAAGCACGGGCGGCTCGGGCGGTAGCGGTGGAATGGGTGCAGGCGGTAGCGGTAGCGGTGGAGCCGCGCCGGCATGCGGGGATGGCGCGTGCAATGGTGGCGAGACGTGTTCGACTTGTCCTGGCGATTGCGGCGATTGTCCTCCCGGATGCGGCGATGGCGCCTGCAATGGTGGCGAGACGTGTTCGACCTGTCCCGACGATTGTGGCGCGTGTCCCCCGGTATGCGGCAATGGCGTATGCGAAGCGGGCGAATCATGTGGGAATTGCGCTGGTGACTGCGCAGGCCCAAGTGTTTTCTTCGTAAATCCTGGCGAGAACATTCAGGCCGCGATGAATCAGGCCGAGGCGTACGCGAAATGCATTTCGCCCACCTGGCCGAACCATGCCGCGGGCGACTCGTTGTATGGCAAAGTCGTCCTCAATCCCGGCGTACACAGTCTTCCTGCGCCGCTCGCGACGCGTGCTCACATACGCATTGAAGCGCAAGGAGCGGAGGTCGTACGCGCTGCCGGAAGCCACATCATGCGCGTCGATAACAATGGCGGCGGTGGATACAACGCTCCTCCGTATTGGACCATTGTGGGAGGCGTATGGAATGCCAATGGTGGTGGTGGATTCAGCGTCGTCCATACCCGCAAATTCGTATTGTGGGACATGGAGATCAAGAATATCGGCTACAAGGCCCATCACTTGGAGATCAATTCGTCGGGAGGCGAATACCAGGCGGGAGTGTACAACGTCGTCGTGCATAATGTCACGATGCATGGCGTGGCACAGGTTCATCGTATCGATGACGAAGCCATCAACATCGATTACTCGTGGGCAGGAGCGGCGTACAACGTTGCAGGCGATGGAACGGTCACCAACAACGTGCTAATTCGAGATTGCCAATTCTACGACGTTCCTCGAGCGGTTTCCTCGCACCATTTCCAGGTAGCCGGCGGAGCGCCGGTCGCCGAGATGTCGGGAATCACCATCCAGGGCGGATCCTTTCACGATATCGATCCGTCGCTTGCTGAATCGGGAGGAGCGTACGAGAACGACGGTGCAATTCGAGTGTATGGCTGGCAAAACGTGCTCATTGAAAATGTCACGTTCACGAACTGTGCGACGGCTGTTTCGGTTTACGCACCCAGCGATTTCCCGCCCAACCTTGGCGCGGTCGGAAACTTCATCATCCGCAACAATACGTTCGTTTCTTGTGGTCGCGCGAAAAAGGCCGGCTCGAATGTCAATCTCGTACACGTCGAATCGGCAGCGAGCGGGACCAAGTTCTGGGACGTGCAGATCACGGGAAACAAGGTCGCTGGTGATTGGATTGCAGGTACCGTTTACTTCGTCGCGGTCTACAACACGAACAATTGCACAATCACGGGCAACAACTTCGCGCCCACGGCTTATGGGCTCGCGTCCGAAAAAGCGCATAACAAATATACGGCACAAGGCAGCACGAACACGGGCACGTTCAACCTGTCCAACAATACCGTAAGCGACGGTAGCGTCGACAATTCGTAAAGAGCGACGGGTGGTGAGCACGGTGCGTCGGAGACAAACGAATGGGCTCGGCATTCCATAGAGGAGCGTATTAGCAGCCAGTTGAATTATCGTCGCGAGCGCCCGAAAGCTAGGGCGACGGAGCGAGGAATCCTCCTGGATTTCGAGCGATGTCGACCGACGATTTCGGGTGCGAGCAGACAAATCAACGGGCTGCTAAGCTGCGGCTCGACCGATGGCCATATTTACGCGCAAGATTCGCAAGGCGTCATTTCTCGTGCTTCTGGCGCTTGCCGTGTTCGTCGCCTGCG
>CAZETM010000745.1:0-4998 GCA_964514885.1 uncultured Polyangium sp. | reverse complement strand
GGTGAGCTTGTCGGCCGAGATGGTCGTCGTTATGACGTGCAGCTCAAGGGGGCAGGGCCGACGCCGTTTTCCCGAGGAGGCGATGGTCGTGCAGCGCTCGGTCCCGTGCTTCGTGAATATGTCGTTAGCGAAGCAATGGCGGCGCTCGGTGTTCCCACGACGCGAGCGCTTGCGGCGGTTACGACTGGCGAAATTGTTTATCGTGAAACTCGGCTACTTGGTGCGGTGCTCACGCGAGTTGCTTCGAGCCACATGCGTATTGGAACGTTTCAATTCTTTGCCGCGCGTAATGATCACGAGGCTTTGACAAAACTCGTCGATTATGCACTTGCTCGGCATTATCCTGAAGCATCGAAGGACCAAGGCGCTGCTCTTGCGCTGCTGGATGCGGTCATGACGGCGCAAGCGAAGCTCGTGGCGCATTGGATGTCGGTAGGATTCGTGCATGGGGTGATGAATACCGACAACTCGTCCATTTCGGGCGAAACGATCGATTACGGCCCTTGTGCATTCCTCGATAGTTACCATCCGCTACGTACGTTCAGCTCGATTGATCGCAATAGTCGTTATGCATTCGGGAACCAGCCGCGCATCGCGTTATGGAATTTATCACGCTTTGCGGAAACGCTGCTTCCTCTGGTCCATGATGATGAAGAGCAAGCGGTGGCGACCTTGACCAAGCAGCTCGAAACGTTCACGGATCGATTCGAGTCGGCCTACGCGGCGCATTTACGATGCAAGCTTGGATTGCATACGGCAAAAGAAGGCGACGTGGAATTGGCTCAGGGGCTGCTAGAGCGAATGGCGGAGAGTCGAGTCGATTATACGATTTGTTTCCGGCGGCTGACGGAAGCTGCGTCAGGAAATGGCGACGAGCATATTGCCGAGCTATTCGAGGATCCTGCGCGATTTGTGGAATGGGCAGCGTCGTGGCGCAAGCGTTTGGCAGAGGAAACCAATTCTGTCGAGCAGCGCGTGGAGCTGATGCGTAAGGCAAATCCAGCGTTCATTCCACGCAATCACCGCATTGAAGAGATGATCGCCGCGGCGAACCGAGGTGACTTGCAGCCATTCGAACGACTTTGTCGAGTGCTCGCGCGTCCGTACGACGACCAGCCCCAGGACGCGGAGCTGGCATTGCCGCCGGGTGACGAGCAGTGGAAGTACAAGACGTTTTGCGGGACGTGAACGTTTACGCGTGACATTCGGACGGCACGGGTTTAACCTGCCCCCATGAGCAAACCCAAACTCACCTATTTCGATATGCCTGCCAGTCGTGGCGAAGAATGTCGCTTGGCCTTGTGGGCCGCCGGCGTCGACTTCGAGGACGTCCGCATCAAGCGCGACCAGTGGCTCGCGATGAAGCCCAACACGCCTTTTGGTGGTCTACCCGTTTTTGAAGTCGAGGGACAGCCGCCGCTTGGACAATCCAATGCCATTCTCGTCCTCATCGGGCGCGAGCATGGGGTGCATCCCAAGGACAACTTCGAAGCTGCGCGGCATGAAGCGATGATGGCCCACGTCGAGGAGCTGCGAAATACCGTTGCGGCGACGATGCGCATTGCCGACGAGGAAGAGAAGAAAAAGGCTCGCGAGGGGCTTTGCGCAGGATACATTCCGACGTGGGCTGCTTTCGCGGAAAAACACATTGGCGACGGCCCGTTCTTCGGCGGCGATAAGCTCAATGTCGTGGATATCAAGCTGTACATCATCGTTCGTTGGTTCGTCAGTGGCACGATCGATCATATCCCCGCCACCATTCTATCCGCCTATCCGAAGCTCAATCGTATCCACGACGCCGTGCGCGATCATGAGCGCGTGAAGGCTTGGTACGCGCGATGAATTTACTCCCCTCTCCACATGTGGAGAGGGGCTGGGGGCGAGGCTAACTCCACCAATACAACAATTTCGCCAAGAGCGTCTCTTCCGACGCTCTCGGCGTAATCCATTGCCCCGAAAACTTCGGCGTTCCAAGCAATCCACCGTCGCTCTGCGCGTGCGTGTACACCAGGAAAAACGTCGACCCGAGACGATACTCCCAGCGCAGCACGATATTCGCATTGAGCGTTCCGCCCTCGCCGTCAGGATCGTATGGAAGCGGAGCACCGAGCGGCTTCAGCTCAGCGAGCCGCGCAACTTTTCCTTGGCCGCGCGCAGGCGATAACGTGTAATCGGTATAGTCCTGCGCTGCAATAAACGCTTGTCCATACGCCTGCAAGGAAAACCGCGGCGTGAACATGTACGTGCTGCGCAACGTCAGACCCAAGCTTTGCGCTCGCAATCTCCCGAATACATGTCCCTCGTCCATGGTCAGCGCATACCGAGGCTCACCTTGCGTGTACAGAAACGTCGGAATCAACTCGATCTCGAATTGAGGCATCGGACGCAAAAGCAATTGCGCTCGGCTCGATAGACTCATCCCCGTACGAATCGCCTGAAAGTCCACATTCACACTCGCGCTCACGTTTTTCCGTTGATCCGTTTTAAGCCAAACGGACGTGCCGAAAAGCCCCGCACGTTCGAGCGCCGTGCCATCACCCACTTCACGATCGTCGTATTTGGCACCCGTGAGTTGCACTCCGACGAACATGTTCCAAAAATTGACGAACCTGGTGAAGTTGCCAAGGTAAATCGAGCGCTCCTGATTCAACCCATCGAGCGTGTCGGTCTCCACCAAGTCCAAAAAGAATCGCGTCTCCAGCGTCTTGCGCCACGGCTCGAGATTGCGCCATTGTACGCTCGCCGATGCATTGTGCAAATTCTGGCGCTGCATGTAACCCACGTCGTTGTAATCGACTTTGCGCCCAATACCCGTGTAATTGGCCGACCAAGCCCAATGCTTTCCACCTTCTTTGGCGAATTGCACCTGCGCCGCGGGACTCACGTCTCCCGCAGCAATGACCGTGCCATCGGCCATCGTACGCGGCGGGCCATCATGTATCAGCGATCCAATGGCTTGCCCCGTGAGCACGTAATCACCGCCAGCAGATCGCCAGCGACCATCCAAACCGAGCACGTATGCATCGTGAAAACAACGCTCGCCCGCTCGAACCTCGGCTCCCGTGGGACAAAGAATGCGGTCCGGTGATACTCGTGGATAACTCGATGGCGTGTCGAGCCGGCTCTTCGCGGTTGCCGTAATGCCGACGAACGTGCGCGAATTGATATCGCGACGAAGCCGCAGCACTTTGAATGCCGCTGCTGGCTCGGCTATGCGCTGAATCGTGCGTCCTTGGCTGTCTTGCACGTCGACTTTGACCGGGCTAGTCACCGCGAGCACTTCGCCAATGGATGTTTTGGAATTGATTTCGCCCGTGAGCTTCGCCGCGCCGTAAATCGTTGCCGGGGTGACTCGACCAATCTGCGTTTCACTGCCCGGAATTACGGGCGAAGAAGGTGCGCGCCCGAGCCTGCGAGTATAAAGAAGTTGAAATGGCGTCGTCAAGATATCGACACCTTCCAGGAAAAATGGACGACGCTCCGGCAAAAATTGCTCGAAGTTCGTCAAATTCAGAATGACCTGATCCTGTTCGACTTGACCGAAATCGGGCAGCAACGTCGCATCGAGCGTCAAACTTTGGTTTGGATGCCATTTGATGTCGACCCCTGCCGATCCGAGCGGGAAAAACGGTGACCCGTGCGCTTCGGTTTCCGATTCACTGTAGTTGATCGAGCCGACGAGAAAGGGTCGCAATTCAATGGGGGCACCGGCTTTTAGTCCTTCGAGACCATCCAGATGCCCATAACGGGAAACTTCGCCGCCGCTCCCTCGAGGAATGAACGCCCATTCGTTCTGTTCTTGCTTGTTCGAGATCCAGCGCCGTACCTGCATGCCAAACCGTTGCTTCTTTTCGCCTTCGCGAAAACGCAAGATTCGCATCGGAATGCGAAATTCAGCCGTCCAACCTTTTTCCGAGACCGACGTGCGCGCGTCCCATACTTCGTCCCAAGTATCCGAAGCATCGGTGTCGTTGAAGCGAAGTGTGTCGGAAAGGACTCCGGCTGCGTTGACGCCGAATTCGAGCGCGCTTTTGCCATCGTCGCGCGAATCGAATGCCACCGAAACCGTATCCGCTTCAATCCATCGATCGCGGCGCGTCAGACGGGCGACGACGGGCGTTCCTGATTGCTCGCATTCGATGCCCACGTAAATGGCCTCTTTGTCGTACACGATCCGTATCCGCGTGCGATGCGAGGGCGCTTTGCCCGCATCCGGGATTTTCTGCGTGAACGTGTCGCTAGCTTTTGCGGTTTGCCACGCGGCATCGTCCAGCTTTCCATCGAGCACCGGCGGTCGATCCACGCGTACCGCATTCATGTGCGGCACGGTCGTTGCGGCTGCGAGCGCGAGCAATCCCCAGGCCATGCACGTCAACGTACCAGGGTGAATCGAAATGTGTACGGTGACGCCTACGCGCAGCACGAAATCCTCTGGCGTTTCGCAACGTCTGTTGGTGCCCCGGTTTCTGCTTCCGTCGGCCGGCGATCCGATGGCATGATGCAAACGTGAGGATCTGCCCCGCGTGCTCACGCGAGTACCCGGACGAACGGACGAACTGTCAGGACGACGGGATCAAGCTCGTTTCCCTGGACAAGACGGCCGCGCTGCGCGCTGAGCAGCTCGTCGGGCAGCTCGTCGAAGGCCGCTACCGCATCGAGCGCGTGGTGGGTCACGGCGGTATGGGCACCGTTTACGCGTGCAGGCATGTCGTCGTCGGCAAAGCGCTGGCGATGAAGGTCCTGCGCCCGCCGCGAAGTGGTCACAACGAAGGCGTTTTGCAGCGGTTCATCCGCGAAGCGCAAACAGCCAACGCGCTCAAGAGCCGTCACATCATCGAAACGACCGACTTCGGACAACTACCCGACGGGCCGTTTTTCGTGGTGATGGAGCTGCTCGAAGGCGTCGATCTGTCGCGTGCGATGCGCGAGAACAAGCTCAACGCCGCGCAGATTCTACACGTGTTCATCCAGATCGCCGACACGCTGGACGACGTGCAT
>CAZETM010000744.1:0-5001 GCA_964514885.1 uncultured Polyangium sp. | reverse complement strand
TCTGTTTGGCGAGCTGGTCAAAGCGGTTACGCACGGGCGAACCATGCCACGAGCGGGCGAACACGACCAGGAAAAGATTGGACGTGCCAAACGCTTGCGACGCCAATTTCGAGGCCCCCACGGTCGATGCGCATTCGATCACGTGATCGAAGCGTTTCGATCATCTGATCGAATGCATATTTTTGCTGCAAACGCTTGTCCCGTCCGCCGGTTCGTCGGTACGATCGATGCCAACATATGCCTCACCTCATCGTACGTGTATCCGGTGGAGTATCGTATTCCTTGCCGCTCGAAGGGCCGCTGCGCGCGGGCCGCGACAGCGACAATGACCTGGTGATTCCCGATGTTCGCGTGTCGCGACATCACCTGGAAATCATGCCCCAGGGCGACGCGTTCGTCGTGACAGACCTCGATTCCACACACGGAATGCTCGTCAACACGGTGAAGACCAAGCGGCGTAGGCTGGTCGATGCAGATGTCATTCAAGTGGGCAGTGCGCTGCTCACTTACCACGCCGACGACGATCCGGGGACCACGCTGCATCTTCAGCGTACGGACCCTTCGTTGTCGCCGCCTTCCGAGCGATTCGAGCGGCGTTTGCAATTGCTTTGCTCGATTGGTGAAACCGTCGGATCGACGCGCGATAGCGACATGGTGGTGCAGCAGATCGTCGAGGCACTGCGTGATGTGCTCGGCTGCGAGCGAGCGATTGTGGGGCTGGGAGATTCCCCCAAGGGAGGCATGCGCAAGATCGCTCGCGGTGAGGACTCGAAAGAGGATGTCGTGGTGAGCAGCGCGATTCTCGAAGCGGTGTTGGGGCGGCGCGAGCGCGTGGTGATCGAGCAGCACGCGAATGCGAAAGTGCCGGCGACGATGGCTCGCGAGCGGATTGTTGCGGCGGCGTGTGTCCCGATCGTGGCGAGTACGCAGCTTTGCGGATTCATTTACGTGGACGATCGTCGGAAGGGGCGCAGGTTTTCCTCGGAAGACGTGCAGTTCTTGGTCGCGCTGGCGCATCTTGCGGGCGGTGTTTTGGACGGCGTGCAGCGGTTACGGGAAGCGGACGCGCGAGAGGAAACGCTGCGGAAGTGCGAGATCATCGGCGACAGTGCGGTGATGCAGAAGCTGCGTCGAGAGATCGACAAGTTTGGCCCGCAAAAGACGAGTGTGTTGGTGCTTGGTGAAAGTGGCACGGGCAAGGAATTGGTGGCGCGAGCGCTGCACGCGGTGTCGCCACGCAAGGCGAAGTTGCTGGTGGCGGTCAATTGCGCGGCGATTCCGGAGAACCTGATCGAGAGCGAGTTGTTTGGCTACGTGAAGGGAGCGTTCTCCGGGGCGACGAAGGACAAACCTGGCAAGTTTGAGCTGGCGAATGGCGGGACGTTGTTTCTGGACGAGATCGGGGACTTGAGTTTGTCGGCGCAGGCAAAGATGTTGCGCGTGCTTCAGGAGGGAGAAGTGGCTCCGGTGGGTGGAAAGTTGCCGGTGAAGGTGGACGTGCGGGTGGTGGCGGCGACGCACAAGGACTTGCAGGCGGAGATCAAAGCGGGTCGATTTCGCGAGGACCTTTATTATCGATTGAACACGGTGCTGCTGAAGGTCCCGGCGCTTCGGGATCGCGAGGGGGACGTGGAGCTGTTGGCACGAAGTTTGTTACCACGTTTGGCGTCGAGTGCGGGAATGCGGTTTTCGGGGATCACTCCGGAGGCGGTGGAGGTATTGCGATCTTATTCGTGGCCGGGCAATGTTCGGGAGTTTTTGAACGTGCTCGAACGCGCAGTCATTGATTCCGAGTCGTCGACGATTGACGTGGACGATTTGGGAGACTTGGTTCCGAGAGTGCAAGCGCCAGTATTGACCGGACAAACCGGCAATTTGGCCACGCGGTTTGCATCGCTGGATCAGTTGGAGAAGCAATACATTCTCGAAGCGCTGGACGAGGGGTGCGTTGCGGAGGTGTGTCCGGCGGTGGAGTCGACGACGCCATACGGAATGCTCGTCAACAGGGTAAAGACGAAGCGGCGTCGTCTAGTCAATGCAGATGTCATTCAAGTAAGCAGTGCGCTGCGCACATAGCGCGCAGACGACGAGCAGCATCTTCAGCGTCGTTTGGGCAAGTTTGTCGTGGTGGATGATGGGGACCTTCTTCCTCAAACGACGTTGTGGAGCTGAGTTTGGCGGTACGAGCGAAGCGATGATGGGTGACGTTGGACTAGCCAGTCGTGTTGACGCAGGAGGCGGTCGTATCGATCGGACAACGCCTCTTCCGTCTTGACGTGGACCTGGCCCGCTGTTACTACGCGACACCCACAGTGGCAGCACACAGGCTGCTCACGAACACTTGACCCGGAGATGAGGCGCAATATGCCCAGCAGTGCAAAGGTTTTGGACGCCAAGATCGATCAGGCGCGAAATGAGATTCGCGCGGATCGTCTCGACATTACCTATGGTGAGCTGGCAGCGATGTATGATGATGGTGATCTCAACATTGCACCAGATTATCAGCGTCTGTTTCGGTGGGATCTGGGACAGAAAACGAAGTTTATCGAATCAATTCTTCTGGGCATTCCGATACCAGCCATATTTGTGGCTGAAAATGAGACGGGCCGTTGGGAGCTCGTCGATGGTCTGCAGCGCATCTCTACCGTGCTCGAATTCATGGGACACCTCAAGGATGCGGAGGGCAAACCTATAGCGCCATCGCGACTCGCGATTCCGAACAACCGCGTGATGCTCGTGGAATTGGACGGGTTTACGTTCGAGGAGTTGAGCTTGCGCTCGAGGCTTTCCATAAAGCGAGCAAGTTGTCGCGTGGAAGTGCTCAAAGTCGGCAGCAAAGCTCATATGAAGTACGAGGTCTTCGAGCGTCTCCACACCGGCGGCGCCGAGTTGTCGGCGCAGGAGATCCGCAATTGTATCTTCCGCGCTACGGATCCCGACTTCATGGATTGGGTCAATGGGCTCTCACTCCATCAAGCGTTTGCCGAGACGTTGGAGCTGTCGGACATGCAGAAAAAAACAATGTTCGATCGCGGGCTGGTGCTGCGCTACTTCACGATGAAGAACGCGTATGAACGTTTTGAGTACGATGTCGAGCCATTCATCACTGAATACATTCGCGACATCATTGGAAAACCAAAAGATTTCGATCGTAATGTCGAAGCGGCGCTCTTCAAACGCACGTTCGACTTGATCTCTAATGCATTACGCGAGGACGCGTGGCGGCATTGTCGGGATGGTCGGCATCGTGGGCCCGTTTCAGTCTACATATTCGACGTTTTGTCCGTTGCAGTCGCGCGCAATATCGATCATGTCGAACGTTTGGATCCCGAGGAATTCAAGGAGCGATGTTTGGCAATCAAGACGCATCCTCAATTCGTAGCCAATACGGGAGGTGGGGCGAACATCAAGTCGCGAGCCATTGCACGTCTCGCCATTGCGCTCGAGATCATGAAGGCGCCGCCGAAGAAATCGCCGATGAAGCAGGCACCAAATGGTGTGCGTGCAGCTCGGGTCAGGCAAGGAAAAAAAGGGTGAGGAGGCGGTACGTCCATGAGCGAAGGCGCAACGAACGCATTCCTCGAGCGGCTGTCGACACTGGCGGAACGGCGTCGAAAACTCATCACGATGATTTATCGGACCGTGCTCGAAGTGTCGGCCACGATATACCTGGATACGGCGGCTCGTATGGCCGTGCCCATGCTTTATGCGCATTGGGAGGGGTATGTCCGTGAGGCGCTGCAATCTTACCTGGAGCATGTCGAAAAGCTGAAGATATCTCAGCTTGATGCGAATCCCGCGTTATTGTCTTATGCTTGGTCAAAGAACTTTCGCGATGTGGCTTCCAACCAGAGTGCTGAAGCTCGTGCCGAATTTACGCGCCGGATTCTAGCAGCGCTCCAGGATCCACTCATGTTCCATAAAAAGGAACATGAAATCGACATGAGTTCCAACCTTAGGTTTAAGGTGCTCGAAAAGCTATGTGTTGCGCTGTGTCTCGACGTCGCCAAATTAAAAGAGCGCGAGAAGGCGCTCGATCACATGGTCGAACGACGCAACACCATTGCGCACGGCGGGAGAGTCGAAGGGATCACCGTCGTGGACGTTGACGTAGACGTGAAGTTAGTGATCGATCTTATAGATCGCTTAGAGACGATGATTCAAGACGCAGTCGTCAACATGGCATATTTGTGCAAGCCAACGATGGTGGCTGGCGGGGGACATGTTTCGAGTGTGGCCTCCGATCTTCCGGCGGCAGATGCCGATGTGGCTTTACGCTAGGTGTATCGATCTAGTAAACCGCACGTGCCTCGTTTTGATTCTTCGTCCAAACGCTGCGCATCCAAGACTCTCTTCGCACCGACCGCCTCGCGACCTTTTGCGGCATTGACGGGCAAGATCTCTAGCGCCACGTCGAGGTTCAATTCCTCGTCTCGCGCCCGATACACCACCCCCATTCCACCTTCGCCCAGCTTCTTTTCCAGGCGATATCGCCCCAAGAGCACTTGCCCCGTCCAATCCTCGGGGTCCGCGGGCTTGGCGGGCTCCGAAGGCAAAGCGCGCACCGACGGTGGGCTCTGCTCTGTCGGCGCACTCTCGGGCACCGGCGATTGCTTCGGCGGTGGGCTCGGCTCCGTCGGAGGGCTCGATCCTTGCGGTGTTTCGAGCGGGTTGGGATCCGTTGCAGCCTCAGGCGGTTCGCGTTCCGACATCCTGAAAAAACTGTGTCTCACATCCACACTGAGGTCGTCAAGACAGACTGCTGCGTTGTGCCAAGTTTTCCGCATTTGCCGACGCGCCATGCAAACGCGAGGCCGAGCTTCGGGTCACGTCTGGAAAAATGCACCGTTACGAGGTCAACGTCTTGACGCGCGGTTTGGGTTCGTGTTTCGTGCGTCCACCAACCTCGAGGTTTACCCCATGTACGCCGAAGAAGATCAACGTCGTCTGCACGAATCGCGTCACGATATCGCCGCCGTCGAATCGCCGGCCAACATCACC
>CAZETM010000743.1:0-5005 GCA_964514885.1 uncultured Polyangium sp. | reverse complement strand
CAGTTTTCACAATCATCGGAATACCTCCAGGTGAAGTTGACAATGTCCACGAACACTCTGGGCGGTGTCAACCGCAAAAAACACACGCATCGGGGACCTTGGCCAGCGTGCGGTCGAAATGCGTATACGCATCGGGGCCCTTGGCCAGCGTGCGGAAGAAATGCGTACACGCATCGGGGCCCTTGGCCAGCGTGCGGAAGAAATGCGTAAACGCAGCGGGGCCCTTGGCCAGCGTGCGGAAGAAATGCGTATACGCATCGGGGCCCTTGGCTAGCGTGCGGTCAAAATGCGTATGCGCATCGGGGCCCTTGGTCAGCGTGCGGCATGAATGATCATCGGTGGGCACTTTGCGCGTCCCTGGCAGGGCAACTTCTGCTGCCGCTTTTGAAATGTCGCTCATAACAGTAGAGGGAAAATGTCGAAAGCGCGCAGCGCTTGTCGACATTTTTCCTGACTAAGGTTGAGCGCGAAGCGCTCAACCGGTCTACAAACCAGAGTAAGTTAGCGCTTACGGGCATCCCACCTGTGCAGGAGCTTGTTTCGTGCCATTAAATGTGATTTGGTGGTACGAATTGTCCTGATCATCCCTCACGATCGTATGGCGACAAACTCCGTCGATCATGCGCGGCGCCACCAAAAGCGGCTCGATGAGTGATTTTTCCTTAACGCTGAAGCCCACGGGAAGCGATAATTTTTTCACGCTCGCGACGCTTCCCGCCTTGTCCTTCGCCGCCGTCGAATGCATTACGTACGTATTACCCCACGCATCCGTAAGCTCCCAAATATCGCACTCGAAGCGCATCTCGTGGCACTTTTCGAGATCGACGATGCGTACATGGGCAACATGCCCACTTCCGCTACGCCAAACGCAGACGGATCCGACGCGATTGAGTCGATTTGAGTTGGTTCTGAGGCGCGGGGTAGGGTCAGCCCGCCGTCTGCGCTACGTCGCGCGCGCCATCCACGCCACCTCCCCGGCTTCGTTCTCCGTTCGCGCCACCGCATCCGCGGCTGCCGCACACTGGAGCGTCAACTCCACCTCGTCCAGCTTCGCCCCCTTGAACGCCATCGCGAGGAACCGCGCTTCCACAGGCTCGTCCTGCCCCTTGGCGTAGGCCCGAAGCACCGCCGTGATCGCCTGGATTCGGCCTGGCAGATCGCCCGGCCAGGACAGCGCCGCGGCCTTTGTTGGCCGCTTCTTCGGCTTCGCGTCCGCCGCCTCCGTCTCGGCTTCTTCCTCACCGCCGGGCAGCTTCCCTTGCACGGTCGTCGCCTGATAGTCGGGCCGTAGCCAGCGCATGATGCCTTTCTCCTCCTCGGCCGCACGCTCGGCATTGAGGGCGACGAGGCGCGCGATGATCTCGTCGTCGGAAATCCCATCCGGCCACCCGTACGCGGCCAGCGTGAGCTGGTCAATCTCATCGTGGATGTTGATCAGCGTGTCCGCGAGCGCCATGTCTCGAATCCGCTGCTCCTCCGCGCCCAGCCCCTCGCCCGCGCGGAGCTTGGCGATCACGTTGTAGGTGTCGGTCAGGGTGAGCGTCGGGTGCTCAGCCTGCCGCGCCTTGCGGTGAGCGTCGAGGCGCTCACCAGCACGGCGGAGTGAGGCGGCCTGTTGGGACGTGAGCGATGGGAATGGGAACGGATCGAAGCTCTCCGTGTGGTTATAGGTCGGCCGATCTTCGAGCATCGCCTTCGTCCGGTCAGCCCACGCGAGGTGAACGCGGCTCGAGAGCACGGCAAGCCAAGCCGCGTCGGTCAGCGCGATCGCCACGACCTTCGTGTCAGGCAACGCGCTCCCATCCACGAGGGTGAAGAGCCGATGCTTCGCCGTCCGGGACGTCGCGACATACCTCGGGAGACCACCAAGAGCCGCGCGCAGATCACCGCCGCTTCGACCAAAGAGCCACCACTTCTCTTTCCGCTGACGATCGTTCTGTTCATCACGTTGCGGCTTTACCTTGCGCAGGACATGCTCATAGAGCGTTGGATATTGCCTCGCAGCCTCGTCTTTGGAGAGACCCCCAAAATCGATCACCCACCGCTCTTCAACGCGCTGAACCAGATCGCGTCCAATCAAATACGGCTTGAGAACGATTGTTTGAGGGCTGACCCCGAGACGGCGCAGATCGTCCCGCGTGAGCCGGAACCCTTCGCCCACGAGCGTGATGCCCTGGAAGCAGAGGCGCTCATTGGCACGGAGAGGACGGGCCGCTTGAAGATCAACCCCGGTCGAGAGATCCGCATTAATGATCTTTACAACCGCGTCGTTCACCTTTACCAAATCGAGCTCTGCCGCCTTCGTGCGACTTTCGTCAATCACAATTCCAAGGACGGGCTCTGGGGCCTCCTGCGCCCCGACCGTCATAGCGATCCGAACGGCTGCGCCTTCATCGAACCACGGGTGATCTGGGATCGCATAGACGAGCTTGACTCCCTTCTCCGTGAGCGCGTCGGCGACGGTCGCCCGGTTCAACTTCTGCGTAATACTATTCGTTGTGACGAGACCGAAGGCTCGGAGCTTCCGAACCTCCTCGGCAGGCTTCTTGTTCTTCGGCTTCGGGGACGTCTCGTTCGCTGTCGCTTTATGCAGGAGATCGCCGCAACGCCACCACCAAAACATAACCAGGTCCGCTGCGCCAAGCACAGGTGGGTAAGCGCTCTTAATCGCACGGACATAACCCATATCAAGAACGTCCTGCATCCTCTTATTGCCGATAAAAGGCGGATTACCGACTATAAAGTCTACGGCTGGCCACGCGGCGCGCTTCACGTCTAGGAGCCTCTTATCGGCCGCCATGACCCGCTCGCCCTTTTTGTCGGTCACGCCCCGAGCACGCAGGATCGGTTTACCGTGCTCATCGAGCACTGGTTCATCGCCGGTGGATGTAATAAGCGCGTCGCCATTCTTGATGTGGTGAAGATCTTGAAGGAGCGGATCTCGCATTCGATGCAGGCGGTTCGCGGACACTTGCCATTGAAGATATCCGATCCATAACACGAGTTCGGCGATTTTGGCGGCCCATGGCTCGATTTCAATCCCGAAGAATTGTGCCGGATGGACCGTCTCGCCCGGCATGTCGAACCACTCTTGCTTATTTCCCAGGGCCGTCAGCGCGCGCACGACCTCGCCTTCCAGGCGCTTCATTTCTTTCAGCGCGACATAAAGGAAGTTCCCGCTCCCGCACGCTGGATCGAGCACGCGCACGTCGGTCAGTCGCTTTCGAAAGGCGTGGGCCAGGTCCAGCGCCTTCGCGCGACCCTTCTTCGCTCCTACGACGCGCACCTCGCGCTCCATCAACGCACGCACGGTCGTCCATTCGTCGCGGAGCGGCGCCATGATCGTCTTCTCAACGAGGCGGCGAATGTAGGCCTCCGGGGTGTAGAACGCTCCAAGGCGTTGACGCTTCTTCTCCGAGAGCGCTCGCTCCAGCAGAGTGCCGAAGATCGCGGGCGAGACCTTCCGCCAGTCCTTCGTTGCTGCGATGTAGAGCTCGTTAAGCTCCGAAGCGTCAAGCGGTAGCGGTTTCGGATCACGGAAGAGGTACCCGTTGAACTGACGGATGATGTGACCGGTCTCGAGGTCACCGCCGTCGCGCATCCGCGTCCAGAGGGCCTTGAGGCCGCGAACGAACATCTCGGAGCGGCCACCCTGCGCTTCATCGCACCAAGCCTTGAGGCGCTCCGTGAACAGACGTAGCGGGAGGAAGCCGACATCCTCCGCGAACATCGTGAAGACGCACTTCATGAGGAAGTCGCCGATATCCTCCGGAGCGAACCGCCTCTCAAGGCGGGTCGCGAGCTTGCCGATAAGCTCAGCGATGTCAGCGGTGACACGCTGGCCGCGCGCTTCTTCGTTCAGTTCGGCCGGCTCCAGCCAGATTTGGCGCAGCAGCTTCCAGACCTCCGGGCGCCCAAGGTCCTTCCACGCGAACGCGGTGAGCACCTCGAAGGCACCGTAGTCGTCGCGCGCATCGCGCGAGAAGCTGGACCAGATCCAGAAGCGGTATCCGAGATCGGCGACGATGAGGAAAGGCAGCTTGGGGTCGCCGCGATCCGCGATCCAGGCAGCGTAGTTCCCCGCCTGGGCGCGGCCGGCCTGCATGTTGTCGATCCAGTCGGTGGTGTCGCGCACGCCGGCGCCCCTGACCTTCTTGGTGTGGCCCGCCTTAGGCTTCGCCTCGGCGGCTGGCGCCTGCACGTTCACGCCCTGCTTCGCCTCGAAGACGAAGGATCCCCGGCGGTACAGGTCAACGCGGCGGTGGGCCTTGCCGTCCTTGACGTCCTCCTCGAAAACGTAGGAGTTGTCGCCCGTGGCCTTCTTGAGCGCTGGCCGCGGAACGTGGAGCACATCGCAGAGTTCGTTGATGATGGACTGCGCGTTCGCCAGCTCGGCGCCGCCGGAGCCGCTCGTAGCCGCAAGGAAGCGGCGGACGGACGCGGGATCGAACTCGTCAGGGATCTCGTGATGCTCTAGGCGATCGAGCTGGGAGGGGATGATGGCCGGCATGAGCGCGAGCTTAGCCGACGAGCGGCCAGGTACCTAGTCCAAACAAAGCGCTATTTTCGAACTTTGCGCAGCTGCCCCGCGAACGTTGTTGTCGTGGTCCGGTATCCTCGACCACTCCACCGCATCGCTGAGTTTGCGTTTCTCGCGGTACGTACGCGTCGATGACGAGTTTTCTCGACTCGCGGACGCACCTGTGCGTTGGCGCTGGCAAAGGCGAGCGCAAATCGTTTACCGAAGCAGTCGCATTCGGTTCGTGACACTCAACGCATCTTCGGATGCGGCAGCGAGAGTTACCCAATCGGCACTCGCTTACGTATACGCATTGGCGGACCTCGCGCAGACAAACCCGATCGCATCAACCCTTCCCGAATTGCATCCGGTGTCAGAGCGAGTCTTGCCTACCGCATTGGACCGGCACACCAACCTCGTGCACCTCGTCCTCCGTCGGTGCAGGCAAGCGCAAAAACGTGATGCCTTCACCGTCCGCGCGCTTCA
>CAZETM010000742.1:0-5011 GCA_964514885.1 uncultured Polyangium sp. | reverse complement strand
TCGAGGTCTACGCGATCGATTGAGAGCGTGCTCTGAAACTGGGGTGGGGTTTGTTAGGGACGAACGAGGAGGTTCGTCAAAATGTACCGTGGATCGTAGCGCCCGTCATGCCGGGGCCGACCGACGGTGACACGCGAACACGACGACCCGTCGTGGGTTTGTCCGTCTTGGCCGGCGCAGGCTTGTTTGCCACGAACTCCCACACGAGTCCTCCGACGACCGCGGCTGCACCCACGCCGAGCGCGATATCGCCTGCGATCGCCATGGTTTTTCCCTGCGAGACCATGTCGACTTGGTCCTGGGAACCGCACGACCACTCGCCGGTCCTTTCGCCACCCGTGCACTTGGCGTCGGTGATTTTTCCGCGACCAACCGGAATGAGAATGCCGCCGACGACCATCACCGCAGCACCCGCGCCGACGGTGACCCAAGGTGCAACGCCATAAGGTTTTACCAGGGGCGGAGCCGTCGTTGCTGAGGGCAGAGGCGCCACGACGCTCGCGCTTGGAGGCGGAGCGGCCGATGCCGATGCGGACGCTGGCGGCTGGGCTTGCACTATCGCCTTCTTCAGGTTCTCGACACGCACCTGGAGTTTGGACACGTCCGTGCCCTCCGGAGCGCGCAGGATGTACGCATCGAGTGCCCAGACCGCGTTCTGCCGATCTCCGAGCCGCTCGTAAGCGTTGGCAAGATTCAGCAGCGTCCCGATCGCCGAGCAATCGAACTTGAGCACTTTACGCCACAGGTCCACCGCGTCGGCATAATCGGCCTGCTCGTAAAGCCGTTTGGCGCCGAAGTGGGTGTTGCGAGCCGTTTCGACGTCTTCAGGCGTTGCCGTGCGACTGCATTCCACGACAAACGGGTTCTGCGGGTCCTGAGCGAGCGCCATGCCTGCGATCAAAGATGCGCCGACAGCGAGCCCGGCCAGAGATGCCCCCTGCGCGCGAGTTCCCCACATGATGCGTGTTTCCGTCCTTCGCCCCGAGCATAGGGCATGAGCCGCCGTGAGTGAAAAAAAGCGTACCTGCGGGCGGTCAAAGCCGACCCTCGGCTGCCATGCGTAGTCGGCCCTGTCGAGCAAAAATGCGCCGGTACGTCAGCGTCCTCCTCGGATCTGGCCCCCCGAAGCTGCGTTTGCTCTGGTAACCTCCGCATTGTGTTTCCCGAAAAGAAGCAGATCCTCGTGGTAGATGACGAGGCCAACCTGCGTCGCGTCCTCAGCGCGCAACTCAGTCGTGATGGCTACGAAGTTCACACCGCCGATGACGGTGAACAAGCCCTCGCGTTCCTCAAAGACCATCACATCGACCTGGTGATCACCGACCTGCGGATGCCCAAGGTCGACGGCATGGATCTGCTGCGTTCTGCCGTCCGCGAGGATCCCAATCGGCCCGTCGTCATGCTCACGGCGCACGGCACCGTCGATAACGCTGTCGAAGCGCTCAAGACCGGAGCGTTTGACTACATAACAAAACCTTTCGATCAGCACGAAGTGCGGATGGTCGTGCGCAAAGCCTTGCGAACGCGGGATCTCGCCAGCGCTGACGCGTCACGAGACATCACCGCCACGGTCCCTCGCGAAGGTGGCGCCAAGTTTGGCATCATCGGCGAAAGCCAACCCATTCAAGATCTTTACGCCATCATTGAACGTGTCGCGGACACACCCACCACGGTGCTGATCACGGGTGAGAGTGGAACGGGCAAAGAGCTCGTTGCGCGCGCGTTGCACGACAACTCGAGTCGTCGCGATCGCCCGTTCATCAAGGTCAACTGCGCTGCGATCCCCAAAGATCTGATGGAGTCCGAACTGTTCGGATACGAGCGCGGAGCGTTCACCGGAGCGGTGGCTTCGAAGCCTGGTCGTTTCGAACTCGCTTCGGGCGGCACGTTGTTCCTCGACGAGATCGGCGAGATCCCGAACGAGATGCAAGTGAAGCTCCTGCGTGTGTTGCAAGAGAGCGAGTTCGAGCGGGTTGGAGGCATCAAGACGATCCGTGTCGACGTGCGTCTCGTTGCCGCGACAAACCGTGATCTCAAGCGTGAGATCCATGCGGGCGCATTCCGTGAGGACTTGTTCTATCGCTTGAACGTCGTCTCCATTGTGCTGCCAGCGTTGCGTGAGCGACGAAGCGACATCCCTCCGCTCGTCCAGTACTTCATCGCGAAGTTCAACACGCGGTTGCGCAAGAGCGTCGATGGTGTCGAGTCGGAGGCACTCGATCGTTTGTGCTCCTACGGATGGCCTGGAAACATTCGCGAACTCGAGAACGTGATCGAGCGTGCGGTGCTTTTTGCTGATGGGACGCACATTCGTCTCGAAGATCTGTCCGAGGAAGTGCGTGTGAACGGATCTGTTCCGTCCTCCCTCGCGACTTCAGCAGCGGCTTCCGAAGTATTGCGTGCGTCGTCGGCTGCTCCAGCAACCGTGGGAGATCCCGCCGATGGTTTGAAGGAGCAGGTCAAAGCCGCCATGAGTCGGCTCGAAAAACAGCTCATCGTTCGTGCGCTCGAACAGACGCAAGGCAACGTGACGCACGCGGCGCGCCTCCTGAAGATCTCTCGCAAGGGTTTGCAGCTCAAGATGAAGGAGCTGGGACTTCGGGAGCGAGAAGCTGATCCCACGTGAAAGCGTTTGTCCTGGCCGCCCTGTTTGTCCTCGGCTGCACAGGCAAACGTACATCTCCCACACCTACGGATGCGGGCGTCGAGGACGCACCGGCGTGGGTGACTGCAAACCAAGAAGCGACTCCTCGTCCAGGGATGGCATGGATTCCCCCGGGCACGTTGATCGCCGGAACGCCGGTCGATCGTATGCCTCGGGTCGCCGATGAAGAGATGGCCGGTGAGCAGGTCGTGATGACCGGCTTCTACATCGACGTTCATCCGTATCCGAACGAGCCTGGCGCGATCCCCACGACGAACGTCACGCAAGCGGAAGCGGAAGCGTTGTGCGTTGCGCAGGACAAACGCCTCTGCACGGAACTCGAATGGGAGCGCGCGTGCAAAGGACCGATCAACACGACGTACGAATACGGCGACACCTACAAGCCCGCGATTTGCGCGACGGGCGTCAACCGATTCCTCGTCCCTACGGGCATGAACGCGGGGTGTCGCAGCGCATTCGGAGTGCACGATCTTCACGGCGGCATCTGGGAGTGGACGGCCAGTCCGTGGAAACGTGACCCGACCAAGACAAACCTCATCGCCAACCGCGGTGGAAACGGCACCAAGGGCGAACTCATCGGTCGTTGTGCCAATGGCCGTGCGATGCGTGCAGACGCCAAGCGTGGTGATCTCGGATTCCGTTGCTGTGCGGGTGAAGTGAACAGTTTTGAAGTCGTGCTCAGTGTCACTCGAGGCACGCCGCTCGTTTATCTACCGAACGACTTCAAGACCGGACCGATGCTCGAACCGCTCGTGCCCGAGGAGATCCGCGCGGCCGCGAAGAAGTACGACCCTGACAAACGTTTTGTCGTCAAACGAGTTTGGGTGTGGCACCCGCTCGGCAACGAAGAGCTTTGGCTCGGCGGTGGTTGTGCCAAAGGTGCGGACAAGGCGAATTGCGGGGTCATCGTCGCGCGTTTGCGTTCCGACGTCCCGGTGTCCATGGGGTTTGTCGCTTCGGAACGATGGCAACCCACGATCGGCGAGGCCGATTCGCCACGCGAGCTTTACGTGTACGGCGGCGACGACAACGGCGCCTTCCGACGGCGGTTGTCCTACGAGTGGGGAAAGATCGGGATCAGCGACAAGGCGCGCAAGATCAAGCGCAAGGGCAAGAAAGAGCCCCAGTGGTGATCATTGCGGAGCAGGCGGCACCAAGAACAGCACTTCACGTGGCACGCCGAGTAGCAGCTCCGACGGCGCGATACCGTTTTTCGCTTTCACGGTCAGCGTGGCTCTGAAGATTTGTGCGCCCGCGTTTTGCGGAATCGTCGTGTTCGCCTTCGGCACGACCTGAAAACAAACCTTCTGCCCAGGCACGATTCCAAGCGCCGTCTCGTTGACTCCGTCTTGCATCTTCGAATCGCCTTTCGGCCCCGACCAGATGTCGGTGAGCTGTTGGACGGCGTTGAGCGAGAAGCACGGCACACCAGGCTCGGCCGCGTCGTTGCCGCCCGGTGCGTTGACCTGAACCTTGTCGATGAACGTGTCGACCGAGTCGATCGGATCGTTGAAGTCCGGGGTGATGAGCGCGCGAATGTCGAGCTTGATCGACTTGAGCAGAGCCTTCACGGCGTTGTCGAGCGTGGTGTCGTTGAGGCCGCTGCCGTTGGTGCTGATGTCGAAAATCAGCCTGCATGTTCCACCGGGACTTTCTACTGTCGCAGGGCCGTCTGGATTGACAAACGATCCGTTGAGCCCCGTTCCACACTTGATTCCGCCGAAGGCAGAGGCCGGTACGTCCGAGTCGGTCTGATCCGTCAGGTACGCCATGTCCTCGTAGGGATCTCCGCCCGTGCGCACGCCATCCGACGATGAGATGCCGATGAAGCGTCCGCCGCGGCTTTTCATCGCCGTGACGAGTTCATTGATCGTGGGGGTAGGGAAGGGTTGCTGGCCGTTGAACGTGTACGGATCGTGAAGAACGGTCGGATCGTTGGAGCGCCTTCCGTTGTGGAACGGTGCGTCCGTGACAGCGACGAGGATCGGCAGCGAAGTATTACGGAACCGTAACGATCCGTAACGACCAGCGGGGGCGCCAGTGGGAGCAAGTTGGCCGTTGTCCCAAATCAAGAAGGTGTCCGTCAGTGCGCGATGCATCGCTGCCACGTGTGATTCGGGATTGTCGCCGCCGTCGTGCACGTTCAGCCCGAACACTGCGGCGAGGTTGTCCGACAGAACCGTACTCACGTAGCCTGTCGTGCCTGCAATGTAGAACGGAGCATCGACGCCTGCGGCGCCGTAGTTGCCCGTGGGGAAATCATCGAACCCGGCCACACCCACTGCCAGGTCTGGAATGGACGCCTTTAGCTTCGTGATGATCGCGCTCAGGTTGTTCTTCAGGTTG
>CAZETM010000741.1:0-5012 GCA_964514885.1 uncultured Polyangium sp. | reverse complement strand
ACGCCGCCGCCTGCGAAGACTCCGCCACCCGCGACGACGCCGCCGGTGAAGGCTCCGCCGCCCGCGAAAGCGCCGCCCCCGACCAAGGGTACGAAAGGCCCGCCGCCACCCGTCAAACGGTAAAACGTTCGTACGAACGTGAACGAACCGACGGAGGTCGTTTCAAGCCTCCGTCGGTTTTTGTTTGTCCGCTAAAACCTTACGGATTCGTACGAGTTCGTCCCCGACACGATCGTCCCGTCCACGTCACTTCGTTTGTGCACCAACCTTTACGTTCCTGAGCGAGTCGCTCGACCGGAACGGCATTGGATCGCGAGGGCCGTGCCGCTGAAGCCTCGATGAAACATTGGTGGTATCGTGGTCACCATGCGTGTTCGAGCATCCATGTTGGCAGCGGCCCTCATTGTGCCAGCAGCCATCACCACCCATCCGGACGCACATTCCGTGGGTCCTCGATCTGCCGAAGCTGCGGTGTCCGTGGTCCTTTCGGTAAGCGAGCTCGTTCAGACGTCGACGTACGTCATCATTGCCAAAGCGGCAGAGCGACAGAGCATGTGGGAGGACGCGCCTGGCGGGCGGCGAATCGTGACGTACACGCGTGTCGACGTGGAACGTTCGGTCGTGGGAGATGCGGGATCGAGCGTGTGGGTGCGGACGCTCGGTGGCACGGTGGGAACGACGGGGCAGTGGGTGTCGGGTGAAGCGATCATTCCGGCCGGCTCGCGTTCGCTTTTGTTCCTGCACAAATCAGGATCGACGCTGGCGATCACGGCGATGGCTCAGGGGCACTACCCGGTCGTCGCAACCGAAGACGGAAAGCCGAAGCTCGCTGGCAGTCCAGATGCAGGAACGCTGTTGCTTCGAACTGGGCCGAACATCGCGGCCCGAGAGGTTCTCGTAGGCGCAACGCTCGATAAAGCACTCGCGATCATCGGGGAGGCACGGCGTGCGCAAAAAGAGCGAAAGTGACCAGGCTTCGGGACGAAAGATCATCGCGACTTCCGCGTTGATCGCGCTCGCGAGTTTGCTCTGCGCGCAGGAGGCTTCGGCTTATTGCCGCACGGCGACTTGTCCTGGAGTCGGCACTGGCGCGCGTTGCATGCCAGCACTGCCTACCGATTGCGGGATGGAACTGTTTTGGAAGAGCCCGTGCGTTGGTTTTTCGATGCAGAAAGACGCCAGCTCTCAAGTGTCGCTCACCGAGGCGACGCAAGTTTTCGAAGACGCGTTTCGACTTTGGGCGAATGCGGATTGCGGAGGCGGAACGGTTCCGCGTATCACCGGGACAAACCTCGGCCCTGTCGAATGCGGCGTGCACGAGTACAACAAGAAGGCCGGCAACGCGAACGTGATCATGTTCCACGACGAGACGTGGCCACATCCCGGAGGCAGCAGCACGCTGGCGCTCACGACGGTGACGTACAACGTGGACACGGGCGAGATCTACGACGCGGACATGGAGCTGAACGGAGCGAACGTGAGGTTCACCGTGGGCGACAAGGTTGTCATCACGTACGACCTGGCCTCGATCGCCGCACACGAAGTCGGACACTTCTTGGGTTTGTCGCACTCGACCGATCCAAGCGCGACGATGTTCGCCGATTACTCGCCAGGCGCCACTGGTCTACGCACGCTCGAAGCCGACGACATCGCCGGGATCTGCGCAGCGTATCCTCCAGGGGATCCAATCCCTTCGAGCTGTGATGCTTCGCCTCGACGAGGGCTCGAGTCCGAGTGTTCACCAGCGCCCGTCACGAATGATGGAACTACGTGCTCCACGGTCACCGATAAGAGTCGTTCATCAGGATCAGTGGCAGTCATGGCACTGGCGTTGGCGTTTGGTTTGAGCACCAAGCGTCGCTGGGATCGCGTACGTCGTTCATGACGAACAGCGACGAACTTCCGTACGAATGGACGCTCGTCAAAGACGTCGTTGCGCTCGAAGCGGTGATTCGACGTGCGAGCGCTGCGTCGACGATCGGCGTCGACGTGGAAGCGAACGGTTTGTTCGTGTACCGGCCGCGTTTGTGCACGGTACAGGTCGCTTGGGAGGAAGATGATCAGACGCATGTAGCGGTCATCGACACGCTGCTCGTCGATGCAGCGGCGCTCGCTCCACTGTTCAACGCGCCGTCGCCCGTGAAGGTGCTTCACGATCTAACCTTCGATGCACGGATGCTGCACGAATACGGTGCGCCGATTCGTCATGCGCGGGACACGTCGGTTGCCGCGCGCCTGTTGGGGCAAAAAGCAACGGGACTGGCCGCGGTATTGACGACCGAGCTGGGCGTTCTGTTGGACAAACGCTTCCAGCAACATGACTGGTCTCGGCGTCCGCTCGAGCCTGCGCATTTGCGTTACCTGAGCAACGACGTCGCGTACTTGATGCGCTTGGATCGTGCGCTGACGATCAAAGCAGCAGAGATGGACATCGCCGCGGAGATCGATGCCGAGTGCGGTTACAAGCTGGTCACGGCGCTCGCTCCAGCACGCGATCAACGGCCAGGCTACGTGCGAGTCAAAGGCGTGCAGCAGCTCGATCGCATGGGGCGCGCAGTGCTGCTGCATCTCGTCGTCGCACGCGAAGCGATCGCGGAACAGCACGATGTGCCGCCGTTCAAAGTCATCATGAACGAAGTGTTGCTGGAGCTTGCACGCAATCGGCCGACGACGATCGCTGATCTCGGTCGAGTGCGAGGAGCCTTATCGGGTCGCGCTGGTCGTTATTCATCACGATGGCTCGAATCCATCGCGCTCGGCATCAAGGACAAGGACGTGCCCGCTGCGGATCGAGCGCTGTTCGAGCCTCCGACGTTCGATCGGCAAGCTTTGGCTCGACGACGCGAGCTTGAAGCGAAGGTGAGTGCGTTTCGCAGAGCCGAGGCCGCACGTCGCGGAGTCGACGAACAAGTGGTGTTGCCAGGTCACTGCGCAACGGAGCTGGTGGGGATCCTGATGGCCTCCGAACCTCGGGATCCGCAGCTCAGCGCACGTGTCGCAGCGATTGCCGGCATCGGATCGAAGCGCGCAGAGCAATACGCCGAAGTCCTCGCGGGACTGCTCGATGCGCCAGCAAGCGTCGACGTTTCGGTCAGTGCCGACGCAGACGACGACGCGTGACGAGTCAAGCGGTGCGGTCGAGGCGCAGAGCGTCGGCCATTTCCCGGACAAACTCGTCGACCAGGGCGCGATGAGGCTCGAGCTGCTGCGGGAACGTGGTGGTCGAATGCTTCAACATGGCGGTCACGGCATCCGGTTTCGCGCGAGACAACACTCGAAACGCGAGGGTTCGTCCTGGCGGAACAGCAATCAAACCGATGGTCGGAGCGGACCAAACGAACGCTGGTGACTCGCGAGTCATCGTGGCGAGATCCGTGAGCGGAGAGAGATGGAGCCACGCGGAAAGGGCTTCGGGGAAACTGTTGGCGAGCGTCAGGTTATCGGCCATGCGCGACAACGGAACGCGATCGGTCTCGACGCCCACGCGTCTCAAACCACGCCACGCGAGGAGCCGCTCTGGTGGCTCTGAGCCGCGAAAACGAGCCGATCCGGTCCACCAGTGCACGCTCGTGTCGGTGCGAAACAGCTCCATGACCTTCGCGAACGTGGCGTGACGCGACAGAGCCTCGCCGACGTTTTGAGGTGCGGCAACGAGTCGGCAACCTGCGAGAACGGAGTGCAGCAGGCGGTCGTAACGAGCTTTGGTGAACACGCCGCCGAGGTTGTGGTTGGTCACTTGCAGCAAGTCGTTGAGCAGCGCAGCGATCGCCCAATCGGAAGGCTCGAGCTCAGGCATTACATCGATGGGAGCAATGAGCCGCGCACGCCTCACGCGCGCGATGTCGAGACGCGAGCGAACATCGGGATCGGTGATGCGTTGGTCCTGACCAACGGTCAGAGCGGTCGAGCCGAACGGACGTGTGAGCTGAAGTTTTCCGCCTAATACGAGCGGGACAACGATGCCCGACACCAGCTCTTCGAACCGTTCGTTCATCGCCAAACTATGTCCCGTCCTTGGCGAGCGCCGTATCGAGATCACGGAGTGGACGAAGGCCAACGCCACCAAGGGTCACTTCGGGCAATTCAGTCGCGAGCGCCGAGGAAAGTGAATCGGCGAAACGATCTGCACCGACGCTCAACCATGCCTGCGCTTCGAGCACCGCAGCGTCGAGCGGGACGAACGCCTCTTCGGGGATCCCCACGACGCCACCTTCGCGACGGATGAAGAGCACCTGACCCGAAGGCGCTCCGAGCGAGCGATAAAGCACGTCGTGCGAGACGGCGGGAACCACGTCGTACCCAGCAGGAGCGAACAGGTTTTCGTGCAGCTTCCGATAGAATTGGCCCACTGGAATGCACTCGATGCCCGTGGGGTGACGGACGACAGCGCCAACATTGGTAAAGGCGACGCGCGCAGCTCGTAACGTTTCGGGACCGAGCGCGTAAGCGATGCGTCGTAGGACAGGCAGATCCTCGAGATCGACCCAGGTTGCAGTCACCGATCGCCACGGTTCGAGCGTCGGAACCAAACGCAGGGCGACGGACACCGAACTCCCCTGAATGGTTCGCACTTGCGGCGAAGGTTTGTCCTCGTGGATCTCCACGCGCGCAAACGCACGTACGTCACCGAATGCTGGCAGCTTGGGAATCTCGAGCGGGTCGAGGCCATTGCCGCGAAAGAGCACGAGGCCTGTTTCGGAAAAGACCGGACACGCGCGCAAATTGACTGGATGTCGGAAGCCGCATTCGACAGCCGCGCCGGGTGCGACCGGGACAAACATCGACAAGCCGGGCGTGCGCGTGAGCAGCGGGAGCATGCGTTCTGGAAGCGCGGGAATGCGGAAGAGATATCGAGTAACTGGACCGTCATCGAAGCTCGATGCAGGCGGCCATTCGGCGACGCCGACTGCGGCATCGACAGCGGAGCGCACGAAGTAGTGAATCATGGCCGGGCCAAGACCGGCCTCTGCAAGGAGCCAACGTTCACCAGGCTCGCGACCTGCAGATGGATC
>CAZETM010000740.1:0-5042 GCA_964514885.1 uncultured Polyangium sp. | reverse complement strand
TCATATCGGAAGGATATGCCTCGCGTAACAAGTTGGATTGGTTCGTCATGCACGAGTGAGCGAGAGCACGAAAGGCACTCCCAAAGATGAGTGCAGATCGATGTGAAGTGTTCATGAACGTCCCCTTTCCTGTTACTCGATATTCGTTGCCGGCGAGCGAGATAATGTTCAACGCTACACATGTCGGAATTTTTTACGTGGGACGAGGCATTGGGTATCAGGTAGCCGATGTCGCTTGACAAACTCGAGCGTGGGCGTTGTCATCGGGAGTGACGCAAGGCCTTTGTGCGTTGCGCATCCTGCGTGAGCGCGCTGGCGTCCTGGTTGGGCCGAATGATCCGGTCTTCCTCAACGAGTGCGGCATGCCGATTCGCGAGAGCCACGCTGGGGATCGGTATCGTGAGCACCTCATGTTGGCGCGTATCACGCGCGGTGTGCTGATCGAGCTCATGCTTTTTCGGGGTGAGCATGCGAAAATCGCTAACATGCTGTGCGCGCTCGTGGTACCGTCGAGCGCAAGATGGACGTCGTCTCGCTTTGTCCGCTTCCGGCAACCGGTTTCAAATGGCAGTCACGTTCGGGCGCCCATGCGCTCACCGTAATTGTCAAAGCAACGTTTCAACTTCATCCTGGTCGCGCGGTCCTCGCGCCGCAGCAAGAGCCCATTCAGGATGCCGACCGATTCTGGGACAATGATTCCACGCGTACGGTTTTTGCACCCAGTGATCGAGTGCCCTTCAAAACACGCGCCGATGTCGTCCTCGTGGGCCACGCATTCGCTCCGGCGAAACAGCCCGTCCGCAGTTTGATCGCCCGAATGATTGTCGGTGCAATCGACAAGTCCATCGAAGTCTGGTGCGATCGCGGTATTCGTCGGCACGATGGTCAACTTCTCGAGGGCCACCGATTCGTGCAAATGCCTTTACGTTGGGAGCGCGCAGCGGCAGGGCCAGACCTATCGAATCCGGCGGGAGTTCGTTCCGACGCACCCGTTGACGCGTACGGTATGATCCCCGTTGCGAATCTCCAACCGGCGTGGACAGTGATCTCGCAGCGACCGGAATCGATTGCATTTGCGCCAATGGGGTTTGGACCGGTTGGAGCAGCGTGGCCTGAGCGTCGGAAAAAGCTCGGGCAATATGGTGTTCAGTTTCCCGAGTATGGTTGGGAAGAAAGACCTTTGCCGGAGGGGCTCGATTATGAATATTTTAATGTTGCGCCCCTAGACCAACAACCTACCGAAATTCACTCGGAAGAACGAATCCTTCTCGAAAACCTTCATCCTGATTACCCGCAACTCGTGACGCAACTGCCGGGCATTGTCCCCGTGGTCGTTTTGGAGCGGCAAAATGGTGGTCACGAGCAAATTGAGCTACACGCGGATACTTTGTGGATTCATTCCGATCGAGGCTTGTGTACGCTGATATTTCGCGGGCGCATTGGATTGACCCATCCACAAGAAGCGGGACGCATTTCCGTTTCGCTTCCTGGCTCGGTCGAAGAAGTCGTTGAGCTTTCCCCTGACGAAGTGGTGGAAGACCCATCGAAGACCATGGGCCTTGGGGGAAACTTTGATATCGCGAGTATCGTCGCCAAAGCCGCCGCAATGGGATACCAGGTACCGGCAAGTCCGGCGCTACCGTTTGCGCCGGGGAAACATGCCAATGAGCCGTCTGCACCACCGCCGCCGCGCGCGAGCGATCCGGGAATATCGACTGATGCATTGGCAGCATTGCGAGCCGGGCGGCATGTGCCTCGTGTAGCGGTCGGGGATCGAACCTATATGGCATCGCCGCCATCACCGTCATCGCCGCACATTGCAATGCCACAGCCAGGTCCTGCGCCGCCTCCTGTCGTTGCAGCCCCTGCGGTTGTCATGGCAAACCAATCCGATAGCCCGTGGTTGTCGAGCCAGGCGCCTGCGCCCTTGGCAGCTCCTCAAACCATTGGCACTGCAGCCGTAGCCGCTGCCGCGGCCATGGCGTCGATTCCTTTACCGCATGTCGATCAGGCCAGTCGCGGCGGCATTTTGGCTGCATCGAATGCGGCGGCAGGGGCGATTGCGACTTCGATGCCATTGCGTGAAAGTCGTCCCGCTCCGCCTCCGGTAGCGGTTGTGGAATCTCCGCGGGAGATGATCCAATTCTTGTGGATCGACGAAGACTCGGTGGGAGTGATTCGGCGCGTTCCTGCGTGGAAAAAGCTTTTGGCGGAAACCGAGCGCAAGCCGAAATCACGGCGCGTGGAAGTGGTGGAGGCAGCGAAAGAACCGTGGGTGGCGGACGACAAACGTGAATTGTACGAAATCGTCACTCGTGGGTCTTCGATGGATGGTCGTGGAGTCGACGAGGCGCTCGACGAGGCCATTGGGCAAAAAGGGCCATTCGTGGCGCCGATGGCCATGCTCGCCGGTGACGTCGAAATGCTTTTCGACGAGCTGGAAACGCTCAAAGCAGCTTTGTCGGCAGCCGCGGCGCACGTTGGTCCGGCAGACGAGAATTTACGTGCCGCGGTAGCGCACGCGAAAGAATATTTGCAAACGCCTGGGCTGACTCCTATCCCTGCCGCGTGTGAAGCGTTGACTACGCGTATTCGTGAAACGTTCGTCAAGGAAAAGAAAGGGTTTCCTGCGGATTACATTGACACGCAGACCGAACGGGCGCTTCTTGCGGGACGGCATTATCAAAAGCGTGACGTATTCGATATGACCGCGCTGCGATGCCGTATTTGGATTGCTGGGGAGCAATTCCCCATTGCGGCATACCTTCCCGAGGTTACCATGAAGAAGCTTCCGATGTATCGGAGGTTTAATGCGCGTGTCATTGGTGAAGTGCATCCGGCGCAAGACCCGTACGAGCAGGCTGCGCGTGTATTGCGGGTGCTCGTATTGGCGCGCGCGGGCAATGCGGGACGAAATCTGCGCGGATGAGCTTTCAGCGCACGATTTGTAACTGGCCATTGATGCGGGCGAGGAACAATTGGTAGGGGAGGGGATCGCCATCGGGATCGAGCAACTTGAATGATGGCGTCCAATCCTGGTCTATGCATTCGAGCAACCGGCCTCCGGCAACCAGTCGAAAATCGTGTTGTCGGGGATCCCGTCGTTTTACTGGGTCGGTTGCTTTGCGCTGGTGAGCCATGAGCGATTCCAGCTCGCTGCGCAAGAAGCCCTCGTCGACCGCCATGTAGGAGCGGACGACATCTTCATTTTTCATAGCGGAGAGTTGCCAAAGTCGATGCGTGTCGTACGTGCGAATTGCCAATTCGATTTCGTTCAACAAGGTAAGCGCTTCGTTCAGGGTATAGTCATCGAGCGATAGTGGCGGCGCGCTTTGCCAACTGAATGCTCCGTGTGCGGCCCCGAGGTCGACGTGGGTGATCATCGATTGCGGAAAAACTTGCTGATCGGGCGTGGCCGCGGGCCAATCGAAAATGGTTTCGGCGATCAATTCCCCATGCTCGACGGTGCCTGGTACGCCGTCGGGAAATCGAATGAGTCGTCCGATGGCGTGCATGGGTTGAAATGGAATCGATCGCGATTCCGATCGGGCGAGCGATGGGCGGTTTCCCGGCTCGACGAGGATTTCGAGGGTGTTTTTCCCGGGAAGGAGAAATTCCTCGGCCGGGATGTTTTGAATGGTCATTCGATCGGGCAACAGCCGCATGAGTGGGACGCCGTTGAGGTACAATTCGGCCGTGCAGTTGTCGATCTTGAGCTGAGCTAGGACGATGGTCGGATTGGTCATCGGAACGCCATTTAGCATTTGTAGATCGTCCCCGCCGTGATTGCGGTGATGGGCGGGTCGATTTTCTTGCCCCAGAAAAACGACTTGATGTGCCCGTTGATCACGAAGGGTTTCGTTTCGATTGCGCCTTTGAACTTGCTTATCGGTGGCTTGCCACCAAGCTCGAGCCCCATGTTGACTGCCAACTCCCAAGTTACGGAAAAGTACATATCGAGAAGAGAATAACCGAATATGCTCACTGATCCAATGATCTCGAACTTTCGCTCGAAAGACGTGTCGAAATCGAAGGATACAGTCCCACTCTCCGATGAGATTTCGAACGTTTGCGAGATGCTCACCTTCAAGTGTGCCGACCCCTGCAGCTTCGCAATGAGCCCCGTTTCAAATGTTTTGGCCTCGACGCCGAACGACAAGGACAATGCAAGATTGATTATCTCCATTTCGAACTTGCCCTTGTACGTATAAATTACCGGATAATACCGTCCGGATGCCTTGACGTTTTCGGCATAGGTTGGGGACCATTCGAGCGAAAGGGAGCCGGCCCACAATGCCAAGTCGTACGTGCATTTCCAGCCAACCTGGGGGACTTTCTTGAGAAACCTCGAGATCTCCGTCAGACTTGTTTTGAGGATTTCGATCCCTTCAAAAATGTTTCTACAAGTGTCGACGACGTTCAGCTCGTTGCCATTGTGAGCAATCAAGAGTTCCATCTGCGTCGAATTTTGCAATCGCTCGGTTGCACTCTCGAGATTGACGCCGCCTTTGCCCGCAGGGCGGAGCTTTTCACCTCGGTATTCCGACTTGTTGCCGTAGACAGCATTGCCCTGCGCATCCTTGCCCTGCTCGTGCGAATAATGCGCTCCCCGGCTGAATGACTTCTCCGCAATGGTTGCTCCCTCGGATGAATAATGGACTTTCGATCCCCGATCGCCATGCCATATTTCTTCGGAGTGGTTGACGTCGCCTCCTCGACGGCTGGATGATGTCTCTTTCCGTTCGCTACCCCATCCCGAGCTTTCACTGACGGTGCGCGAATAATCTCCTTTGGGTTTGTCTGCGGTAAGATCCCCGAAACTTTTTGCGGACGATTCCACTTTCTTGGTCTTGTTAGGCGGCAGCTTTAATGCGACCAACCAAGTGTCGCGCCTGTAGATGCGCAGTAGACAGGAAAAGTGAGTGTTTGGTGACGACCCATCGCCCGGTGCACGTGTCCCGCAGCTATGTGCCGCTATCTCGATTTCCTTGGGGTGACCGATTTCCAGCAGCGCATCAAATAGCGCGAATACCACCAGCGCC
>CAZETM010000739.1:0-5049 GCA_964514885.1 uncultured Polyangium sp. | reverse complement strand
GCTTTGGCGACGTCGGCAAGACCTACTTTGCCTTCTTTGGATTCGTGGGCTTGAACGAGCGTTTGCTTTTTCCGCTCGAGTTCACCAAGTTTACGACCTGCGGCAATACGCGCTTCGTGGGCGTCATTCAATTTGCCGCCAGGATAAGGGAGTTGCTTCAACAATGCGTGATCTTGCGGCGTCAAGCGACTCTCGACGAGTTCCGCTTCGCCAGCCTCATCCGTGTAACTCCACTTCACCACAGCAAGACCTTGAGGAAACATCTTGTCACGCAGCGCGAGATACTTGGCTGCTTTGTCAGGGTCGTCGACGAGTTCCGCGAATGCAGTCAATGCGCCAAAAATACCACGCGATTTTCGATCGTGCGTGCCGTCAATTTCGGCTTGTTCCTTCTGAACAGCAGTGATTTCCGCCGGCGTAGAAGTATTGGTAGTGGCTTGTGTCGCAAGCAATTCAGCCTTGGCTTCTTCGAGCGTTGGGAGCAGAAACGCTGCCTTTTTCAGCGCTTCGACATCCTTGCGTTCACGCTCGGGGTCGAGCCACGCGACAATGATGGTGACCATTGTCGGGGTTGAAAGATCTCGTAGGGACATGAACAAGTGCCTCCGTAGGGTTCGTCCGCGACGGTACCACAGAAGTAAGCGGCGCGGGAACAGAAATGTGTGGAAGACCAAGAAAAAGTCCCCTCGATGGCGGGTTGGCGCAAGATATCTTACTCGGACACGCCGTCGATGGGGCGTTCGAGGAAGATGTCTTACCTGAATGTCCCATCGGCGGGGAGTTTGGGGGAGTTGACGCGCGGGAAGGTGCGGACGACGGGGCTCGGGCCAGGTACTAGGGTCTTCTGCTCCTGATGTGGCAACGTCGAGATCCGTCACGGATTGTTTCAGCCCTAGTCAAGGCTGAGCGGGACAAGCTCGACGCGTCAACCAGTCGACGATCGAATGTGCGGCAGGTCGATAACCAAAATCGGGCGCAAACTCCGACTGGTCAGTCAACTGCGCCGGACAAACCGACGTGACGAGGGCTTGATCGCCGAGTTGCTCGAGCAATCGTAGGGGCCGAATGCCGGGGTATGCTTTGGCTCGCACTTGGAGCGAGGGACGATTCATGTTGCTCGGATCGATCTGGCAAAGCGGACTGTCGTTCGATGGCACGGTGCAATCGCAGGCGGTGAGGTTCGTATCCGTGCAATCACGCTCGGTTCCTGGTAAGAGCTTGAAGATGCAGGCATACTGCAAGTCATCCTGCCCCGCGATCGTGTAGTCGTGCAACGCCATTTTGCACGGTGATCGATTCATGAGGTTCGGGATCAGCCAGGAATCGATAAATGCTTTCGAGCTGCGATTCGTATCCACAACCAATTTGACCAACGCCGATGACCATGTCCCGCAACGCGGGTACAAGGCCTTTTATGCCGCTGTCAAGCGTGGCTTCTCCGGGAGGCATGAGGACTTGTCCAGGATCCCAAGCAAGAAACCCCTTGCCCGCATACGTGGGTGCACTCTGGCCGCCGCAGTGATCGAGTCGCGAGAGCAAGTGACCTTTATCGTTGTTCGTCAAATGGGGACTTGGTACGCATTCCTTCGCGGAGGTTTCCACGTCGGGACACGAATCGGAACCGTGCCCACCCAAGCTCGAACTAATGACGCCGATATGCATGTCGGTCATGGGGGCGAATGCACGCACGAGTCCCGTAGGACACGCGTCTGCGGGCTTTGCGGGTTGCGCTGTCGGCATAATGCCTGTTGGATCGACACACGGCGGATTGACGAGTCCCTACGATAACGAGTCCGACCATCCAGCCAAATCTTTTTCTCATGTGAACCTCATCTTCGTTTGCACCAGCCAAATAACCTGCGCGCCACTGTCGATACGCTCTGAAAGCACCAAACGTGCCCACGCTTTGACCCGAGATTCAGTGTGCGAGTGTCTCGCTTGTGGCCTGCGAGTCCACAAGGACGGCCCGTTGTGGCTTGTGAAACCACAACGACAAGCCGCTCGTGGTGCAATCCGCTCGGGTGGCGTTCGGCGGACGCAGGGTGGACGTCAACAACGACCTCGTGCCGAGGACACCCAATTCCAAAGAAACCGCACCAACGGCAGTTTGGCACTACAATTGCTTTACCCTGTGTGGCCGGTGCGTGGCCAGTGCGTGCACGTGACCGAACGAGATGTACCGAATTTTTCTTGATCCCGCAGACGTTCTCCGGGTAGTGTGCGGGCAAAACCATGGGCAACCGCTTTCTTTGTGGGAGGTAGGCGTGGCTTCTCAAAGTCCATCTCAATCGGACACGTCCGTTCAAGCCTGCGTCCAATCGGGTGACGTCCTTCTCGGCAAGTACCGGGTCGAACGCGTGCTTGGTCAAGGAGGCATGGGCATCGTCGTGGCGGCTCGGCACATCGAGTTGGGTGAACTTTTTGCCATTAAGCTGCTCCTGCCCTCCACGCTCGTGCATGCGGAAGTCGTCGAGCGTTTCGTTCGCGAGGCTCGTGCAACTGCGCGGCTGAAAAGCGACCACGTTGCGCGAGTCCATGACGTGGGCCGATTGGAAACCGGCGCGCCGTACATGGTGATGGAACATCTGGACGGTAATGACTTGAAAGCCATTGTGCGCAAACAAGGCGCGTTGCCCATAACGGACGTAGTGACTTATGTGCTTCAGGCTTGCGATGCAATTGCTGAAGCGCACGCGTTGGGCCTTGTGCATCGCGACCTGAAGCCCGCGAATTTATTTCTCATTCGGCGTTCAAACGGAAGCGAGAGCGTCAAAGTCCTCGATTTCGGTATCTCGAAACAAACGGGTACAGAGGAAGTGGAGTTGACTGCCACAGGTGCCATATTGGGTTCGCCCATGTACATGTCGCCAGAGCAAATTGCCAAATCGAAATCGGTGGACGCTCGAACGGACATTTGGGCGATGGGGGTTGTCCTATATGAATTGCTGACGGGTCACGGTCCATTCCGAGCAAAAACCGTATTGGAGTTGGCCGCGCAGGTGTTGCAAGAGGAGCCCGCGTCGCCACGAACGATTCGTCCGGAGATATCCGAGGCACTGGAAAGCATTGTCATTCGATGTTTGCAGAAAAAAGCAGCACAACGATTCCAGAGCATCAATGAGCTTGTCATTGCATTACGAGCTGCTCCGCTGGAAACGTCGCAAAAAAACGTTCACGGGACCGAGGGATTGGTTCGCCCGCCTGGCCCTTCGTTCTCGGAATTGCTTCCGCTTGTGCCGCATGCCGTAGCGCCTGTGGTCGTGCCATCTTCGACCGTTCCATCGACAACCATGTTCGCCGCAATGCCGGAGCGCACAATCGCCATGCAACCGAGTATTACGGTGAAACTGCCAGGGGAGTCAAGCGGGGCAGCGGTTTCTTCCGTGCCGGTTTCATCGACGCTACCAAGCCCAGTATTGGCGCCCGTCCCCGCTGTGCAAGAGTCTACGGGGCAGACGTGGGGCGGTACGCACAATGGTGGTGCACCTCGCCGACAAACGAAAGGGATCGCGATTGCTGTAGCGGTGACGGGATTCGTGATGCTTGCCGGTGGTGGCTTATGGTTTGCCCTTGGCTCACAGAATACCGAGCCACCCATATCCAATGCATCTGCGGCGTTGCCTGCGGAGATACGGTCTATCGATATTTCGTCGCCTTCGGCCACGCCGAGTGCAAGTGCATCCGCAACGCTACAAGCGTTGGCACCAGCGCAACGACCATCGTCGACTCCCGTGTTGAAGCCCAAGGTGCCAGTGCCGAGCAAACCGATTTCCAATAAACCCCCCGGAGTAGAGTAAGTCTTCATGAGCTTCTATCGTATCAGCGCTCTCGCCTTGGCTTTGTTGCTCGTTCCGCCGATTGCCATGGCGGACGAGGGAGATATCGAAGCGCGGAAGAAGCAAGCCCAAACGCTTTCCGACGAAGCGTTTCATGAAATGGCGGAAAAGAACTACGCGAGCGCCTGCCCCAAACTCGAACGCGCGGTGGAGGTATACCCCGAGGGCAGTGGCGTGAAGAACACGCTTGCCAGTTGTTATGAGGCATCGGGGCGGCTTGCGACTGCGTTCGCGCAATATGAACTCACGGCTTTGCACGCGATCCAATCGGGAAAGCAGGGCATCGCCGCCGAAGCGTCGAAGAAAGCGGCTGAGCTAAAGCCGAAGCTGGCAACGGTGACGATTCACGTGCCGGATGCTTTGCGAAAATTGCCAGGTGTTGTCATTACTCGCAATGGTATTCCCGTGGATACGACGTTGTGGGAAACGGCTGTTGCCGTTGATGTTGGCGAACATGTATTCGAAGGGAAGGCGCCTGGGTATGGCGGTTGGTCGGAAAAGGTGGTGGTTGCGGCGGATGGAACGCATCAAGAAGTGAGCGTAGCTGCGCCGAAACCGGTGGAGGCGCCGATTGCTGTGCCTCGGTTACCGCCACCGCCACCGCCACCGCTACCACCACCGGCGTTACGCCCGTGGCAGCGGCCTCTGGGAATTGCGACGGTTGGTGTAGGCGCGGTAGGACTTGGAACGGGCGGTCTGCTTTTGGGGCTCGCGTTCGGCAAAACCGACGAGAGCAATGCGGGTCATTGCGATGCGCAGAGTATCTGCGACGAGACGGGTCTTGAACTTCGGCACCAAGCTGTGGGATTGCGAAACGGCGCGGTCGCGGCTTTCGTGGTGGGTGGCGTGCTGGCAGCGAGTGGCGTAGTGCTGTTTGTAACGGCGCCGCGGGCAAACAAGGTTTCCGCAAAGACGACTGCGATCCATTGGGGGATCGAATTCGCACCGAATCGAATGGGTATCCAAGGAGAATGGTGATGTTACACGTTAATGTCTGGTTTCGTGTTTTCGGAGTGGTTTCTGTGACGATGGGGGTCACGAGTTGTATCGAGGAAGGCAGGCCGCGTTCGTCGAATCCGTCGACTTCGTCATCGGGCGAGGCGTCGTCGAGTTCGGGTGGATCAGGTGGCGGCGCGGGAGGGATCGGAGGTGCGGGAGGGATCGGAGGCGCGGGAGGCAGTGGCGGCGCGGGAGGCAGTGGCGGCGCGGGAGG
>CAZETM010000738.1:3078-5057 GCA_964514885.1 uncultured Polyangium sp. | reverse complement strand
TAGCTCGTCCGACCGAATTCGAAGACGTGCAGCGTAATTTGATTGCGGCCATGGGTGAAAGCCAATTCTTCGCGTTGCGCGATCGGAATTTCGAATACGTCGAGCGCTGGCGTACGGCGCAGGCGCCATCGAATACGACGACCGACGTGTTCACCATGAACCGCAAAAAGAAGCCAGAAGCGCCGGGATCGACGACCATTAAAGTGGGCGCCATCATGCTCGGTGTCGGCGTCCTCATCTTTGGAATCAGCGCGCTGCTCGTGGTCGCTGGAGCCGAGATGCCATTCTTGTTCACCGCGACGGCCGGAGCCTTGATTGGCATTGCGGGGCTCATCACGCTGATCATCGGCGCAATCATTCGAGCGGCTGCCGGTTGAGCGCTGCAGTTGCCATTACCGGAATGGGGGCCATCTGCGCGCTCGGCAAGGGCACGAGCGCGCTTTGGTCCGCCATTGAATTGGGAAGGGATGGCATTCGACCGATCGACCGTTATTCGACGGAAGGTTTTACCACGACCATCGGGGCGCTCGTGCCCGGTTTTGCGGGCGGAAAAGCCAGCAGCTCGGAATTGCCTATCGAATGGGCCATTGCGGCTGCACGCGAGGCGCTCGAAGATGCCGGACCGGCCGAGGTAAAACCGGAACGAATTGCGCTCGTGGTCGGGACCAACCTGGCCAGTTACAAGGAAAATATCCATATCCTGGGGGAAAGAATCGGCGATCCTCTCGGCGTACGCGGTCCACGCATCACGTTGTCGACGGCGTGTACGTCGTCCACCAATGCCCTCGGATTGGGTCGCGATTTGTTGGTCGCTGGTTTCGTCGATCGCGTGATTGCCGGCGGAACTGACATATTGACGCCCGAAATATTCGCTGGATTCGATGCGCTCGGATTGCTCTCGGCCGAGAAGTGCGCTCCGTTCAGCGAGCCTCCAGGAACGACGTTGGGCGAAGGCTCTGGGTTTCTGATTCTCGAAAAGGAATCGTTCGCGCGTGCCCGCGGAGTTTCCTACCATGCGGTTTTACGCGGTTATGGCCTGTCGGCCGATGCTCATCACGCCACGTCACCGGATCCGACGGGATCTGGCGTGGCTCGAGGCATTGCCGCGGCACTGCTCGATGCGGGGCTCAGTCCTGCGGTCATCGATTACGTCAATGCGCATGGCACGGGAACCGCTGCCAATGATCCGGCGGAATGGCGAGCCATACAAACGGTATTCGGGGCGCGAGCGACACAGCTTCCTGTAAGCTCGACGAAGGGGCATTTCGGACACGCGCAAGGCACCGCAGGCGTGCTCGAATTGATTACCACGCTATTGGCAATGCGTCGCGGAATGATCCCGCCGACGTTGCACTTTGGTAAGCCTCGTCCACGCGGTCCGGTCGATCCCGTGGCGCAGGACGTTCCACGCCCGCACGAGGTTCGTCATGCCGTATGCACCAATTCGGCATTCAGCGGAGCCAATGCAGCGGTCGTCGTGAGCGCAACGGATGTCTTGCCGAGTTCTGAGCGCGTATTTGCGCCGAAAACCAGGCGTTTGGCAATCTTGGGCGCTGGCGCGGTTGGCGCTCATGGCCATCGTCTCGACGATTTCGATCGCGCTTTGGCAGCAGGGCGCAGGTTAGGCAATCGCGTGGCCGATTTCAAGATTGAAGACATCGTACCCACGGCCGATCCGCGTGGAGTCGATACGTCGGGTCGGTATTTGACGGCTGCGGCGTCGATGGCATTGTCATCGGCGGGCATTGTGCTTCGCGGCGCCGCTCGTGAGCGCTCGGGCATTTTTGCCGGAACGTTGCGAGTATCTCCGGAAAGCGGCCGAGCCTTTGATGACAGCGTCGATCAGCGTGGTCTTCCGCGTTTGTCCACGACCGCATTTACCAAAATGGTGCTCAATGCATCCGCTGGCGCAGCATCGAAATTGTTACAGCTCAAAGGGCCGACGACGAGCTTGACGACGGGCGAAGGAAGTGGTTTGT
>CAZETM010000738.1:0-2978 GCA_964514885.1 uncultured Polyangium sp. | reverse complement strand
AAAGAATGCCGACCATCGAAAATGTATGGGGCAAAATTCGCGCGGCAGGACCGCTATTTACAGCCATTGCGGCCATGCGTGCAATCAAACGTGGAGATTTGCGACGGGTAATGATTACCGATGGCAGTGGACAATCTGTTTCTTCGGCTGTCATCATGACGGTCCAGGAGGAATCTCGTGGATCCTGAGATTGCGAAACGAATTGCTCGCCGGCACGAAATTCTTGGCCGCATTCACAAAATCCTCATCGAGCGTTTGCAGGTGCGCCGGCAGCCCGATGAATTGGATCCCGACACGCCTTTGTTCGGCGCCGGCATTGGCCTGGATTCCGTCGATGCCGTGGAACTCGTCGTGAGCATTGAAACGGAATTTGGCATCAAGCTTCGCGAAGAGCTTGCGGGACGGCGGTACATGCGGACCATCAATACGCTTGCCGACTTGGTTTGGCATCTGCTCGAAGGGCACGAGGCACCGGCGGAGGTCAGCGATGTCGCTCGAGCATGAGGTTTTGGCGATCCGCAATGCGACGGCGTTGTCCGCGGGTACGCATATCGCTTGTGTGCGTTTGTCCGGCGAGGACGCGTTTGACGTATTGGCTCGATCGTGCACGTCCGACTTGTACCTCCAGGACGCGCAAATGCGGTTTTCGTTGTTGCTATCGGAAGATGGCGCCACCCTGGCCGATATCTACGTTTGCCGGGACGACGAAGATTATTTGGTGCTCGCCGAAGGGCTTTCCAGCACGGCCCTCGTCGATGTATTTCGCAATCGAGGCGGACGCGTCGAATTGCGGGATCTCGGCGCAGAGCACGAGATTTTATCGCTGCACGGGCCTTGGGTGTGGGAGTTGCTATCCGAATTCATGGGGCCCGACGTCGTCGGTTTGCCTTACCTGAGCCTTTTTCACATGGACGGGTTGACCTGTTTTCGCGGCGGAAAAACAGGCGAATACGGCTACGATTTGCTCGTGCCCAAAACGGAGCTTGCGCAGGTGCGCGAGCGAATTCTCGAAGTGGGGAAAGCATTCGACCTGGCCGAGGTCAGTCTCGATGCAGTGGATTTGTGCTCGTTCGAGAATTGGTTTTTCAACGCGCGCAAAGAGGGCCAAGCGGGTCTCGGGCCGCTCGAGCTGGGATTGCAATGGCGCGTTTCGTACGGCAAAGAATATGTTGGATCCGCTGCGCTAACAGCGCATCGAGAGGCCGGGGCCACGGAGCGAGTGACGTGCGCCATCGCTAAGCAGCCATTGCAGCCGGGTCAGGTCGTTTCCAATGCAGGCGGTGTCATTGGTCGAGTGCTTCGAGCTGAATATTCGCCCATGCTCGATGCTTATGTCGTGATGACGCTTCTTCATCGGGCATATGCGTATTCGGGTATTGATGTGTATACCGTCGAAGCGGATGGCCAATCGATTCCGATTCGTACGGTTTCGCCGCCGGTGCTCAACAACCGCAGTCTCTACGTGAGCGCGCAGAAACATAGTTATGCGACGCGCGCGGGCCATTCGTTTCCCTCACTCGTATGACGAATCGATTCGATAACCAAACCATTGTGGTCACGGGTGCATCGCGCGGCCTCGGCCGGGCCATTGCAATCGCGTTCGCAGCCGAGGGAGCGCACGTCTTCATTGGTTATCACTCACGCGAAGATGAAGCCAAACGAGCAGCCGAAATGGTCCAGCAGGCGGGCGGAGTGGCCACGCTTCTTCCATTCGACGTGCAGGATCCGGCGTCGGTCGATGCGGCCATTGAACGTGTATTGACCGAACGCGGTCAGATCGACGTGCTCGTGAACAATGCAGCCATTGTGCAAGACGCGCCTTTCGCGCTCATGAGCCGCGAAAATTGGCAGCAGGTCATCGACGTCAATTTGGGGGGCGTGTTTTCGTGCTGTCGCGCCGTTGCGCGGTCGATGATGGGAAAACGCAAAGGTATCATCGTCAACGTGGCCTCGGTGGCGGGAATTCATGCTAGTCCCGGGCAGGCGAATTATTCGGCGGCGAAGGGCGGCATTTTAGCCTTGAATCGCACGTTGGCCGTGGAGCTTGCACGGCATGGGATTCGCGTGAATGCTGTCGTGCCAGGTTTATTGTCGACAGGAATGGCTGCAAAACTCGACCATCGAATCGCCGCCCAGAAAAAGCAAATGATCCCACTCGGGCGATTCGGCACGGCGGAAGAAGTGGCGGGCGTGGTGGTTTTCCTAGCGTCTGCAGAAGCTGCCTACATCATCGGTCAAGCCATCGTCGTCGACGGAGGTTTGACGGCGTGAAGTCTTTCACGATTTCATACCTCGTCGCAGGGCAGGGCAGTCGCGATCTCGTGCCCTTGATTCAACTTGCCGAGGGCAGCTTACGCGGCAAAGAATTGTTGCAATGCGCCGCGGATGCGGCCGAGCTGCCCGTTCGGAAGTTTCTCGAGCAGGGCGGAAAAGCCCTCGATCGCACGGAGCTGCTGCAACCCGTGCTCACGGCGATTTCGCTTTTTGCGCATGACGAGGTTTGTCAGCGGGGAGTCCTTCCTCATTTCATAGCGGGCCATTCGCTGGGCGAAATTGCCGCGTGGTCCATGGCCGGATGCATTACGCGTGAAGATGCCGTGAAAGTGGCAGCCATTCGCGGTCGTTTAATGGCTCGCGAGGCGCTTCGTCATCCAGGTGGTTTGCTTGCCCTGGTCGAGCAGCCCGAAATCGAGCGTGCTTTGGCGATCGGTCGCGCTCACGGTTCGGTCGAGTTGGGCGCCGAAAACGCGCCTGACGAAATCGTCGTTTCTGGCGATGATTCCGCATTGCGGGCGATTGCTGCGGCGATGCCTTCGCGACGCTTGCACGTCGCCGGCGCATGGCATAGCTCGGCGATGAAGGATGCCGTCGAAGAATTTCGGGAAGCACTTTTGCAGCCAAAACGATCGCCACTGCACTACAAAATGGTTCTCAATGCCGACGGCCGTTTTGCCACGAACGAGGACGACATTCCTCAT
>CAZETM010000737.1:0-5061 GCA_964514885.1 uncultured Polyangium sp. | reverse complement strand
GGCGAGAGTTTGCCGGGCAAGATGACGTGGGCTCGGGCGTACATCAAGAAGGGTGTGTTATGGATGGATATTGGGAAAGGTGAAGTGGTCAAATTGCCGCCGGAGGTACGAGATTCGTGGTGGGAGGGCACGACGCGTCAATGGCCGTTCATGGCGGCGGACATGGGAATTGGCCGCGACACGTTGATGGCGCATTATTTGTCGAATCACGTGGCGGTTGCATACGGCGACATCTTTGGTGAAATGGTGGCGCTGTCGCAGGAGCTTGGGTTCCGAGTGCGGATACTTGGGCAGTGATTGGTGAATGGGGCCGTTACCGATTAATGGCCCCGCACTTCTCGCTCGATGGTTTCGCATTTCGAGATGTCATAGGGTTTGCCTTCGTCGCAAAGAATGAGTTGCTCGAAGCAGCATGAGCTACAAAGCTGCCCTTCCCCACGCTTGTAACAGCCCACATCGCATGGATCGATGTCCCGGAGACAGTGCTCGGGAACCTTGTGCGGCGGACCTACTGCTGACTCTTTCTTCGGTTTGAACGGCCCACAGCCCGGACGAATTGCGAGCAACAGGCTGAACGCGAGGAGCACTGGTCGCTGTCGTTTCATGGGTCATCCTTATCGGGGCAGGAATAGAAGCTGAAGCTTTGGTGATTTTTGCATGCTGCGCCATTGTCGTTGCAACATCTGCGACATGCACCACCTTGGCTCGCCTTGAAGCAACCGTTGATGCACGCAAACCTACGACGATCACAGCTATCTTCATCGTCTTCATCCAGCGAGCACCCCGACATTGCCCCGACAAGAGCCAGCACTGCGCTCATGGCAAACAAGTGTGCACATCTCATCCCGCCTCAGTAGAGCACGCATCTTCCACCAACACAACAACCCTACACCCCTTGACATTGCTCGCGTTTCCGGAGATGCTCCCGAACCGTGAAATACGCTAGCCTGCTTCTTGCCGTTTCCGTCCTTTCGCCGTTCGTCATCGTGGCTTGTTCCGCGACCGGAGGGCGCAACGAGCCCGGGGAAACCACGGGGTCCGGCGGGACAAACTCCGGCGGCATGGGCGGCACAACGTCAGGCAGTGGCGGCGCAGGCGCAACCGGCAACGGTGGAAGCGCCGGCGAAATGGGCTCGAGTAGCTCCTCGGCAACATCTTCGACGTCATCCGCGTCGTCTGCGTCTTCCTCCTCTGCATCGGGCTCGTCGTCGGGCGCAGGCGGCATCGATTTCGATGGCGGCTGGCAAATACCCGACGCGGGCGATCAGCCTCCATTCGAAGGCGATGGCGGCACTGGCGTAATCATTGGTTCTGGAGCAGACCCGTCGGCCCCCGGTAAATTCGGCGGCGCTAACGATTCCAATGCCAAGCCGACGATCGTGTATCCCCCGGACGGTGTCGTCGTCCCGCCCAATATGCGGTCGATCGAGATTCATTTCATTCCCGCTGCAGGGCAAACGTTATTCGAGATCAAGTTTCAAGCTCCCACGACCAGCTTGGCCATTTACACCGGATGCACGCCACTTGGCGCCGGATGCGTATTTACCGCCGATGCTGCATTCTGGTCGAACCTCGTCGAATACGCTCGAGGCACCGTACCCGTGGCCTACACCATTCGAGGCGTCAATGGGAGCAGCCCGGGCTCGGTGGGCACTTCGGCCACGCGATCGATTGCGTTCGGCGAGCAGAACATCAAGGGTGGCATTTATTATTGGAATGACGCCGGCACCATTCAACGATACGACTTCGGCTTTCCCGAGGTCCCGGCCAAAGTATACATGACCGCGCCCGAAGCTGGAGCCGGAGTGTGCGTGGGTTGTCACGTTCTGTCGCGTGATGGGAATCGATTGCTCGTCGGCAAAGACATTCCCGCACCAGCGCCGTATACCCTGTTCGATGTCGCGACGAAAAAGGCCGTCACTGCAAATGGCCAGCCCGTCGGAGGCAGCGCCAACTTCTTCTCGTTCTCGCCCGACGAAAAGTATTACCTACAATCGGATGGCGCGAGCATTGCCATGCGACGTATTGTCGACGGCACGTACCTGATTCCCAAAGTCGTCAATTCCGGCACGATGCCCGATTGGTCCCCCGACGGCTTGCACATGGTCTACGCAAAACCGCAGAGCCCACCATTCTTTGCCGTACCTGGCGTGTCGTCCGCGTCGCTCGATACCGTACATTGGAATGGCACTGCGTGGGATACCCCGACGACGCTCGTGCCATTCGCTGGACGGAACAACTATTACCCGACATATTCGCCCAATGGCGACTGGGTATTGTTCAATCGATCGCCGAGCAATTCCGAATCGATGTCGAATGCTTCGGTCGATCCGGACACGGGCAAGTTACCCGACGGCGAGCTATGGGTGGTCTCGGCGAAAGGCGGCGCGCCCATTCGCTTGAATGTTGCCAGCAACCCTGGGGCATTGTCGTGGCCGAAGTGGGCACCGGTGCTCAATGACTATTACGGCGGCAAGATTTTGTGGGCGACGTTCTCGAGCGCCAGGGCGTACGGGTTGCGCCTCGCGAATGGTCAGAAAACGCAGATCTGGATGATGGGATTCGACTTGGAAAAGGCTGCGCTAGGTCAAGATCCAAGCCTGCCGGCGTTCTGGTTCCCATTCCAATCCATCGGCACGGGAAATCATATTGCGCAATGGGCGACGCAAGTCCGGCGACAACCTTGCCTCCAGGATAACCAATGCAGTCCAGGGGAAACCTGCAAGAATGGCTTTTGCCAGCCGATTCCTTGAACGTCTGATCGCGGTGGGGGGGAAGAATGAACAAGCACCGACACCTGACTCTTACTTTGGGAAACTCCCCCGCCGAGCATTATGCACTCCTCACTCGAACAGCAGCCGACCAAAACGAATAACATTCACCAAGACCACGGCCGACTCGACTTGCGCGCCTTTGTGCGCGACCTCGAGGCGTTGCGGAAAGAGCTTCGTGAACAGGCGGGACAAGACGATATCGTCCACCTGCAAAAGATTCAGCGCTGGGGTCGAACTGCGACCGCGTTGGGATTGGCTTCGGCCTGGATCGCGCCCAATCCGATTTCGGCTGGGTTGCTCTCGCTGGGGAAGTTCACGCGTTGGACCATGATGGCCCATCACGTGATGCATCGCGGTTATGACAAAGTGCCTGGAATACCGCCGGAGTATACGAGCAAGGTATTCGCGCGGGGAATGCGCCGCTTCGTCGATTGGCTGGATTGGATGCTGCCGGAAGCATGGGAAGTCGAGCACAACCATTTGCATCATTATCGGCTTGGCGAAGAGGCCGATCCTGACTTGGTGGAGCGAAACAGCGAATGGCTCCGTGATGCGAATTGGCCGCCAGCGGTCAAAAAGGCAATGGTGTTGGTGCTCGCGAGCAGTTGGAAGTGGATCTACTATGCGCCGAGCACGCTGTCCGAATTGCACACGGCTCAGGCTCGACGAGCCGGCGGGCCGCCACCGAATCTGAAGGGGGAAATCGAGCTGAGCGGCTGGAATCCGCTGGACCCTCGAGGTCGCGAATTGTGGACGAAATGCTTGCTGCCCTACGCTGGCTGGAACTTCGTGGCCATTCCGGCCTTGTATTCACCGCTCGGGCCGATTGCGGTGAGCAACGTGCTCATCAATCAGCTCTTCGCCGAGGTGATCACGAATTTGCATTCGTTCGCGGTGATCGTGACGAACCACGCCGGGGACGATATGGTGCGGTTCGACAAACCGATCGACGAGCGCGAGGAGTTCTATTTGCGACAGATCCAAAGCTCGGTCAACTTTGATCTTGGCAGCGACTTCGTGGACTTTCTGCACGGGTTCTTGAATTACCAGATCGAGCACCACTTGTTTCCGGACATGACGATGCTGCAGTACCAGAAGGCGCAACCGCGGGTTGAGGCGCTGTGTAAGCAATACGGAATTCCTTACGTGAAGGAATCGGTCTGGAAGCGGCTAGGAAAAACCGTGGACGTCATGACGGGCGCGTCGACGATGAAACGTTAGGTTTGGCGCAGGATTTCGAGTGGAAGTGGGTTGTTGAGCGAATACGAATCGGCGTTCGCTGATCATTGCAAGCTTGCGCCACGATGCCTTCGTCGATGATAAGGCTATCGAATGCATGAGACGCCGCCGGGCCCCCCAAGCCCGGCAGCGGTGGTTTACATCAATGCACGCTGGGCGGCGAAGCTTCTTGCGGACGCGATATCGGCGCGGACACCGAATACCGCTCGACCAGCTCGACGAGCGACGCATGCAGTGAAAGCGCCAATTCACGTTGCGAGCTATTTCCACCATGCTCGATCATCCAGCCAAGCGTTTCCGCGGCCCAGCCAAATGTCGTGACACACGCAATGGTCGCCTTGGCTCTCCGCATATGCGGTGCCGCCGAGGTCTCGCCATACCCAATGGCAACAGCGAGTGCGTCCGTGGTCGAAACAATCTCGGCCATGATCGGGCCAAGCCCCAAAAGCTGCACGTCCGCCGCTGCTTGACCTTGCGAAACGAGAAGCATTTGTTTGCGGCCGAAATCGACTTCTTCATGATACCGAAGCTGCGTTTGCCCTTCGCCCGCTCCTAGCACGAGCAATTTTTGCAAGCGGGCTACGGCTTGCTGTTTGGCCGGGTCATTCGATATGGCCTGGAGCCGCAAATGCTGATTGAGGTGTTTTTGGCAGCCATCCCAAGCGCGATCGCACGCTTTGGCGCCCCCTGCCCCCGCAATGGCCTGCAAAAGGCCATGCACTTGGCGATGCAAACGAACCTTGACCACCACCATGGTGGGTGCATCCCACAGAGGTTTGGCGGGGTCTTGGTACGCGGACGAATCGACGAGCGCCCAAACGCCCGTCAAAAGCTGAGCACCAAATGCAGAAAACCCCGCCAGAGGAACATGGGTAAACGACAACTGACTCATGACGTCGCTCCTATTCTGTCCGGCCCGGTTATCGGGTGGCATCGTGGTTGGTTGCAGGTTGGATCAGGATGTTCAAACAATTTGTAGCGATGTGATGTCGCGGCGGCGATGGTTGGTCCCTGCGCGGCCCGAAGGAGCCGGCAAGCGGGGCGTTTG
>CAZETM010000736.1:0-5072 GCA_964514885.1 uncultured Polyangium sp. | reverse complement strand
TTGCTCGGAGTATACCTGTGGATCCCGAACCGAAACGAATGAATGACCTCTTCACGGCCGCGAAACCTGCGCTCCTCGCAATGCCAACGACATCGCTCGTGCAACCTCGCGTCAGCCGCGAACGCGCCGCGCGGCTCACCACGATTCTAAAACACGAATTCACGCCGCTATTGTCCAACCTCACGACCGAGCTGTCGCCCGAACGTGCAGCCGCACGAAAGGCAGATTTCGACGCCGTCGAGGATCACGCGCTCGTCTATTACGCCGCCGATCTCGCCGTCGAAGGTCCCTGGACATCGGACCAAAAAGCGCGCCGCACCGAACTTGCGGGCAAAGTTCGCGAATACGATCGTTCAACCTGCTCGTGCACTTCCATGGCAACGCCGAGCTTGTGGCTCGAAGCGTCGCGGAAGCGAACCTGAACGCGTTCGTGCTGGTGATCAACATCGGGATCGGCTCGGGTGCGTACGGGTCGCGTTACTCAATGCTGCGCCCGAAGACTTCGACGGCAGCTTTGTAGAGGTCGTCGTAGCGTCGATTCAAATCGATAGGAGAGGAGCCTTGATGGACAGGGCTTGGCGGAGCAAAACCTCGGGGATCTTCATCACATCGCTATCACACCGACATTCTTTCCGGTCTTGCGGAAGGATATTATAACGCTGCAAAGATTCCCAGGCGCGCCATATCGATTGGTAAAGCAGTTGCGCGGCATTCCTGACCTCTTCTGATTCGGAGACGCGACCGCTTTCCTGAAGATTTTCTGCCAGTTCGCGCAGAAACCGATACTTTTCAGGTCCAGTGCGAACCAGATTGAGGTTTTCCTCCATCTTCTTCTGACGCATTCCGCGGATGTAAACCTTTTTATCAGCATCGATATCATAGGCGGAATGTGTATACTGCGCATCGTTGTCGCTCGGGCGTGCGACCAGATGATCTCCCATGACATCAAAATGATGATTCCAAACATCAGACGCAGGATTCAATAGTCGTGCGCCGTCGGCTCTGCGTAGCGGGCGGGTGTGGCGCGAGAGATTGCATTCGCGACAAACATAAATACAATTTTCGTACGCGGTTCTCTTCGATGGACTGTCGACCTGGGTATCGATATGCTCGACGGATGAAAGACCAGTTCTCTCGACACCATACTCGGCGAGGTCGGACTCGTGCAAAAGGCATATTGCGCACGTGAACCCGAACTCCCACCGCAGACACTGTCGGTATTCGGTGTAATCGGAGCGCTTTGCCGGTTTATGACGACGAACGATTTCTTTTGCGTACGGCCGGGTGCGCGGGGGGAGTATAACCATACTTCCTCAATAGTTCGGAGACCACTACTGGTTCCGCAGGTGCAGCATTCGCATCCTTCTTTATCAACCTTCGGACTTCTTCTTTTTGGAACGATCTCAATCGATGCTCTATAGCCGAGCGACGATTTCTGAGCGACGGATAAGTGATACCGCCATCAACAAGATTGTCGAGTTCAGCCAATTCCGCATAGCAAGTCCTAATCTCATCCGTCAATGCCTGCTCATGTAGCTTGCAGGGATCGACCGACAGCTCTACAGCCGGAAGGCCTCGCAGATGGTGGTCGTGGCGACCCATGATCACATAATAAGGAACTTGTTCCGAACTGGATTCAGGATAAAACCCGTCCCACCTGAAGGGCAGGCCTTGCCGTTCAGCGCCGTCGAGGTACTTCAATACCTGCCGTTCGAGCCTTGGAGGCAAATCATAAAGCCGCAGGATGAGGGCATCCAGGCGTCGCATAAGTCCCTCGCAGTCCATTTCATCCTTGGGGCCCCATAGCGCGGCCGTCCCCTTCTTGGACGCATGCGCGATATATTGGCGCACGATCTGCACGATTTGCTCTACCTCGGAGTCGCCCGCTTGCGGTACCGGCAGCGCCGCTAGCAGACTCACGTCGATGTGCCGTTTTGTCGAGTGGGTCGATATGTAGGCATTCGCATAGGGCGAATTGCAGATCGCCCACAAGAACTCCAGGGGGACGTTCGGGTGTGGACGGACCGTGGTGAACGCATCCTTCACGACGTAACCAACCGGATCGATCACCGCTTTGGTTCGCCAAACCCCGCGCCCCGTGGGGCTTCGGTTGACCAATAGCTGGGGGCTTCCCGTTTTTAGACCAGCACGCGAGACCGCCACAGCATCCCGCGCAACGTTGACCCAGAACCACTTTGGTTGCTCATGGAGCATCAGCGAACGCCCCACTCGAATGTAACCTCGTTGGGCGCCAGGGAAGCGTTTATCTGACCATTGCTTCACCGTGTCAGCCGACTTGTGCTGGAACCCTAGTCCGATTTGCGCCAGATTCGATAGCGTGTGTCCCTCGCCACGTACCCACACATCGTGCAACTCTGCGAGCCGGAGCTCGTAAACTGGAGCGTCCTCTGGTTCCAGCGGCACGAATCGTGCTTGCGAAACGTTTCGCTCCGACGATACCCGATACCCTTCACGAAAACCATCTACGTCGGGCTCGCGTAGCACTCGGTACATCAGGCTAGTTGACGAGGACCTCGGCTTTTTCTTGGCAATGATGACCGCGGCCTCGGCTTCGGCAAAGGAGAAAACTTTGTCCGGCAAGGTCAATATTTCATCAATGGAGAAATCATTGACGAGAACACGTCGCAGTGCCGCGGCCCCTTTGCTCCACAAAAAAGGCATAGGCATGATCACTCCGATTACGGCGTGGTGCGGGAGATGGGCGAGAGTCAGGTGCAACATCTCAGCTGCCTTGTTATCATAGTGCGGACGATAACCGGCTGCGTCGTATCGAGCTAGCGTCTCCTTGTCAAACGCCTCGAACGGCGGGTTCGCCAGCATGATGGTGGATTTGCTGGCTAGCTTAGGCAAAATGCCCCCTAGGAACATGTCCCGACCGAATAGATTCCAACCATTTGGATTCGGAATGTCCGCGAGCGTGAGTCGGAGCCGAGCGATCTCCATTGCTGTGGGATCCGTCTCTACACCATAAAGGTTCCTCTTGAGATACTCATGAGTATCCTGCACCGAGGACGGCAATAGATCGCGCAATGCGCGCATCGCCGCGACCAAAAAGGCGCCATGACCGCACGCGGGCTCAAGGACTCTTCGCTCCTCGACGCCGAGCGACTCAATATGCGGCATCATACGTCCGATGACGTAATCGCTCAAATATGGTGGTGTGCTGTGAATGCCAAGTGTGTCCCGCAATTCCGCGGTTACGAGCGTGTTTTCATAAACATACGCTAGCGCCTCCGTCGTAACCTGGCCCAGATGTCCCAACATGGAGACGGCCCGTGCAGCTTCTTTCAGTTGTGATACACGCTGCGGGTTGGCATGGGTCACCTGTGCAGGCTCCCCATAATGGAGGCTCACGCGACGAAGCACCTCCTTCGTTCTGGTGAGATCGAGATTCAAGAAAGCAGGCACCCCCTTATCGCGCAAAATTTTGGCAGCCAACAACCAGAAGATGTCTCGCAATAGCTGGTGTGCAGGCTCTGGCTCCAGTCGTTGCCCCGGCGCGACAAGCTGCCCCTTCGCCTCCTCGAAGGTGTCTTCAATGAAATGACCAAGGCGAGCTCCAATGCTCCGCTCCACTGTTGGCATTAAGTGCGCGTCGATGAAGGGCAGCTTGTACTGAGGATCGAGCAAGCTCTGCGTCTTGGCCCGGTATAGCTTCAAAGGCTCGAACGTCTCACGGTATGCACGAGCAAATGAATCGAGGCTCCCGGAATCCACCGTCCGGAGCAGGACCGGGCCGGCCATTTCCTGCTTCCACCACTCGATGCCGTTATCATTCACCGCGAAGACAATAGGCGCTGCCAGTTCTTGGCAATGTCCGACCGTTTCACGCACATCCCGGTCCGCTTCAACAACTGCGATGCAGGACGTACGCGCATCCGTCGGCAGGCGCGCAAACGCAGCGATCGATACCGTACGACTCGCGCCATCAGCTTGGCCAAATGTGAAGTTAGTTCGCAACAGTTCGCCTCGGTAACCCCAATCCTGGAGGCACCGCTCAAGCGTGCGAAGGATGTTCTGCCGCGTCGTGATGGTCGTCTCTCCCGACCCGCCTTGTACGGCAGTGACGAGCAAGCGTGCAAGCTTTTGTCGTTGTCAACAAAAATCGTGCAATTTCGAGGGGCCTTTCGTGATTGAGCACGGTTGCGATCGCCCGTCGGAATCTTTTCGAGAGCACGCGGCGATGATCTACGGGACGGGTAGTGTTGGGCAAGTTTGAAGCAGAAGGAGGTGGCGTTTCGCGCGATGGCATCACGACCCGGATGTCAAGTGGTTTGAGCACCGTCGGAGTTTGGCGCATCGGACTCTGCTTTGGTTGTTTGTCGCGTTAGCAGCGACGGCAATAACTCGTCGACGTTTCTGCGCCCCAAGACTTCGACGGCAGCTTTGTAGAGGTCGTCGTAGGGTCGATTCAATTCGGTCCACAATCGATCGCGCACGCTGCCCGCAAACCGCGACCCTCTGCAACACTTTTTCCAGCGCACAGAAAGCCTGGAAGGATCCGCGTCTCGTGTGCACCTCTCACAACGCCGACGTTCGCGACGATGTCTTCCCGCCGATGCCTCCGCACGCCACCATCCGCCCATTCGCGCATCCGTGGATGTCACAGCACGCGATCGTTCGCCCATTAGCGCATCTGCCGATGTCACCCCACGCGGCCATTCGCCCATTCCCCCTTCCCAACATGCCTCCGAACGCGACCATTCGCCCATCAGCGCATCTGCCGATGTCACCGCACGCGATCATTCGCCCATTCGCGCATCTGCGGATGTCACCGCGCGCGATCGTTCGCCCATTCGCCCTTCCCAACATGCCGCCATACGCCGATTGCCGGTCAATCACACATCCCGCGAAAGCGGATTTCGACGCCGTCGAGGATCACGCGCTGGTCTATTACGCAGCCGATCTCGCCGTCGAAGGTCCCTGGACATCGGACCAAAAAGCGCGCCGCACCGAACTTGCAATCAAAGTTCGCGAATACGATCGTTACTTGTCGCGATGGGCCGTGGCCGTATTCGATTCCGATCCCGACGCGAAAAAAGTAGTGGCAA
>CAZETM010000735.1:0-5072 GCA_964514885.1 uncultured Polyangium sp. | reverse complement strand
ACGCCGCATACATGTGCCGCGTACGCGCTTTGCAAATCGCCATCTGAATGCGTGGATCGCTACGCGCAATGTTCTCCGCCGCCGCATACGCATCGAACGCGCGCTGCATACCCGCCGACATCTCGACAAACCAATTCGGCTTTCCGGTCGACCAATGCAACGAAGCGTCTTGCATGAGCGCGTCGCCCTCGAGCCGCTTCGCCTCGTACAAAAGGGGCGCCTGAGCAAATGCTTCACGCGCTTTCTCTGCCGCCTGCGAATACTTCTCGAGATGAAACGCGACCAGCGCCGCCGCATACGCCGGATGCTCGATTCGCGCAGGCTCGGCCGTACGTAATCGATCGAGCGCGGGCGTAAAGTATCGAACTTTCAGCTCCTGAATTTCAACTTTCAGCTTCTGCGGATCCGCCGTGTACAATTCACGCTCGCGCCTTTTTTCATCGAAGGTCCCCAGTTGAGCCATCGACAAGGCATATGTGAGTTCCGGAGAAGAATATCCGGCTATCGTGGACTTTTCGAGATGCTCGTAGGCTCGGACATCATCACCCACGGCGACATACGCTCGCCCCAATGCATATTGAGCCGCAGCGCTGTTCGTTGCGCTGGCTCCCGCCAAACGCCGTTCGAGCGTTTGGATGCGCTCACGCACGACCGCTCGTTCCCGCTCGATATCATGCGGCGGCATTTGATACGCCGTGCGCATGTACAATTGCATTTCCTTGACGGCGCTGCCGATCTCCTGGGCTATTTCCATCTGCGTCGCAGCCGCTCGTTGATCTCGAATACGCACGCCCACGAAGGTTCCGACGAGCGCCACGAGCCCTAGGCCCAGCACCACGGCTCGCGCGTTCTTGCGGAGTTTCTTGCGCAATACATACGCTCGCGTCGCAGGTTTTGCTTCGATCGGCTCGCCATCCAAATACCGCTGCAAATCCTCGCCCAAAGCCTTCGCCGATGCATAACGCCGGACGGGATCCCGCTCGAGGCATTTCATCGCGATCGATTCGAGCTCGGCAGGTACGCCTTTGATGACTTCTCCGAGGGGCAGAGGATCCTCGTGTGCGAGCCGCGAAAGAATGTTCCACGGATGAACGTCCACGTACGGCGGACGTCCCGCAATGACGTCATAAAGCGTTGCACCCAAAGAATAGACGTCCACACGCGGATCGACGACCTTGGGACCGTGAACCACCGCCGCTTCGGGCGCCAAATACGCAGGCGTGCCAATACTGGATTGCGGCGTATTCTCCACTTCCTGAGCGAAATCCCGCGCCAAACCGAAATCCACGACGTAGGGTCTGTACGAGCCATCGGGGCGTTTTTCGACGAGAATGTTTCCCGGCTTGAGATCTCGATGCACCAAACCCTTTTCATGCGCAGCATGCACCGCAAAAGCCACCGTTCGTATCAGCTCGATGCGCTCGCGCAGGGGCATGCTTCTTTTGGCCACCGATAACGCTTCGCCATCGATGAGTTGCATGACGATGTACGGTCCGTTTTCCGCTTCGCCGACATCGTATACGCGACAAATGTTGTCGTGCTCGAAGCGCGCTTGCGCCTGCGCTTCTTCGAGAAACCGCGACCACGATGCCGAATCGGTATCTTTCAACAGCTTGAGCGCCACATCTCGACCGAGACGCGGATCTCGGGCGCGATACACCACGCCCATACCACCGGCACCAATGAGCCCAATGTTTTGATAGCGGCTCTGCAATGCAACGGGCACTGCCAGCTTCTGCGGCAAGTCACGAACGCTGGCGCCAGGTGTTACAGCGGGCGCTGGCAAGGTTGGGTCGAGAAAGATGTCGAGTTTACCGGTCGGGATGTCGTCCATGTGCGGACGACGCGGTAAATGTCTCGGATCCCCCATGGCTGGGCGCGAGCGTATTACGTAGGGGTAGGATTTGTCCAGGACTATCTGCAGCGGCGAGTTGGCGCGTTCGGAGGTTTCGAGGCCGGTGAAAAAGCTGGGCCTGGAATCGATGATATGCCCATATCGACGCACGAAGGTCACTTGACGTGTCGATTGCGCCTCCCGCCTCACGCACGAAGGTCACTTGACGTGTCGAGTACGCCTCCCGCCTCACGCACGAACGTCACTTGGCGCCTCGATCACGCATCCCGTCCCACGCACGAAGGTCACTTGACGTCTCGAGTACGCCTCCCGCCCCACGGACGAACGTCACTTTACGTCATGCCTTGACCGCCCGGCCCGGACGGATCACCCTCGCCGCTCACCGTCGTATGCTCTCCGTCCGCCACGCCTTCCCCATCGCTCTTGTCCTAGCGTCGTTTCCCCTCGTTACGGGCTGCAAATCCGCCTCGTCGAGTGACTCGTCGCCTGCCCCCGCTACGAGCACCACGGATGCGGCGCCCAACGCTTCTGCGCCGTCCGTTATAACGCCCCCCGAGCCTTCCGCGCCGCCGACGCGCGTGGTGATGCCCGCGCTTCCCGACGAAGACGTGTATCCGGAAACGCTCGAAGAACAACGTGCGGCGCTGTTTCGGCGCATGGGGCCGATGCTCAAACTGACGGAAGAACAGCTCAAGTCAGTCAAAACGATTGTCGAGCGATCGAAACTGATGGGACAGGGCAATCCGGCGGTCACGAAATACCCGCTGACACGTAAAGAATGTCGGGAAAAGCGAAATGATTTGGGTGGGTTCGACGCCGACGAGCCTCGTTGCGGAGCGCCATTCATGGCGCCGATGTACGATCCAACGGAAAGTGAAACTGCGGCCAATGCGAAATCATGCATTGATCGGTACGAGTTTCCCGGCATCCCGTGTGAACATCCGGTCGTGTATGCATCAGCGCGCGAGGCTGTCGAATTGTGCGCAGCGATTGGGAAGCGATTATGCGATGCGCACGAGTGGGAAGGGTCGTGTGCGGGCTCGGTTCATTCGCCCGACGAGGAATACTTTTTCGGAAAAGAGCGCAAAGAGGCGAAGTATTTACACAATCGGGATCGAGAAATCACCTGGGCGTACGGGTTGCAAAAAGACCATTCCAAGTGCGCGACGAAGAGCAAAAAGAGCGAAGGGTGCACATCGAGCGGTTGGAAGCGGTGTGGATCGAATACATTTCCGGCGGGTTCTTTTCCTGAATGTCGCAGCCCGCTCGGAGTGTACGATCAACACGGCAACGTCGCCGAGCACATGAATTTGGCATTGCGCCCCGAAGACATGACCGCGCGTGGTGGAACGGGCGAAACGGAAATGAAGGGGAGTTGGTTCATTTTTTCGGGATTTGAAGCGCACGAAGACGATTGCCGCTGGCGCGCGCCCGATTGGCACGCCACACGCGTCATGGACCACGATAGCCACGGGAATTATCACCTTGGGTTTCGGTGTTGTAAAGATATTAAAGACTGAAGATCACGCGGCTACCACTTCATACTCGACCACGATATGCGTACCGGGCCGATAGAGAATCAGCTCGCCGGAGCCATGTACGAATTCGCCATCCTCTCCGCGTCGCAAATACCGCACCGCCCAAGGAAATCGGTCATCCGCGTCGATGATCGATCTCGGGCCCAAGTCCAGCTCGCGACCGAAAACCCACAGTTCGCCATCCAAATTCGAATGCAAGTCGATGGGGGACGTGAGAATGGGCACCCGACTGCCATTGTGCACTCCTTCGCGCTCGAATGTCCGCGCCTGGCCGTCCACGCCCCAGGATAGAAGCACCTCGGCACCGTCCTCCGTTTCGCCTTCGTCGATCTCCTGGAAGCGAATGGCGCGCACAGCAAGACGGCTACGCACCGGAGCAAGCTCACCGATGCTCATGTCGTAAGGACCAAACTTCTCGCCCGCCAAATGCCCCGTCCACGTCTCGAAACGACGCCCGTCCCCCATTCGTTGGCATTCTTCGTCAGAATAACACATCACGTTCGTATACGCGCGCATACGGCCGAACGAATCACCAATGCCTACCCGAATCGTCGAGCGCCACGTTCCGCTGTCCAGGAAAAACACTTCCCGATTCGATCCCGCTGGGCTCGGAAGCGGCACTTGCGCCGGATTGTGCGTGTGACCGGCAATAATGAGATCGTATTGCCCTTCCGCAATGCCAACTTCCCGACTCGCCATCGCCGCACCTCGCTCCGTATCGCCGCTCGTGTCCATTTCACGCAGGCGCTTGACGAGACTCTCGAGCGAGGTTGGCGAAAGCGATTGAATCGCTTCGCGAATGATGGAGATCACGGGCTCGCGGAAATATTTCACTAATTCCATGCGATGCGCCATGTCCTGGAAAAACGGACTGGCCAATGCTGCCAGGTAAATATCGAGCAACACCGGACGAAGCAACTCGAATAGCTCGGAGCTGATACTACCCAATCGGCTTTCGAGGTATTTCAGCAAGAGCGACGGGGGCCGCACGTCGTCGAATTCGACGAGCGCATTGTAGAAGTCACGCAGCCTCGCCCCACGTTCGTCATTTCCCCGCAACGCCGCGCCATGCAATGCGCGAAACCCAACACACAAACGCGTTGCAATTTCGAGCGTCACGTAATCGCCGGAGCAAGGTTGTAGATAATCGATGTCCGACAATTCGATTGGCTTGCCAAACGGCACGGGCACGCCAATGTTCCACCGATCATACTCGTGGCCATGGCGAATCTTCACGCGATACCCCGTGTCCTTCGGCCTATCGATCGTGTGCGGAAAAGGATGCTCCGAAACCGGAATGCTCAACAGCTCACGCACGCGGCGGCGCACCGAAGGCCACGCATTCACCAGGCGATCGTGATTGCCCGGAATGTAATGAACCGTCACACTCGTTCCTGGCTCGAGCGACAACACCGTGCCCTTGCGATCCAGCGACCCCTCGCCGACAAACCTGCCGAGCACTGGCCAAATGCCTTTGTTGTCTTCGGCAATGGCATCGAGTACTTCGTGAATCTTGGCGCAAAGAGGATTCCCCGGCGAGTCCGGACCGTATTCGTGCGTCGTCGGTCGCACGTCCAAAGCACCGCCACAGAACCATAACGGCGTACGCCAAAGCTCGAAAATATCGCCCGCAAACACGATCTCGACATGATTCGACGAGGCACGTTTGGCCCGCGCAT
>CAZETM010000734.1:0-5074 GCA_964514885.1 uncultured Polyangium sp. | reverse complement strand
CCAATGCAAGGGGCGGCGTGACGACCTGCCCGCCCATTCGTCCCGTGAATACGTCGGTCATCAACGAATCGAAACCATCGAGCAATCCGTCCCAATGCAATGGCGCCGTGGCCAAAATGCCCCCGCCGAGGGTTTGCGTCCTGCGTGGACCAAAATTCGCGAAGAACCACGTGTGGCCATCTTCGCCGCCCTCGGGATGGCACGATGCACACGCCAAACCAATCGACTTGCTCGGCGTCTGGTGGAACATTTGATGTCCCGTGTCCGCCATGCTCTCGCCGCCGAATTCAATGACGGAATCGTCCTCGAAAACGAGACGCGCAGGCTCGCGTGTTTGCACGATTCGCGTCTGGGCCGCATAAGCCACGGCAATCGGCTCGCCTTGGGTGATATCGTCCCCATCGTCGTCGTCGTCTTTGGGACCGCAGGGATCGTCCTTCTTGCCTTGATACGTCGCCACGTCCGACGTGAAGACCGTCTTGCTGCCCGCTCCGACGACGGACATCTTCGAGCCATCCGCAGAGAATGCGATATCGACCGGCAATGCCGTTTTGCGCATCGCCGATCCGAGCGAGAACCACGCGTTCGACGATTCGCCATACCTGAAAGTGACGTTGCTCGTGACGATGCCTTCTTCGCCACAGGGACCTTGACCATACCCGCCAGGATCGGTGTTGACCGGGTCTTTGGAAGCCATTTGATGCGCAAACGCCACGCTGCCACCAGGTGCTTGCACCATGCGCCAAGCAACCCGCGGATCCTTCGCGAAGAAGTTGTCCGGCGAATTGATGTTGCGCGAATCGAGCACATTGCCACTGGCATCGATCGTGATCACTTCGGCCGAGCGCAAACGGCTGACGAGCAGGTCGGTGCCGCGCACGACGACATCACGTAGATCGCCACCGAGCATCAAACGTCGCGAGACCACGTCGGTGGTCGGGGAAAACGTGACGAGTTCGCCGCTGGCACATGCGACATGGAGCTGGCCGTTCTCGTACGCCAAACCTCGCGGGGCCGGACAAACCTTACTGCGCCGTTCGATTTTTCGCGTCGCGAGATCGATCGTCACGACCTCACCACTGCGACGAAGCGCCACATGTACGCGCCCGTCGGCGCCTTCCACGATTCGTCCGGGTTCGTCGAATTGGTTCAGGGCAATTTCTGCAACGACCGACTTCGAGGCCAGATCGACGAGCAGGATGCGATCACGATCCGGATCGGAAGCCACTGCGATCTGGTTGTTTGTCGTGACGAGCAACGTGCCACCACTGATGGGCGGCGGCGGTCGCGATGCAGTCACGAGAACCGGCGGCGGAATCGCCTCCGAGGTATCATCAGCGGCGCAGGCGCCAAGCATTGCTGCGAGGCCGGCGGCCACTAGAAAACGCGTCGAACCAGAAGCTAAAGCTGTACGTGGATGATTCAGCATCCCTCTAGCATACAGGCCTCCCGGACAACCGCAACAGTGGCTTCACGTCACGCACGAAGTTGACGCAAGGGCAAAATGTGAACCGCCCAGACTGCCGGTCACGGGTCTTTTTCGCAGACGTATCCGTACGACTTGGAGCAGGTTTCGTCGAGCCATTGCCCGTTGCTATTGTCGTGCATGATGATGCAATCTTCGGTGTCGTTATTGGGCTCGCCGCTGCGCCAATTCTTGTAATCGCACGTCGTGGGTATCTGTTCCCAGACGATCGCCCCGCCATTTAATCCGCCCTCCCATCCGCCAATCCAAGACCAGCCACCGATTTTCGGTTCGATGAGATTGTTTTCGGCTTGGGATTCGATGACGGTCAAATATCCGCCCCAGGCATGGCAATTCTGTTTCGCCTGAAAGAAGGTCACGGTGGTTGCATCGACTTTGTAACAATGCTCTGTCGTGGGATCGGAGAACTCGCCGGCTCCGTCGCACTTGATGGTGCGTTTGCAATCGGGGGTGCAGGTTGCGCCGAGGGCTGAGCCATCGCATTCTTCGCCGGGCTGCACGATATTGTCGCCACAGAATCCCGCGGGCGCTCGTTCGCATAAATAGTTTCTGGTGTTCGTACACTCGAGGTCGGAGAGTTTGCGCTCACCCGAGTCGAAGTAATACTCGACGCATTCGTCGCTCGAGGAATTCGGTTGGTTGGTGACCCATTCGATATACCAGGGTTCGCCATTGACCCATTTGTACGAGCACATGGGCTGGATGGCCCGACCTCCGACCCAGATGTCGCCCTCGAGTTTGGGATTCATGTGTTGGTCCAAGAAGTCGAATTCGGCTTTGTCTCGAATGGCTGCCAAGTCGCCGCCCCACGCAATGCAATCGGTGCGCGCTCGTTCCCACTCCTCCATGGACGTGACATACCGATAACAATGTTTGGAGTTGGGATCGATGAATTCGCCCGGGCCGTTGCAAAGCAGGCAACCTGCACAGGAAAGGTTGGTCTTATCGTCACATTGTTCCATTCCCTGGAGCGTATCATCGCCGCAACGGGCAATGGATAAGGTCAATGAATAAACGCTGCCCTCGCCTTCGGCAATGACGTAATAGGTGACTCCGGCGTGCACCCACATATCGAGCGTGGCGTCGGCGCTCATGGCCGTATCACAAAGAATCTCTTCGCCATTCAATGGCAGATTCCCGTCGCATTCACTACGAATGGAGAGGACTTTGTTGCCATCCATTCCGAGCGTCGCGGTCATGGTGCCGCTCACGCTAGGCGTCACCGCATAAACGACGTCCTTTTGCGATAATGGGCCGCAAGTCGCATCGTGCGCATTGGTAAACGTCGAGATATCGCCCGTGAGAACAATGGGCGTGGAGCCAAGAAACACGTTGCTACCGGGGCAATCGTCGGCGGGTTCCGACAGACACGAGTCGGAACAACCATCACCGCTTTTGGCATTGGTATCCTCGCAGCTTTCCCCCGGTCCGACGTAGCCGTCACCACACACGACGATGGGCATGCCACCTGAGCCGGCACTTCCGCCCATGCCCGCAGCTCCCGCTGCACCTCCGGGGCCACCAGCTTCTCCTGAGCCGCCTGTTCCGCCGTTGCCACCGGACGGATCATTTCGAGGGCCGACATAGCTGCCGGTCGCTTCGAGGCCACACGCGACAAAGAGCGCGGAAAACAATCCCAGACCAAGCACGCCACCGAAATTGGAACGCCGCATCATGACGTGGGATGATGCACGTTTTCGCGGAGGGAAAACAGAGAAAATGAATCGGGATGATGCTTCGTGGAGGGTGGAATTTTCGGTGGATGGTGGTCGACTCGGAGCGGTGGCTCTTCCAGGCGTGGTGAAGGTAGTCGCTTCGGGAAGAGGGATGCTTTACGAGGCTGACGAGTGCCGGACCGCCTACTTGCTCACTGGCTGCACATTGCGGGGATATGGCTCTTTTACTTTCCCCTTTCTTCGTCCCTCTTATCCGACTCTTCATGGGTCATGAGGCTATCGAGGAACTCCTGAAGGCTGTTCGCCACGAGAAACACGTTGCAGTCGTCATATCGGAGGCAGCCATCCTCATCGAGTTCGTCCTCGTGATCCCAGAAGTAGATCTTCCCTTCGCGTTCGCCTTCCCAGCCGATGCAGATGTTGTTCCCGCCTGAGTCTGTAGCAATGGGGATGAGATCCGCAGGTACGCGCTCATCATACGTCTCGCATGCACTATCTAGCGAATAGCCTGGGTCTTCATGAATGCCGTAGAAGGTGAGGAGTTCAGTCGCTTGACCGTGCCACCCTGGGACCTCGAACACATCCGGAATTGGCATTCCCCCATTCGAATTGAGTAGAAATGCCTTGTATTCGGCAGGTAGTAGCACACCTTGGCGTGCCTCGAATTCGGCGATCGCCTTGCGCGACGTCGCGCCATACGGATTCGGTTCCTCGATTTGCATCGTCTCTATCTCCTTATCGCTTCCCCGACATGCCGCCCGTGTGGAAGAAGTCTCTATGCACATCCTGCTTGATCAACTGCATGGTCTTTCCGTCTTGGTGGTGATGCCAGGTATACTTTTCTTGGAGCCTCAATTTTTTTGTAATGCCTGCTGCCTCATCAGCGAGCGCAAAATCTTTCTCGTACTTCCCCGTAAACTCGATCTGCACATCCTTCACCGTGGGGTGCCTGTACGGCGTGAGATCTGGAAACCCCGCCTGGTCATACGTCACCGCCACCCCATCGCTCCGCGTGTACGTCGTCGTTCCATCCGCCTTCTGGTAAATCGAGCCGCCGTTGTCGGCCCACTTCTTTGCATTGGGTTGATGTGGCTTCCGCGTGCCGCGGGGCGTTCCGGCCTGCCTTGCATTCGAGGACGCGGTTGCAAGGCCGTTGGCCGCTGCGACGGTTGCCGTGACCGTCAGCCCCAGCGCAATCATCGCCTCCTCAATAATGATAACCTCGACAAAGACGACCGTTACCACCACCACGGTCTCGACCTGTCCAATGAGCGCCCGATTCGGTATCGTCTCCGCGATCGGCGGTGACGAGGAAGTCGAGCGAAGCGCGGCATTGTCAATGACGTCCTTGTCGACCTTCATCTCTCGCAATGCAATACGAATGCAGATCCCGATGTCCGGATTAGGCTCACCCGTCGTAGCCACGTCCAAAACGCGACCGTTCTCGTCGAGTTTCACCCTGGCATCGACTGCGCGCCGCCCCGGCTCGATATCCGTCTGAATCAGCTCGCCGCATTCTTTGAGCTGTTCCGCCGTAGCGGCAGGGACGTACGGTTTTCCCTCCCGTCTCAAGCCATACCGTACGCGAGCCGAATGGCAACCTAGCGGCAAAAACGAGAATACCATGCAGACGATGAGCCCAAACGAAACAAAGGCTCGAAATCGCTGACACATCCAAATGAGGCACGACAGTGATGCCAACGCTCGAAATGATGAGTCGTTCATGTTGCGAGGATAAAGTGAGCACGTGGTTCAAGTCAACTGAATTTGCAAGGGTAAGAACCTCGTTCCCTAGCCCGCCTCCTCCCCTCGAATGCCAACCCGCCTCCATCCCCATCGCCATTCGCCCTCGCGTTAGGCGATCCCGACCAGCCCGAATCGCCATTCGCCACGCCGATCACCGATTCGGCTC
>CAZETM010000733.1:0-5117 GCA_964514885.1 uncultured Polyangium sp. | reverse complement strand
GCCCGGGTGATTCCACGCCTGCAGGCAGTCCGATTGCCACGCAGGGCTCGTCGACGAGGCCTGCAAGGCAGTCGGAACGCGAGGGGTGTAATAGACCATTCACGCTCCTGGAGGCTGTGACGGCGTTCAGTGTCGACCACGAACGTCTGCGATGACGCTCGTGGCACGGGATACGCACGATCTTTTTGCACTACAGGTCCGCACGAAGCCGCTCGCAGATGGCCACCATCGGTTCGTACGAGGCGACGATGGCGCGACTTCCAGGGCCTGGGATTTACGTTTGAAGATGAATGGAAGATGGAGCGACGCTCACGATGGGGCCTCTTGTGTCGGCGCGGATGGGTTCGGACGACGACGAGTATACACGAAGAGGGAACCATGGATGCAAGCCGATCCGTCGGTTGGAAAAAACCAATCACGACCCCATGAGCCACTCGAAGCGCACTTGCCCCTGACCTCCCGATGTTACGCGCCGATCACCGATTGTTATCTCGATGCAAAACCCGATAGCGTCATGCCCGCACACGACGAATTGCGATAGAGAATCGTCGCGTTGCGGAATCTCGGTGCATCGATGATTGCGTTTGGCGGGGGCGAACCATTGCTTCGTGACGATTTGGGCAAACTCGCGACATTTGCGCAAACCTTGTGACTCGTGCGCGTCGGTGACTGACGAGGGCGACCTGCACGCGTAACATCGCTATGTCGGTGACTGACGAAGGCGACCTACACGCGCAACTCCCTCATGTCAGCAGGCATGTGGGGTTTGGATGCATAGGTGCTAAGATAAGGCTAAATTCGCGTATCATGCCTCACCCCCAACCCCGTGTCTGCGGACTTCGACGCAGCGATCTATAGGATATATCAGAATCAGAAACATGGATCCGTTGGACGTACTCCGGGCAAACGTCCCGTTCCACGGAAACCTATTGGCCCCATGAGTCGTGAGCAACTTGCGAGATTGCGAGAGCAGGTTCTCATACGCGACAACAATGCATGCCAAGCGTGTGGTGCCCAGGGGAAAGGCGTCAAACTGGAGATTGACCATATCGTGTCTCGCGATCACGGTGGCCCCGAAACAATCGACAACCTGCAGATTCTATGCAGTATTTGTAATAGTACGAGGTACAAAGGAGTGAACGACATCAACTTCCGATCGCATTCGACTCCTCTGAGCGAGCCGAAACCGTGGCAATTCTTGGCCGCCAATGGCGGCGAAGACGTTGAGCGTTCTCTTCGTCGACTGGTAAACTTCTTCTATCATTGCGGCGCCGTGTGTGCGCTTAAGACGAGCCAAAAGCGCAATGGCAAGAACTACGCCACTTGGGAGATTGAACTCTATGCGCCGAATCCACCAGAATGGCTCGGACAGTGCAAACTTGCTCTCATCGAGCACATTGCGACGAACTTTGGCTGCCCTCACGTAACCGATGTCATCGTGCGATAGGGATGAATCATGATACTTTTCTCTCATTTCTTAGGAGCTTGCGCCTTCATACGATGAAACGAGCGATTTACGCTTAAGTAAAGGGTTTGCGCGTAGTCTTTCTGCATCGCAAACTTCGCCGAGAAGTGAGAGAAGTGGCCACTTCACATATGCGAGCGCTGTCGGGCGCGCCGCTGTTTGTCACCAGCCACCTAGAAACACCAATCAATCATTCCTGAGTTGCAGAAGGAAATGCCATACTCGAATGGGATGGCAACCTTCTCCACTTCGTGCGTGATTGGTGAAAAAACCGGGTTGTTTTATGGTCAAGGGAGCGTCGACCTTGTCAACGTAGGGAGCATCTTTGAAACAATGCGATTCATACGTAGCACGCATCGGCTGCTTCCCGCGATCGACGGAAATGACGGCAGCGAACGTATCTTCAGGTGCAGCATAGTCGAGCACTTGTTTGACGACCGTTTCATCGTCGCGCTTGAAGATCTTGAATTCAATGCATGCTCGCTGGGTCGTGTCCGCGCGCAATCGCACCTTGACGTCACTACGACCGCGCGCACGTGTTGAAAGAGCTTCAGGCTCGGCCGTCAGACGCTCATGGGTCAAAAGCGCGACGATGGCATGCATTTGGAAAAATGCTTCCGGTTGCAAGTCCTGATTGTCCCCGCGTGGTTTTTTCTGAGTCCTTATGGCTGCAGCAGGGAATTCGACGGTCGCACGTGCCCAGGCCGCCAACACGCGAATCACCAGGCGCTCGAAATCGCTCACGTGGATGTCGTCGAGCCAGTTATTGAGCGCGTCTTGGTTCGCGTGGGACTCCGTCACCTGTTCCACGAGGGCGATATTCTCCTCCACCCATCGCCGGAACAACATCCCACGAGCAATCACGGTCTCAGCATCCATGTCGAATACAGCCACGCCGGTCGATGCCAAGACCTCCAGCGGCTCCCTTGGGAGATCCCCGAAATGCGCCAACCATTGTTGACGAGGCACCGCTGATGGTCGACGTATGATGCGTCGATACGCATCCTGCCCGCGGTGGCCCAAGTTTTCCCACCAAATCCTGAAACCCACCCGATTGAGCTTCTGACGGCATGCTTTCTCGATCGCTGCCGGAATGTGCTGCGCCACTTCGGATAATTCCGACGCGTTATCGACCGCGATCTCCATGAACATCTGAAGCAACCACGGATGTCCCGCCGTCTCGGCCCACAAGGCATCCACCATATCATCGGAAATCTCAAGCTTCAATGGTTCGCGCAAGAGTCGCGCGGTCTCGTCGCGTCCAAGTCCGGTCAAAACATGCGTGCCGCCGGTGACACGAGCAAAGGGGGACACCGTGTCCTGCAAAAGTTCGAGAACTTTCGTTCCACCTAGAACCACGACACCCAGTTTGCCGCCAGCCTTCGTATAGGCTTTGAGAAGATTGTCGAGCAATCCCTTGCCTTGCGGATCATCCAAGATCCTTTCTATCTCGTCGATGAGAAGGACAATACGTTGCTTCGGCTCACGCGACGGCCGTGCAGCCAACACGTTGACGAGATCAGGATCGTTGAAATCGATTTCGAGCGCCCGACCAAGTTCCCGTTCGACGGTCGATACGTTTCCTCCTGTGACGATGGTCAGAGCATCTTGCCCCAGCCGTGTTGCGAGTTGGGCTGCAAATGAGCTTTTTCCCATACCGCGACCTCCCATGATCGTCCGGATGGTGTTTCGGCCCGAATGCACCGCATGGATCAAATCGCCAAGAAGATCCTCGCGACCCACGAAAAGCGTATTGGCTGGGAGATCCGACCGATACGGGTTGTCCAATTTATCAACCATTGGCTGCCTGTAACGGATTCGAATAATTTTCCCGAAGCCACGTCGCTAAATGACCAATGCGAAATGTAGTAGGATCCTCGGCCAGGATGCCATATTCGACGAGCGCATCGTGGATGCTGGCTTCGACCGGGCTCGCAGAAGTCGGCACTGTATGAGCAAGGTGGACCAAGTATGCCCCAGCGTGCTTGTCGACATCATTGGAAGCGGATATTAATTCCTGCATATCTTCAATGACTCCGGGATTGCGCGAAAACCTGGGCAAAATTTGCTTCATGAGGATGGCATCCACTTGGGCCGCTTCCGGATCTCGATGGGCGAGCGGAATCGCCTGATCGACCAAATCGCCCAAGGTCCTCGTGAGTGCGGGATGTCCTCCCGTCTGCTCCACCAAAATATCGAGAGCATCGGTTGAAAAGTTCAGCGCCATTCGACGACCAATCTTACGCACCATCGTGCGGCATTCCGTGGGACTCAACCCCGCGATACGCACGGTCTTGAGAAATCGGTACATCGGATTGTCACGACCATCAATCCGCGCGGGCATCATGAATCGGGCATTACGACCCGCAAGGATGAAACTGAAATTCTTGGCATGACTCTGGGCCAAACCTCGAAGCCACGTGAGAAATTCCAGTCCATCCACCACCGGAATGCGGCCATCGAGCAGGACTTCGTATTCATCGAGAATCAGCAACACCCTGGCATCGCCATCCCGTTGTGCCCTTGCGATAGCTTGCTCAAAACGATCAAAGCCTTCTGCAGGCAGACCGTCGACACTCATCCTTCTCGATGACTCCAATTCCCGATCAAAAGCTGCACCGAGGAACGCACCGAGCCCTGCAAGATCTCTCTTTTTGAAATGCAAGGTCTGAAGATCTGCGACAATGGGAATCACTTGTCCCGTGCTCCGAAACTTTTCGGCAACCCGGCGCAACAGAGACGTTTTTCCTACTTTGCGCAAACCAAATATCCCGAGACACAGGCCAAGTTGTACATCACGCTCGAGCGCTTCGAGTTCCTTTTCGCGTCCAAAGAATTGCCGACCATCGGCCGGCCCTCGCATGTCGAACAACTTGCGTTGACCGAGGGCATCGCGAAGCTCCGCGCGTAACATTGCTTGTGGATCCAACGCATTCTCGAGCTTTTGATGTGAAATGAAAATGTATCGACGGTTTTCGGGCACGATGCGACCAAGACGTCGACCTGCATCAACATCGCCCGTCACAACGAGCGCAAAGCCAGGATCGAGACGAATTTCCTCGCGAAATTTATCTTCGGCGCATCCGACATCATTGGCTTGCATGTCATCCCAAGGCGAGCACAACACCAAGACCTCGGGAGCGAGATCGAAATGGTTCACGAGCGCGTCGTTAGGCTTTGCCAGAATAATCCATGATCGCCGCGGATCGTTTGTGCGAAGCTCGATGGCTTTCGTTGGTTCGAGCCCGGCAGCCTGTAGTTTCTGAGGCAGCCACCTCCAAGACGGCCACTGGTTCACAAACTTCCTGAAATTTGTGCTCACGCTCTCGACGGCTCGTTGTCCAATTCGGCCCATGGCGCGAAGCTAGTCGATTCGTTGGAAATCTGCAACAAGGTTGCTCATGGGCCATTCCCGCGGGGCTCCGCCAAGAACTGCTGTGGTGTGAGCAGGCTCGAGATGCCCCATCGGAGTGATTCCGTGTTTTGCCGCATGGTCCGCGGGTCGCCCTGCTCTTGCCGCCTTTGCGCGCTCGCGCCTACCGTCCTCACCCGACAGACCCGTTCGTCACACTTGTCTCGGCTTGCAAATTCGAGTATGCTCGGCGCCATGCGCAACTTGACCATTGGTGATCTCAAGCTCGCTCTGCGTGAC
>CAZETM010000732.1:0-5121 GCA_964514885.1 uncultured Polyangium sp. | reverse complement strand
CATTGGGATCGGCATACGCAGGCTGCTGCGCATTGGGATCGGCATACGCAGGCTGAACAGCTTGCGGCTCCGCATACGCTGGCAACACATGCTCGGTCTGAACATAGGCCGGAGGCGCTGCAACCATGGGCGGTGCGGAATATTGACCGTAATTGTCGTACGCAACCGCAGGAGCAACCGGAGTCAGATCCAGGTCGCCAGCGGGCGGAGCCGACGAAGCCGGCGCTGCCACCGGAGCCGGAGGCATCGCAACTGCAGCCGGCGGAGGCGTGGAAATTGCAGCCGGAGGAGGCGGTGGTGCCTTCTTGAGCTTGCCCGTCTTGGCCCGCTCGAGACCCGTCGTCGCTTCCTGATCACCCGCCTTCATGCGCAACACGCGTCGCCACGCATCGGCAGCTTCACGCGCATCGCCAATCTCTTCTTCCCACACGCGAGCGACTTTGCGCGCAAGCTCAGCACGCGCCGAAGGATCACGACCACGCAGGATCTGATCTTCGTAAAGCTGAACCATGCCGCGATGATCGCCGAGCTCGGTGAGCAAGTTCGACAACTCGTGCATCACGTCGTGATCCGATGGCGACAAGTCGTGCAGCTTCTTGAAGTCGATCGCGGCACCTTTCTTGTCGTTCAAAGCATCGCGACGCAGACGTGCACGACGTTGGATCAACTTGCGCACGAGCGGACCGTCGAAGACCTCTTCGAGCGCTCTGGAAAGCGTCGCTTCGACACGCGGCAATGCACCAAGCTCGCGGCCCAAGTTCTCCAATGCTTCGAGCGAGGCATCGTCGACGTGCGTGACGAGTGCATCACCGAGCCACTTGAAGGCTCGTTCGGTATCACCAAGCGAACGATGCGCGATGCCTGCAGCACGTCGGAGCAGCGAGCTCTTCGTACGTCCACCGTCACGCGTACCTTGACCACCACCCGCGAGCGCTTCGGCCAAGATCGTACGCAGCGTCGTCGTACCCGCTCGCATGTCGCCAGCCGCCGCAACTTGTTCGAGCGCGTTGACGACGTCGTCTTGCACGCCACCCGAAAGCGCGAGCTCGAAGAAGCCGCGAGCCCGATCCATCACGCCGCGCTCGGCAGCAACTTGCGCCGCACGAGCCAGTGCTTGAAGACGATCTCCAGGAGCTCGGCATCGCGCAACTTGACGCTCGTAGATCTCGATCGCTTGCGCGACGGAAGGCGCGAGCGCTGCGAGACGTCCGAGAAGCGGATCGACCTCGCCCGCAGGCACGCTCATCAAAGCGCCTTCGCCATGTTGAATCGCTTCTTGAGCGGCAACACCTGTAGCGACCTGCACTTCGGCCTGACGAACCATCTCGGTCGCTCGCACGGCGCCAGACAGTTCCTTCACGAGCAAGTCGTGCGCAACGGAGAGCGAGTCGAGATCTTTGAGCTGGATGGCGATCTGTTCGAGCTTCTCAGCGAGCGCTCGATCAGCCCCGCGTGAACGCGCAAGCTCGGCAGCCACACGCGCTGCATCCGCGTTGCGTCCCACTTCGACAAACCGATCGAACGCTCCGCGAAGAGCCTCGTTGCGCGCCTGTCCCGAACCCGTCTCGTTCCACGACACGAGTTTCGTCGCGACAATCCCTTTCCATCCGAGTTTGTCGCCAAGCTCCACGTACGCACGACGGCACGCGTCGTCACCGGTCTCGGCAATCTTGTCGAGTGCCGCGAGAGCCTCGTCGCCACGATTGAGTCGGTCGTGAAGAATTTCGGCGAGACGGCAAGTCATCCGCGACGCTTCTTCTTCGTCACCCTCGACCTCGATCAGCAGTTGCAGGAAGTGCGCAACACGCGGCCAATCTTCAACATCGCCACAAAGCTTTTCGAGACGGGCGATCGCATCGAAGTCTTCGGGATCAGCCGCATGCACGACCTCGAGCGCACGGATGGCACCACGCGGATCGCCGAGGCGGCTTTCGTAAATCTGCGCCAGACGCTGCGCGATCTCCGTCTTCGTTTCCCCTTCGACCAACGCAAGCTCACGCTCGAGCGCGTTGGCAGCCCCGGGATAATTCGTGCGGCGCTCTTCGAGATTCGCGATGGCTCCAAGGGCTTCGCGGCTCTTGGGATCGAGCGTCTTCAGAATGCTTTCGTAGCGTTCGATTGCGCCATCGATGTCTTGGATCGACTCGGCGAGGATGTTTGCTTCTCGGAGCGCATGGCGGAGTTTTTCGTCCGGAGTCGTAGCAATCGTTCCGATGCGTCGAAGCAACTCGACACACTCTTGGTAGTCGCCACGATCGGCCGCGTCCTCGACGAGAAGCGCAAGCGCACCAGTGTCGTCACCATCGCGCAGCACGAGCAGCAAGCTCTCGCGTGCACCTTCGCGATCGCCGATTTGTCGCTGCACTTCAGCCGCCGAGCGACGTGCTCCCGTGCGACGCATTCGATCGTTCAGTTTGTCTGCGCGCGACAACAAGAGCTGCACGAGGTCCGGCATGCGACTCGTTGCTCGATACTGAGCCTCGATCGATTCGAAGTACTTGTCGTTCGTCGGATCAAGCTCGGCGGCTCGTTCGAGACGTACCGTCGCCATCGATTGATCACCAGCGCTCAGCAGCAACTCCGCAGCTTGTGCGAGCAGCGCAGCTTGCGCTTTGCCTTCCGTGAGCTCGGCACGTTGTTCGACTGCGTTGGCTGCATCGGACAACCGACCTGCAGTCACGTACGCCTTCTCGGCCGACTCCCAGATCTTCGCTTGTCCGAGCAGCTCGGCTGCTTCGGCAAACGCATCACCAGCCGCGCCCGCATCGCTCAGTGCAACGCGAAGCTCGCCGAGCTTCTGGAGCAACGATGCGCGCACGTTTTTCTCGCTGAAGCCAACGAGGTTGTCCGTGATCGCTTGAGCCGCGAGGTCCGCACGCTCGCCTTTCTCGAAAAACTTCACCGCCGTAAGAAGTGCCGCATCGTCTTCGGGCTGCAACGCAACGATGCGTGTCCACGCTTCGGCTGCAGCAACGAGATCCTTGCGCTTCGTTTCGTGCAGCGTGGCGAGCTTCTTTTCGATCACGATCTTCTGCTCGGGATCAGGAGCGCTCATCGCCTCCTGCTCGAGCAACATCGCAAGGTCGTCCCACTTGGATCCGCGTTCGAGCAAGCGGCGAAGCTGATCGCGAGCTTGATCGTCACCACGATCGATCTGGCAGATTTGCTTCCACGCCGTGATCGCCGTTTCGATGTCGCGGAGCTGCGACTCGCACATGCCCGCGACGTCGCGAAGCTGCGCCAAACGCGTCTCGCGCGAGACCGTCGGCACACGTGAAGCTGCGAGCAGCACGTCGCGCAGATCAGCGAACATGCGCTTCTGTCGCAAATGCTCTTCGACCCACGACAACGCTTCGGGCTGTGCAGGATCGATCTTGAGCACGTCGCGATACTTCGCATACGCCTGCGGCTTGCGACCCTTCTGCGCTTCGACCAATGCCTCTTCGAGCAACGCGCTCACGTCACCCACGGGCGCAGGTGCCGGAGTTGCAACAGGTTGCGGCGACGGCGCAGCGGCTGGAACGACAGCAGGTGCAGCTTGCGGAGCTGCTGCTTCGGGTTGCGCAGGCGCTGCCGCTTGCGGAGCTGCAACGACAGGTTGCGCAGCCGGCTCGGGTTGAGCTGCAGGCGCTGCAGGAGGTGACGCGTTGCCAACTTTCGAACGTGCGACGTTCGCCATGAATCCATTCGGATTCGCTTGCAGATACGCCGCGTATTGCGGTCCAAGATCGGCCGAACGACCAAGCAGCGTCCCAAAGTGATCCGCCAATTGCATGGCGCGATCGTGTCCAGGCGACGCACCGAGCGCGGACATCGAGTAGGACAAACCGTACTCACCGTCGTACATTTCGGCGAGCTGCACGAAGATTCCGGCGGTCTCGTCACGCTCGGGCTGCGGAACATCTTCGCCCGCGTTGATGCGCTCGAGCACGCTCACGCCAAGCTCTTGCGTCAACGCAACATCGGTCGGTTGAAGTGCACGTGCACTGCGGAGCGCTTGCGTTGCACCAGGAAAGTCACCGGCGCGTTTGCGAATGTCCGCTTCGTCTCGGTACAGCGCGAGCTTGCGCTCAGCGTTGTCGGCGATGGCTTGTTCCATCGCGAAAAACGGAATCGCTTGGGCAAACTGCTGCTGCGCTTTGTAGATCTCGCGAGCGGCATAAATCGCGTACACGTTGCGCGGATCGAGTTCGGCAACACGGCGCCAGTTGTCCGCGGCTCGCTCGGGTCGTCCAAGCGGCGGCTCACTCCACATGCGTCCGAGCTCTTCATGCAGCTTGAGCAAAGCTGCGCGAGCTTCGGGTTTCGCTGCGGAAGGCGTCAGAGCCGTGGTTTGTCGCTCGTAGAGCTGCACGAGGGACATCGCGTCGCCCTTGTCGCGAAACATCTGCGCGAGACGTTCCGCTGAGCGACCCATCGGATCTCGGTCCACCGCGAGCGTCAACGTACGCACGGTGTTGTTGAAGTCGCCGAGAGCCTGCTGCCAGACGTTCGCGGCTTCGGAGAGCCAATGCGCGCCATAAGCAGGGTCAGGGGTCTGCGTACCGACCCGCTCGAGCACCATTGCGTAGACACGCGGGTCCTGCTGACCAGCACGGTGTGCATACGCGAGCGCCTCCTGATCGTGAGGGTTCGCGATGAGGCGCTGGACGACCATTTCGAGTTCGCGAGGATCCATCGTTATCGGGGCGCGAAGGTACACGTCTCCACTCGCGCCGTACAGCGGCGTCATGCGCCTCGAGGCAACCCCGTTCGTTCGCTCTCGGACCTACGAACCGTCGCCGAGCATCTCCAAGAACACTCCCGCTCTCGGTGGGCGATCCTCAGGGCGCTTCGCCAATGCAGTCGCAACCACGTCCGACAACCATTGCGGGATGCTCGCGTCGGGCGCGACAACACAAACAGGCTTCGGTACTTCGTGGATCTGACGCGACAAAACACGGGCAGCATCGCGGTCTGTGAAGGGCGGACGACCCGTCAGCATCTGATAGAGAAGCAACCCCACCGAATAAAGATCGCTTCGACCATCAAGCACCTCACCTCGGGATTGCTCGGGAGACATGTACCTCGGCGTACCAATTGCTGCCCCCTCCCCGCCCTCACGAAAAGCTTCACGAACGA
>CAZETM010000731.1:0-5121 GCA_964514885.1 uncultured Polyangium sp. | reverse complement strand
TTGGATGCGTTGTTCGTGGATGTGACGGTCGACTTCGCCAAGAATCCCCCTGTTAACTCGCAGCCTTCTACCGAGCCAAATGTGATATCGGGGGGAAAACAGGATACGAAAGACCTAATTTCGGAAATCTCGGACGCCGTCGACAAGATACCCAAGGAAATCTCCCCATAACTCGTCGATGCCGTCGCGCGTCCTACCGCTCATCCCGACAGCTCGTAATGGTTCACAGTCGAAATGACAAAGGTCGAACGCCAAGCGCTCGACCTTTGTCATACTCGTGCTCACCTCAAGCTATAGTTTCCCCTGAATCCACCAAACAAATCGAGTCACCTTCGAGAGCATGCCGCCAATGCCCGGCGGTGAATACGGCACGTACGATTGCAGCCGAGTGATTTTCCCTTCTCGCGTCTCGAATACGAAAACTTGGTCGAATTTGATCTCTATCCCAACCATCAAAACATGATGCGTGTCGACTTCAATCACGCCGCTTTGCTCGTCGAGCCACATCGCGCGGATCGTGAACCCAGGTTTTTTTAGGCTGCTCAGTCCCCAAGTCAATCCACGCTCGATTTGCGCTTTGCCCACCATCCTTTGCTGAGGATAATGAGGATCGTAAAAAACCGCGTCGTCGGCAAAAATCGCCATGATCGCAGGTAAGTCCTTGGCCATGAACGCTTTCAATAGTGTTTCGATCAGTGCTTTGTTCGACATGATGGAACTCCCTAGCAGATGAATGTCTTCGAGGCCCGAGACACTCGCGAGACGCGAGCCTTCCTGGAAACGCGTTCACCGTGGCGGAGCGACGTTATGGCTGCGCTCACGCGTACTTCGAAGTGCAGGCGGAATGTCCCGTAGCTCGACTTTCTCCTGCAACGTGTGCTTGCGATCGATGTTGCGGTAAATATAACCGCCAGCCGATACGATGAGTTCGTCGGTCCAGAACAACTCCTCCATGCCGCACTCGGGACACAGTCGACGCCTTGCAAATGGCTCGAGCGGCACGACAATCCCCTCCGCAAACCGAGCCAAATACACGAAGGGACCGACCCGGCGATTCGATAGAAGCGTGATGGTTCGCGACGTGCCCATCTCGAACGATCCGGTGTAATCGATGTAGCTCAAGGTCTCCGCGTCCCGGTATGGATCGAGCGCGTCGGAACGTTGCACCGCAACGAGCGACCAACCTCGCAAAGCACTCAGGATCGTAATGAGCTCGTCGACGGCTTTGGGAATGGCAGACGCCTCGCGATGTATCGCAGCCATGTCGATCGGCCGATGCTCCAAGGCCCGTTGCAGTCGTTCCGCGAGACGAACTCCGCTTGCGAGGGAGGCATGCGGCGCGCCTTGTGGACCGAACCATGTGGACACCAGAGCGCCAGTGCGTCCGGGCGTGTCGGCAAGCGTCACGGCGGCTTGCACGACGAGACTTCCCCAAGGCTCGCGCCACGTTTGATGTGCCTCCCGAAGGCGGGACACGGGCAGCTTCTGTATCGAACGCGCGAGCATACTGACCAAGACGATGGAGATGAACCGCACGGTTTCCCGGACCAACTCGACCAGCGTGGTCGCCGCTTCCAATACACCCGTCGCACCAAGCGCGGCGCGAACATGCAACGCAAGCGGCGCCGGTAACGATTCGATGCGCAGGGTTGGTCCGGACGCTAGCTCGACCGCGCGCCTAGCTACGTCGGGTGCGTCCGGTGCACGCACGATCTCCGTGTAGATCTCTCGCTCCACCTCGATATTGTCCCCACGAACGGGACCGAGGGCGCGCCAACTCGCCGCCAGTTTTTGCATTGTCTGATCGAGTGCTCCAGGGGCCGCACACGCAACGATTCCCGGAATGGGACGGGACAAGATCGCGTGCACATCAGCGTTGCGCCCAAGCATCTCGAGCAGCTCGAGCTCGAGTGCGTCACAGACGCCTTTGCCGATTTGTGTGAGACGCTCTCGTTCGGCCATGGCAACGAGAATCATTTCGCCACCGCGATCGAGCAGAGCTGCGGCATCGCGTTCGAATCGCGGATTGTCGAGTATGACGGGCGTGTGTTGGTTCAAGTCGACGACGTTATGCGGTGTGGCCAGCGTCATGGCTCGTTCGATCGCACTGCGAGCTTTTTCGATGCACACGGCTGCTTGGTGCGAGGCGGTCTCCGAAGAGCTCGACACTCGGTAGTGACCAGCAACGAGTTTCGCTCCGGTCGATCGTTTGGCCAGGTCGAACAGTGGCTCGACGGCATCGGTGTCGGTCAGCATCATCAGGACACACGCATCGAGGCGAGCGATCGGTTGGGCCGGGACAAACGCATGCAATGCGAGCGCGATACGCGAGGCCACCGATTCACGGTTTGTCACGTCGTTGGTTGGCTGGACAAGGAAAAGTCGTGGGGGTTCGTTTTGACGCAATGCAACTGCAACCTCCCACGCAATGCCTTCACGATCGAGCAAGCCGGTCATGGGGTCCACCGTGTGCGGAGGGACCTCGGGCTGGGTGTATCGTCCATCGACGAAGACGCCGGCGACGGCATGTCCGATGGTGATGATCTGGCCATGATGAACCGACCGTTGTTCACCGGGCTCGAGCGCGTGCATGCCGATCAGAACTTGGGCGCGGCATTCGGGACGTCGTTGGATCATCGTGTATCCGTCGTGCACGGTGATGCGCAGACATTGTTGAGATACTTTTTTGTGCGGGACGACGAGATCATTTTTGTGGTCATTCTGTTCCGCGGATCGACCAAGAAAAAGCTCGAGGTTGCCTGGTCCCAGGCGAAAGACGCGCATGAGGTCGTTGCCGTCGTAAAAGCCGTCGGTGGGAGGTTGGAAACGAAGCTCGTCGCGCACGCGAGCACGTCGCCAGAGGTGCAAAAGTGTGTCGTTTGTCAGGTACTTGGTTTGGCCTGACGTCATTCCGACGAGCGTGGCGATTGGCATTGCAAACTCCTGTCTTCGGGATGGCAGAGGACTCGCAATGATGTCGCTCGGGAGGTTTGTCGGACCGGTGGTGGGTGGGGCAAAGTCGAAGACGATGCTTTCGGAACCGCGGAGGTAAAGCACGGGCGAGAAGGCTTGAGCACTGCCGCCGAACGCTCCGAGCAGGATGCGGCGCGCCTCGTTCATGGCGACCGCGACGTTGCCCGCATGTTCGCTCGTTCCCACGAGAGCGCGGTACAGTTCCGCGGAAAACGTACGCGCCACGTCGGCCCGTACAGGCCAAAGATGCGCGACGACGGCGTCGGCGCCGCCACGCGCCAAAAGCTCCGCCGCCGATGCGAATGCACTGGGCCGCGCACCCTCGCAACACTCGAGGACGACGAGGCGTAATGCACCCCGAAAACTAGATTGAAGCTGCTGCGCGAGAAGCTCGACGGGCAACCACATTTCATCGTCTTCGGACCCGTCATCAAGGCGAATGGAAGCGACTCCGCGGTTCATTCCTCCATGTCCGACGAAATGGATGACATGAGGCAACGGTTCGCGTCGCAGACGCGGGAAGAGATGTCGAGGGTGCGCTGCCAAGCCTTCGATTGGATCGAGAAACTCGATTTCACCCGCATCGATACGTTCTTGAAGCGCGCTTTTCAGGGTGGCCAGGCCAGTGCTTCCGTTCGGTGCAATTGCAAGAACTCGAATGGCGCCATGAACGATCACGGGCGTCCACGGTTCGCTGCTCACGACACCGCGCACCGGGAGCAGATCGGGTGCGCCGGCCCAGAAACCAAGAGCTTCCCCGGGTTTGCACAAGGCTTCCCAAGCGATGGCAGCAAGCTCGGGATCGTGCACCATCAGTCGAAGCAATAGCGGTCCGCCGGCCGCTTCGCGCAAGCGTGATGCGAGCAGACCGATGCGGCCCGTGAACACGGCTTCCCCGGTTGTTTGGGCATCGGTCAAGAGCGCTGGTAGCATGGGTTTGGCATGGCCAGCGGCCTGCTGTACGAGCGCTCCAAAACGCAACATGGCCGTCACTTGATCGGCCGATCCGATCAAACAAGGCGGCGTCTGTTCGCCTCGGCTGCCGCGAGCACTGACGCGGAGAGCTTCCCCGTGCCGGTCAATGCTCAGTTCCAACCAAGTCGAAGGAGCTTTGGGCTTTTGCATGTTTCGATCCTGTGCAGAGTGTCTGGGTATGCGAAGCAAATGAAATGATTTGTCCGGCCAAACGGGCGGTAATGGCGCCATGATACACGAATCGTGCGCAATTTGGTGCGGTCGCGAGAGATCACGCTGGGTGAGCGAATCCGGTCGATACGAGTCATCTGCTGGGAAAGTTCGAGAAACCTTGTCACTGAAGATGAATCGAATACACTTTTACGATTACTTCTTGCTTGACCTGGGAGTGCCATGAAATTCGAACGTCGGGGAGCCGGGCCGCTCGAATCAAGCGAGTCAGCGACGCCGAAGCAGGCCAAACATGTCGATTCATGGGGGAGGCGGCTGCCATCGAAACCGCCAAACGCTCATACGGATGTGGATGATCGACCCTCGGATCGCGAATCGAACCTGCCGCTTGTTTCTGGTGATTGCGTTGCGCAGAGGTTTGTCATCGAGCAGCACGCGGGAAGCGGAGGGATGGGGCATATCTTTCGAGCGCTCGACCTGAGGACGGGAAAACCGGCGGCCGTGAAGGTGATGCGGCACGAGCATACGGCGCTGGCTCGTCGTTTTGCGCGCGAGTCTTCGTTGCTCAAAGAAATCGAGCATCCGCATGTGGTGCGATATGTCGACCATGGCCAACTGGAATCGGGCGAGCCGTACCTGGTGATGGAATGGCTCGAGGGTGAAGATTTGGCTGCGCGGCTTGCTCGAGGCAGCCTGGAGATCGAGGACACGATAACGTTTGGCATATTGGTGGCAGATGCGTTGGGGAACCTGCACAAGCGTGGGATCGTGCATCGTGATGTCAAACCCAACAACGTATTGTTGGTGGAGCACGACATTCAAGCGCCCAAACTACTCGATCTCGGTGTCGCGTACGTGAACAGTGCGACTCGAATGACGCACAGAGGTACGATGGTCGGCACGCTCGCGTACATGGCTCCCGAGCAAGTGCGAGCAGATTTGGAGCTGGATGCGCGGGCGGACGTGTTTGCGCTGGGGTGTTTGCTTTATGAATGTCTTGCG